>JANNQT010000084.1:0-28616 GCA_031400895.1 Alphaproteobacteria bacterium | reverse complement strand
ACCGCCGGCTTCCAGCCGGCATACGGTGTTTCAGCCTGCCCAGGCCTGGGTGGTGGAAACACCGTATGCCGGCTGGAAGCCGGCGGTCCGGGGCTGTTGCGTTCCCGTTCACCAACTTGCTTAAGCCGCCCGCAAACTTGTTCGGCCAAGCTACACCCATGGCGAGCCCCTCGTTCCTAGCTCAGAGCAGCCGAGAGGCCGAAGCCCTGCTGGCGCGCAAGCAGGGCTATCGGCGGTTGATCGGGACCGCGTTCGGCGCCGCCGGGCTGGCCGCCGCCTTGGTCGGCATGCCGCTTGAGTTCTCGCTCGCCCTTTGGGGACTGGGCGCGCTGGCGTGGGCGCATTTGAAGGCCGTCTGAGCGCTTTTCTCTTTCTGTTTGGTCATGTGTCGCAAAGCCGCTTGCCATGACGGCGCGGCGGCGCGAACACTTCGGCAAACCCGAGGAGAATCCCCCATGGCCGCGAAAGCCAAGAACGCCGCGAAAAAAACCGCCAAGAAGGCCGCCAAAGCCCCGAAAATGCCGAAACAGCCAACCAAGCGCGGCAAGCTCAGCGCCAAGGAGTTTTCCCCGCTCTCGCCCTATCTGAAGGTGAGCGGCGCCAAGGCGGCGGTGGAATTCTACAAGAAGGCGTTCGGCGCGAAAGTGCGGATGTTGATGGAGGCCGACGACAAGAAGCGGCTGATGCACGCGACGCTGCTGATCAATGGCGGCGAGCTGATGCTTTCCGATGAGTTTGCCGAATTCGGCGACCCGGTAACGGTGCCGCCGCCGAATGTGAAGACCTCCACGGTGTCGGTGCACCTACAGGTCGACGATGCCGACAAATGGTGGGCGCGCGCGGCCGAGGCCGGGGCCAAGGCGGTGATGCCGCTGGCCGACCAATTCTGGGGCGACCGTTTCGGCATGATCCGCGACCCGTTCGGTCACATCTGGTCGATCGCTTCGGCGATCAAGAAGAAAAAGGCAAAGTAGTATTTGCGCGACATGCATCGCCGCGCCTTCCTCCTTTCCGCCGCCGCGCTCAGCGCTTGCGTTTCCACCGCGCCGCCGGATGAGCCGAGCGACGCCTGCGCCATCTTCGAGCAGCACGACAGCTGGTGGAGTTCGGTGCGGCGTTCGCAGCGCCGCTGGGGCGCGCCGCCGGCTTTGGTGCTGGCCATTATCCGCCAGGAGAGCGGCTTCGACCACAACGCCCGGCCCGCGCGCGGACGCGGCTTTCTGTTCATCCCAGGACGGCGCCCTTCAAGCGCCATGGGTTATGCGCAAGCGCTGGAATCCACCTGGGCCGAGTACGAGCGCGCGGTTGGCGACAGCGGCGTCGACCGCGACGAGTTCCGCGACGCCGCCGATTTCGTCGCCTGGTACGTTGGCCGCTCGCGGCGCGAACTGGGCCTCGCCTTCACCGATGCCCGCAGCCATTATCTGGCCTATCACGAAGGCCGCGGCGGCTTTTCGCGCGGCGCCTATCGCGGCAATCGCACCCTCAACGCCGCCGCCGACCGGGTGGCCGGCTATTACGCCACCTATCAGGCCCAACTCGATCGCTGCGAGGGCCGGCTCAATTCCTGGTGGCCGTTTTAAGCCTCACCCGTCGATATCAAGGCCCAATGCATACCGGCCCGCATAGCGCGCTTGCTGTTTTTCCTGCAGCGGATGAAAGCGCGCGGCCTGCACGTCGCGGAAGGCGCGCTCCAGGCCCAGTCGCGATAGAACGGCCCGTCCTCCATTTTGAGGGACGAAATGGTCCGCGTGCTCAGAACAGCCGCCCCCCCGTCGTCGCCGGGCGGTCGAGGTTCAGCAGCACCACTTCGCCGTTGCGGTCGGGAAAGCCCAGGCACAGCACTTCGCTCATGAATTTGCCGATCTGCTTGGGCTCGAAATTCACCACCGCGGCGACGCGCCTGCCGAGCAATTCGCCGAGATCGTAATTCTGCACCGCCTGGGCGGAGGATTTCTTGATCCCGAGCGGTTCGCCGAAATCGATCCACAGCTGGTAGGCGGCCTTCTTGGCCTCCTCGAAAATGCGCGCATCGACGATGGTGCCAAGCCGGATGTCGACCTTGAGGAAGTCCTCGAATGGGATCAGCGGCAGGCGGGCATTGGATTTGGGGTCGTCTGACATCGGCGTTTCTCTTCCCATTTTTATCCGAGCTTCGCGGGCTCGGCGCGGGGGCCTTCGGGACCCATCACGATTTGGTCAATCTCGAGCTGGGCGTCCTTCAATTGGCCCTCGCAACGGGCCTTCAGCGCCGCGCCTCGCTTATAGATGCGAATCGAATCCGCCAACGGCACATCGCCCCGCTCCAGATGGGCGACGATTTTCTCCAATTCTGCCAAGGCTTCCTCGAACGGGAGTTGGGCGGGGTCGGCAGCTTCTCGGCTCATCGCGCTTAAGGTAATAACTCTCGGGGAATAAGGGAATAGGGGCGCTATCGGCGTTTTTCGTAGCGCCGGTAGGACCAATAGGAATCGCCGGTGTTTTCCACTTCGCGCCAGCCTTGGGCGCGCAGCACCGGGCGCATCATGCGGTTAAACCAGCCGTGGGCGCACAGCAGCACGTTTTGCCCGCGCAGCGCCTGGGCGGTTAGCGTCGCCACCGCCGCCTCGGCGCGCAATTCGGCCTGTTGGCGGCTCTCCTTGTCCTCGTGACGGCCGAACCACCAGGTGATCCGCGCCCACACCCCCCAATGGCCGGGGCGACGCTTGCCGGCCAGCGGCGGCGGCGGTAGCGGCGCTTCGACAAAAACCGGGTCGCTGACAATGTCGCGGCCGGGGGCGGCCAGTTGCGCGGTATGCAGCGCGCGCGGCAATGTGGAGGAAAACACCATGTCGGCCTTGGCGGCCAGCGCCAGCAGCGCTGGCGGGGCGACTTCCTCGGGATGGAGATTGGCGCGGTCATAGGCCGCCCACCATTGGCGATAGCCGTCGCGGTCGATCCACACCCTGCGGTCGGCGTGCGGCCTCCCATGCCGTGCGATTACGATCGAACCGATCCGGTTTGCCGAACGGCGATCAAGCGTCTCCTCGGGCGCCATGGTCGTCGCGATCCTTCGCACGAGCTGCTCGCCCTCTCCCCGTGAGCGGGATCTAGCCGCGCTGAAGCGCCTCCAGATAGGCGTGAGCCGAACTGGCGAGCGCGGCCAAGTCGTAACCGCCCTCAAGAGTCGAGACAAGCATACCCTTGCAATGTTGTAAGGCGAGCGCGCGCAGCCTCTGCCCCACCCATGCGAAATCGGCCTCCGCCAGCTCCATTTGCGCCAGCGGATCGGCCCTGTGGGCGTCGAACCCGGCCGAGACCAGGATCAGTTCGGGGGCGAAAGCATCGATCGCCGGCAGCAGCTTCGCCTCCATCGCCGCGCGCCATTCCAGGCTGCCAGCGCCCGCGGGCAAAGGCGCATTGACGACATTGCCGTCGATGCCGCGCTCGTTGGCGGCGCCGGTGCCGGGATAGAGCGGGGCCTGGTGGGTGGAGGCGAACATAAGCCGCGGCTCGCGCTCGGCGACGGTTTGGGTGCCGTTGCCGTGATGGACGTCGAAATCGACCACGGCGACGCGCTTCAGCCCGTGCGCCTCCAGCGCATGCAGCGCGGCGATTGCGACATTGTTGAAGATGCAAAACCCCATCGGCGCGGTGGGTTCGGCGTGGTGGCCCGGCGGGCGCACGGCGCAGAACGCCATCTCGTCCTCACCCGCCAGCACCGCGTCGATTGCGGCCACGCAAGCGCCAGCGGCGCGGTAAGCCGCCTCGCGCGAACCGGAGGAGAGGAAAGTATCGGGATCGAGCCGCACGCGCGCCTCGCGCGCCTCGGCGAACGCTTGCTCAAGCGCCTCGACAACCCGCGCGGGATGCACGCGGGTGAGCGCCTCCCTGGTCGCCAGCGGCGCTTCGCGGCGCGTCAGCGACAAGCGCTCCAAGCCGGCAAGCACCGCCTCCAACCGCTCGGGCCGCTCCGCGTGCCCGCGCGGCGGTTCGTGCGCCAGCATGGCCGGATGGGTGAACAGCAGCATCAGCCCCGCTCCTGCAGCCCCGCCTGCCGCAGCCGCCACAGCAGATGATCCAGGCGGTCCTGACCGAAGAAGGGTTCGTCGTTGAACACGAACAGCGGCACGCCCCAATGGCCGGCGTTTTTCTGCGCGGCTTCGTTGCTGGCGATCTCAGCGTCGAGGTCGGCCTGGTCACACGCCGCGCTGGCTTCGATCGCGGCGGCGTCGAGGCCGGCGGATTGGAGTGAGCGCGTGAGGTGCTCGCCTTCGTGCCAATTATCGACCTCGCCCGACCAGATCGCGTGCGCGGCGGCGCGGACGAAGCCAAAGCCCTTGCCCGCGCGCGCCGCCGCCACGCCGAGCCGGCTTACGCGCCAGATAAAGGGCTGTTCAGCGGCAACCTCGCCGGCTGCGTGGTCCATGAAGATCGGATCGGGCCGCGGCCAGCGATAGGGGATGGCGTGCATCTGGGCGATGCGGAAGGTGTCACGCAGCAGGTAAGGCGGCCACAGGGGATTGACCTGCTTGAAGAAGCCCGGAATGCGCAGCGCGATCGGCGTGACGATGCGCATCCGCGCGGCGAGATCGTAGCGCGCCAGCATCGCTTCCACCTGGGGCGTCGCCAGATAGGAATAGGGACTGCGAAAGGAGAAATAAAAATCGAAGCTGAGCGTCATGGGACGAGCCCGAGCCAGGCGGCGAGCCGCGCTTGCACTTCGGGGCTCGGCGCGTGTTGGCGGCCCATCATCAGCTGGGCGAAATTGTCGGCCAGCAATTCTTCCGGGTGCAACACATAATTGGTGTTTCGCCCGGCGCCGGCGAAGATCGCTTCCACCGCCTCGCGCGGGGCAAGCGACAGCGGCGCGCCCGCGGCCAGCACCGGCGCGCAGCCGGCTTCGGTGCGCTCGAACACCAGAAACCGCAGCTCGAAATAATCGGCGAAATTGGGATGGGCGCCATCGTAGACCGGCGGCTCAGCGAACAGCACCGGCGCCACTAGACGCCCCTCCGCGCCAAACGGCGTAGCGTGCAGCAACAAGGGCGCGTCTGGGTTGGTGATGGTGCGCGCGCGCACGTCGTCCGGCAGCAGCAGCGCGCAGGGCTCAAATCCCACCAGCGCGTACATCTCATCGTGGCGCGCGGAATTGTGGCGCGAGAGCACGTGGAAGAGTTCATGGAAGAACAAACTGTCCAACTCGGCCTCGTTGGCCGGCAGGGTCGGACCCATATTGATCGCCGCCCCGCGCGTGTGCGGCAGCGCGGTGTCGGCGGCGCCCGAGCTCTTCACCAGCAGCACCCGCGCCGGCAGCAGATGCGCCAAGCGCGCAAGCTGGGCGGCGCGACGCGCGAACATAGCCTCGAGCCGGGCCCGCTCTGCCGCGCCCCACGGCCTCGGCGCTTCAGCGTAGACTTGGCGCAGTTCCGCTAGCGCGCCGCCGGCGCGGCGCACGCGGATGGAAATGTCGGCCGGGGTCAGCACCGCCGTGAACTCGTCCTCGGCCGAGAAAATCGCCGCGCCCTCGGCCACGCTGGCGACGGCAAAGCGCGCCGCCGGCGCGTTCGGCCTCGGCTGCGCCGCGCAAGCCGCCAACACAAGCGCGGCGGCGAAGGTGAGTCGTAGCAACATGCGTCCTGCTTCCCGCACGCTTAGGTCATGCAGCCGGCGACCGACATCTGGATGGCGAAGGTGACGATAGCGGCGATGGTCACCGTGGCGGTGTAGGCCAAGGCTCGCTCCTCGCGCGTGCGCATCAAAATGGGCGCGCCGCAATAGATCAAATACACCATCAGCCCCAGCGCCAGCACCGGTATCCAAAGCAAGGGCGGCCAGATTAGCAACAGAGTCGAGAGGAAGAACGGCGTCAGCGAATAAGCAGCGAGCTTCTGGGCGGCGAGTTCGTCGCGCACCGAATCGAAATTCTCGGCGGTGGCGTTGATGACCAGGCCGAGCAGATAGACCATGCCGACGCCAACAATCCAGGCGACGATCGCCCCGACCAGGCGCGTGCCGAACTCGCCCAGGCTCGCGCCCATGACGAAGCCGCCGATCAAGTCCGCCAGCGGCGGGATCGCCGCCAACGGCGCGACATAGCCGATCAGGATATTGGGGATGGTGGTTTCTTCGGCCCGGATCTGCTCCCATTCGGCCTTGGGACTGGTCACCAATCCCCAGGCGCGCGAAAACAGGTGCTCGGACTTCGAGGCCGCCTGCTTAAGCCGCGCCCGCGCCTGCTCGAGGCTGAAACGGGGAAAACGAGGCTTGCCTTCTGGTTCAGCCGTCATGCGCGTCTCCTCAAACAGCGTGAACCCGCACGCCATAATCCGCCAATTTCTTGTCGCGGGTCATCAGCGTAAGCTTTCGGGCCAGCGCCTGCACCACTAGCATGCGGTCAAACGGATCGCCATGCAGGCGCGGCAGCGCGGCGACAGCCAAGGCATGCTCGGCGCTGATCTCCAGCACTTCGATGCCAGCCTCGGCGATTTTGTCGCGAAAATTGGGCGGCAATTTCAGCTTTCCCTTGCCTGCCTTGATCGCGAGTTCCCAGAGCGAGGCGATGGAGGCAAAGACTCTCGTGGCCGGATCGTCGATCAGGGCTTCATCGACCGGAGATAGTTTTTGCGCAATATCGTCGATGCGCCAGAGCAAGACATGGCTATCGATAAGGATCATTTAGGCCAGACATTTTTTTCCGAGCCGTCGAACAGCGCCTCGATCTCGGGATCGTCGTCCCAGCAATCCGGCGCCTCCCAAATCTGCCCGCGCAGCACCCCACGCGGACGCTTGGGCTTTTCCGCAGGCGGCGCCGGCGACAGCACCACCGCCGGCACCCCAGCGCGCGCAATGGTGACCTCATCCCCCGCCAGCACGCGCTCAATCAGGCGCGAAAGCTGCGTCTTGGCTTCGTGGACGTTGACGATGAGCTTGCCCATGATGTTAGCTAACATAGCTAAGGAAAAATTTCAAGGCGACCAGTTCTTTGACCAACGGCCATTGCGGCTTGACGTATTACTGTTTTTCGATAAACTCGTATCGTGCTTCGATGTGCTGCGACAGTTGACGCGGAGTTTTCATGGGGATGACGCCCGAAGTGATCTTTCACGCCAGCGCGGGGGGCATCGCAATGCTCGCTGGTGCGACCGCATTGATTGCGCCCAAAGGCGAGCGCCTGCATCGCGCCGCGGGAACCGTGTTCTTCATTGCGATGCTGATCCTCGGAGCGAGCGGCGCCTATTTAGGCTACGCGAGGTCCGAGACCGGCAATGTCATCGCCGGCGTTCTGACCCTCTACCTGGTCGCGACGGCTTGGATGACGGTTAAACGCAAGCAGGGAGAAACTGGTCTTTTCGAGCTTGGCGCATGCGTGTTCGCAGCAGTCGGCGCCGCCATTGCCTTCTATGGCGCCTTCGATTCGGTGCGGAATGGGACTGCGCTTTTAGGCGGCATCCCCGCCTACACATTCGCAACGGTCGTGGCGTTGTGCTGCATCCTGGACCTGAGCGTGATCCTGCGCCGCGGCATCTCCGGCATACCGCGCCTCGCCCGCCACCTTTGGCGCATGCACCTTGGATTATTTATCGCGGTCGGCTCGTTTTTCCCGGGACAGCTTCAGTTTTTCCCGGAATTCATTCGCGAAATAAGGCCGATCATCGTGCTGTTCACGCCGCCTTTTCTCGTGCTTGGGCTGATGATTTTTTGGCTGATCCGGGTGCGCTTCAAGAACGATGCGGTCGCGGCATAACAAAGAGACGGAAAAACGGCGACCGGGCGAACGAAAAATCTCTGGTCGCAGCGCTAGCGCGGGCCTCGTGAGCGGGGGCTGAGAATGAACATCAAACCTGCTGGGCGCGCGGCGCCGGAGACCGGCTGTAAGTGGTCCCAGCCCCGCCCCGCTAAGCCTTAAACGGATCGCGCATCAAGATCACATCGTCGCGCTCCGGCGAAGTCGACACCAAAGCCGCCGGGCAGCCGATCAGTTCCTCGATGCGGCGGATGTATTTTATGGCTTTGGCGGGGAGATCGCGCGAGGAACGCACGCCGCGGGTGGCCGCTTTCCAGCCTTCGAGGGTCTCGTAGATTGGAACCACCGCTTGTTGTTCCTTCAGCGCGGCGGGGAAATAATCCAGCGTGCGTCCGCCGAGTTTGTAGCCGGTGCAGATTTTGATTTCGTCGAAATCATCGAGCACGTCGAGCTTGGTCAGGGCGATGCCGTCGGCGCCCGAGAGCGTGATCGATTGGGCCACCAGCACCGCATCAAACCAGCCGCAGCGGCGCGGACGGCCTGTGTTGGTGCCGAATTCGTGGCCGATCTCGCCGAGTTTTTTACCGATGGCGTCGTGCAATTCCGTCGGAAACGGCCCCGCGCCGACGCGCGTTGTGTACGCCTTCACTAGGCCCAGCACGTAAGTAATCGCGCGCGGCCCGACGCCCGATCCCGCCGCCGCTTGCCCGGCCACCACGTTGGAGGAAGTGACGAACGGATAGGTGCCGTGATCGATATCCAGCAGCACGCCCTGCGCGCCCTCGAACAGAACGCGCTTGGAATCCTCGAACGCGGCATTGAGCACGCGCCAGGCCGGCTGCGCGTAGGGCAACACCTTCGGCGCCACCGCCGCCAGCTCGGCCTTCAGCGCAGAGACATTTATCTCCGGCAATTCAAGCCCGCGCCGCAGCGCATTGTGGTGCGCGGTGAGGCGCTCGATCTTCCAGGCAATGGCTTCGGCATCGGCAAGGTCGGCAACGCGCAGCGCGCGGCGGCCGACTTTGTCCTCGTACGCCGGGCCGATGCCGCGTTTGGTGGTGCCGATGGAGGCCGCGCCCGCCTGCGCTTCGCGCGCGGCGTCCAGGTCGCGGTGGAACGGCAGGATCAGGCAAGCCTGATCCGAGAGCACCAGTTTTTCCGGCGTGATGCGCACGCCTTGCGCCTCGATCCTGGCGATTTCCTCCACCAGCGCCCAGGGATCGACCACCACGCCATTGCCGATGATGGAGAGTTTTCCCTGCACCACGCCCGAGGGCAACAGCGCCAACTTGTAGGTGGTGTTGCCGACCACCAAAGTATGGCCGGCATTGTGCCCGCCTTGGAACCGCACCACCACATCGGCGCGATGGCACAACCAGTCGACGATCTTGCCCTTACCCTCGTCGCCCCATTGGGCGCCGACAACGACGACTGCGGACATGGCGGCTCCTTACGCGCGTGGCGTGTCTGCTTCGCGCGCGCGCGTCAAGCCGGCCCCCGACGATCTCACTCCCCGAACTTGTACCCCAGCCGCAACCCCAGCTGATCCATGCCTTGGTTGCGCCCTTCGCCTAGGATTTGGCCGTGGCTCAAGTGCTCGAAAAACAGCTGCGCTTCCCAGGGGCCGGCGAAATCGCGGGTCAGGCCGATGGAGGTGCGGAACAGATCGCGCGAGCCGAGCAGCACGTTCTCCTCGGCGTATGCCGCGGCCTCCGGCGAGCCGTTGGCGAACGGATTGGCGAGCGCGCCATCGTGCACGACGTAGCCGATTCCGGGTTCCAACGCCCAGCCATCGGCGAAGTCCCAGCGCCATTCCAGCCCCACGCCGGCAAAGCTGGTGTCGCCGGCGGCGTTGAGCGAGCCCATCAAATAAGGCTGCGGCGCACCGGCCCAGCCCAGAAAGCCGGGCGAGTCGAACGAGACCTGGAACTCGACATTGGGGCCGGATTCCTTGTCGGCGTTTTTGCAATCGGTGACGCAGATATTGTGTGCCATCGCCCCGACATGGACCTCGTCCACGCCAGCTTGCGCCCCTGGCGCGAGCGCCATCGCCGCGCCAAACGCCGCCAGTCCAGTTGCCGTTCCCCGCATGGAATCCCTCCGCTTTAGGGCCGAACCCTACCCCGTGCGGGCCGGTGATGGGAAGCGTGTCAGAACCGCAACACCTTGGCATAGCGCACCTGCGGCAGCGCCTTGATTTGCGCCAGCACATCGTCGGGCACCACTTGATCGACGCCGACCAGGGCGATTGCATCCGCGCCCTCGCCTTCGCGGCCGAGATGGAACGTCGCGATATTGATCTGCGCGTCGCCGAGCAGCGTGCCGAGCGCGCCGATGAAGCCGGGTTTGTCGGAATTGTTGATGAACAGCATCACCGGATGGAACGGCGCTTCCAGGTGCATGGATTTGACTTCAGCGATCTTCGGAACGCCGGCCACCACAATGCCGGCCACCGTGCGCCATTTGCCGCCGGTTTTCACCTTGATGCGGATCAGTGAATCATAAGTGGGCGAGCGTTCGCGCGTGGATTCGGTCAGCGGCACACCGCGCTGTTGCAGCAGCGCCGGCGCCGAGACGATGTTCACGTCCTGCAGCAATGGCCGCAATAATCCCGCGAGCGCGGTGGCGGTGAGCGGCTTGGTGTTGAGGCGCGCGACATCGCCCTCATACTCGATCTCAACCGCTTCCAGGCCCTCATCGGCGATTTGTCCGGCAAACGCGCCGAGCTTTTCCGCCAGCGCTGCGTAAGGTCTCAAGCGCGGCGCTTCCTCAGCCGTGATCGAGGGCATGTTGAGCGCGTTGGTGACCGCGCCGGTGATCAGATAATCGCTCATCTGCTCGGCCACTTGCAGCGCCACATTCTCCTGCGCTTCGTTGGTGGAGGCGCCCAGATGCGGGGTGGCGATGAAATTCGGCGCGCCGAACAGCGGGTTTTCCTTGGCCGGCTCGACCGTGAACACGTCGAACGCGGCGGCCGCGACATGCTCGCTTTCCAACAATTCGCGCAGCGCAACTTCGTCCACCAGTCCCCCGCGCGCGGCGTTGATGAGGATGACGCCGCGCTTGGTTTTGGCCAGATTAGCGCGGCTGAGTACGTTCTTGGTTTTCTCGGTCATCGGCACGTGCAGCGAGATCACATCGGCACGCGTCAGCAATTCCTCCAACTCCACTTTCTCAACGCCAATCGCCAGCGCCCGGTCCGGCGAGAGGAACGGATCGTAGGCGATCACTTTCATCTTCAGCCCCAGCGCCCGGTCAGCGACGATACCGCCAATATTGCCGCAGCCGATCAGCCCCAGCGTTTTCGCGTAGAGTTCGCGGCCCATGAAGCGGTTTTTTTCCCACTTGCCGGCTTGGGTCGATGCATTGGCTTCGGCGATCTGGCGCGCGGCGGCGAACATCAAAGCAATCGCGTGCTCGGCGGTGGTGATGGAATTGCCGAACGGCGTGTTCATCACCACAATGCCGCGCTGCGTGGCGGCGGGGATGTCGATGTTGTCCACGCCAATACCGGCGCGGCCGATGACCTTCAGATTTTTAGCCGCCGCGATGATTTCCGCTGTCGCCTTAGTGTTGGAGCGCACGGCGAGGCCGTCATACTGGGCGATAATCGCCAGCAATTCGTCCTTCTTCAGCCCGGGCTTGAAATCCACCTCGAGCCCGCGCCGTTTGAATATATCGATCGCGGCGGGAGAGAGTTCGTCGGAGATGAGGACTTTGGACATGGGTGTGCTTCCTAGGAATTAGCCCTCATTGCGGGCGGGGCGCGGCGTGAACCCAGGCATGCAGGCTGGTATCGCACGCCGCGCCTCAATATTCGAACATCTTCTCGTCGCGCTCGGCGCGGCGTTTTGCCTGCGCCAGCACGTGGGCGGCAAGAGCCTCGCGGGTGAGCGTCGGTGTGACGCCGCTGGGATCGAGATTGTGCTCGACCACCAGCGCCCGCAACCCCTCCAGATCTTGCGCGGCCAGCGCCGCCTGCAGCGCCTCCTCGCCTTCGCGCTTGTAAAGACCGGCTGGGTTGAGGGCGGGGTCTTCCTGGACCACCGCCTCCAGCACCGCCTCCTCCACCTCGCGGCGCGATTCATGCAGCCGCAGCACCGCGTCCAGGCGGTCGGCGAAAGCGGGATTGCGCTTCGCCTCGCGGCGAATTTCGTCGAACAGGCGGTCAAGCGTCTTGTTGAGGCTCATAAGGCCTGGCTGCGCTCCACCTTGGCGAGGAATTCCTCGCCGAGCTTGGCCACGGTCGAAGCCATCGCTCCGTATTTCTGATCGAACGTGCGCGGGGTGTCGGACCATTCGGCGGCCTTGGCGATATCGACGTGCTGGGGAATACGCACGTCAAACATGGCTTCGCCCAAATTTTCCTTGAGCAATTGCGCTTCCGAGCGGTGCAGAGAGAAAGTGTCGTCGTACTTGGTGGCCAGCACCATCAGCTGGGAAGGCCCGCCGCGGCGTTCGTTGATCAGCCGCAACGCGCGTTTGCGGAAAGAGATCAGCCCCAGCCGCGACACGTAATCGGGAATGCTCGGCGCCAGCACCGCGTCGGCGGCGATCAACGCCGCTTCCGCGAACAGCGAGATGCCGGGGGGGCAATCGATCAGGATGTAATCGTATTCGTTGATCACGGTCTTGATGCCGTTGGCGAAGCGTTCGCAGATCCATTTCTGGATATTGTCGATCTGAAAACCGCGCTTGACGAAACTCTCGATCATGTCGCGCTCGACGATGCGGAACTCTGGCGCGGAAGCGCACAGCGCCACGTCGGCCTTGCCCTTCAGATCGCTAACCTTGTGCTCGATCAATTGCTTGAACGGCTTGGGCTTTTGCTGGACGATGTAGGACTCGAAATAGAAATCGAGCGTGCGCTCGGCTTCGCGCATGCTGTTCCATTTGTCGGGCCCCGCCACCATGATCGAGGCGTTGGTTTGCGGGTCGAGGTCGATGATCAGCACGCGGCGGCGCTGATGCACCGCCAATGTTTCCGCCAGCGAAACGGTGGTCGTCGACTTGCCGACGCCGCCCTTCATGTTGATCACTGACACCAAGCGAGCGGGCATATTCTGGCCCTTTCTTGTTTGAGCCGTCCGAACCTTGGACGGTGGTCCGGGAGGGTTAGTTTTTGGTGAACGCGGGCCCCTGCCCGCCTGGCGGCAATCCTAACGCGGCGCTCAACTTGGGTTCAAGTGCGGCATGCAATTCTCCACTTCGAGGGTGATTGAACTTACGGCGTTGTAAGGCGCCCCTAGGAGAAAGTGTCATGAAGAACAAGCTTTTCGCCGGCCTCCTTGCCGCTTTGGCCCTGGCGGGCATGGCCGCGCCAGCCGCCGCCCAGGATTTCGGCCGCGATCGCGGCGGCGGTTGGGATAGGGGCTATCACGACGATTATCGCGGCGAGCGCAACTACCGGCGCGGCATCACCATCCGCAATAACGGCCGCGAATTCACCGTCAACCGCGACGACCGCATGTTCTACCGCCTGCTCGACCGCCCGTACGGGTTCCAACCGGGCCTGACTTACACCTACACGGATCGCTGCAACCGCTGGGGCTGCGTCACCTTCGTGTTCGACAGTCGCAGCCGCCGGCCGATCGACCGCATCTTCGCCCCGCACCTGCAAATGCGCGGCTATGGCTGGCGTCAGGCGCGCGGTTTTGACGGCAATTACCGTGGCTTCGGTCACTACGACCGCGACGAGCGCGGCTGGAGCAACAACGACGACCGCATGTTCCGTGAAGACCGCGACGGCCGCGGCGAGCGTGACGGCCGCTGGGACGGAGAGCGCGACGGGCGCGGCGAGCGCGATGGCCGCTGGGACGGCGGGCGTGACGGCCGCGGCGAGCGTCCCCTGCTTGAGGGCCGCGTGCGCTAAACCCTGACCGGAAGCAAGAACGCGAGGCGTCCGCCGCCACGGACGCCACGCTGTTTTTTTGGCGGATCGCCACCCGTGGTGCAATCCACCGCCGCTTAGATTCCGGGCCCGCCCTACGGGCGCCCAGGAATGACGGAATTGGGCGTCCAAGGGTTAGGGGCGGTTGGTTTCAGACGCACGTGTCTGCGCGCGCCGCCCGCTCGCGGGAAGCAGGAAATTTCACCAACAGTTCCGGCGGCCGGATCGGACGCGGAACAAAATTGCCGCCGCAATTGGGGCACACGCCCTTGAGAACGCCCTCGGCGCAGGCCGAGCAAAAGGTGCATTCGAACGAACAGATGCGCGCGTCGCTGTCTGGCGCCAGATCACGGTTGCAGCATTCGCAATTGGGTTTGAGCTTCAACATGGTTTCTCCCCAGGCGACGTCGATCGGCGCGCTAATTCAGCTTCTTCGGCTCAAGCGTTGGCGCCAGTTCCGGCGGCAACGGCGCTGCGGGAATACCTTCTTCGGCGAGTTCACGCGCTTCTTCCGGCGTGGCTTCGCCCCAGATCGCGCGTTCTTCGCTTTCGCCGGAATGCATCTTGCGGGCTTCGTCGGCGAATTTGTCGCCGACATAGTCGAAATTGTCCTTGATGTGCTCGCGCACTTTCGCGGCCATCGCCATGGCTACGGCGCGCTCCTTTTGCTTTTCCTTGGAGCGGCCGGTGATCACCGCCGGCGCCATCGGCGCTTTTTCCACGTGCTTGGAGCCGCAATGGGGACACTCCACCTGGCCGGCCTCGGCCTGCTTGTCGTAATCGGCGATCGAGCCGAACCAGGCTTCGAACTCGTCGCCATTGGCGCAGCGGAGGTCGTAGCGGATCATGGTCCCGAAAACTCCGGACCGCCTTGCCAGGCGGGGATTTTCGCGCGCGCTTGGCCCACCTGATCGAGGTCGAGATCAGCGACGAGGAAGCCCGGCTCGTCATGGTCGAGTTTGGCGACAATCTTGCCCCACGGATCGGCGATCAGCGAATGCCCGTAGGTCGCGCGCCCATCGTCATGGCGCCCGCCCTGCGCCGGGGCGACGATAAACGCGCCGGTCTCGATCGCGCGCGCGCGCAGCAGCGTTTCCCAGTGCGCCTGGCCGGTCGGCACGGTGAAGGCGGAGGGTACGGTGACGATCTCCGCGCCGGCTTTGGCATAAGCCGTGTAAAGCGGGGCAAAGCGCAGATCGTAGCAGATGCTGAGGCCAATCTTTGCCCCCATCGGCCCCTCCGTCAGCACGGCGCGCGCGCCTCCCTCCACCGTCTCGCTCTCGCGATAGGTCTCTCCGCCGCCGAGCGTGACGTCGAACAGATTGATCTTGTCATAGCGCGCGGCGATTTTGCCTTCCGGAGTGTACAGGAACGAACGGTTGAACACCTTCATGCTCTCTGGGCCGCTGCCAGTCGCGATCGCCGCCGAGCCGAGCAGCAGCCACACGCCAAACTCTTGCGCAATCCGCGCCCACGCGGCGAGTTCGCCATCGCCTTGCTCCGGCCCGGCCGCGGCAAGCGCGCGCTCACGGTTGCGATCCAGGCGATAGGTGTTTTCGGGTGTGGCGATGAAGCGAGCGCCCGCGGTGGCGGCCTCACGGATGAACGGCAGCGCGTGCGCGCGGTTGGCCGCCGGCTCGATCCCGCAGCGCAATTGCACCGCCGCGACGCGCAGCTTCCGCATCAGGCGCGCTTCAACAGCGGATCGAGCCCGCCGCGGTGTTCAAGCGCATGCAAATCGTCGCAGCCGCCGACGTGGGTGTCGCCGATGAAGATCTGGGGAAACGTGCGCCGGCCGGAACGCTGCACCATCTCGTCCTTCTTGTGGTGATCGAAGGTGGCGTCGATCTCGGTCACCGCCGCGCCCTTGCGCTTGAGCAGGGACAGCGCGCGCGTGCAATAGGGGCAAAAGGCGCGGGTATAGACCGTGACTGGGGGCATCCGACTCAATCTCTCCTCAGAGCGTAATATCGGTCGGCCTGATCACCCGCGCCAGGGTCAAGCCATGCACTTCCGCAGCCCCAGCTTTGCGCAATGCACGGCCGCACGCTTCCAGAGTCGCGCCGGTGGTGAAAACATCGTCCACCACGACAATGATTTTGCCCTCGAAACGCGCCGAGGCGCGAATCGCACCGCCAACGTTGCGGCGCCGCTCCGAAGCGGATAGGCCCGCCTGGCTCTTGCGGCGCTTGAACCGGGTCAACGCCCCTGGCTTCCACGGCTTGCCGCTGGCGCGCGCGAGCGCCTGCGCCAGCCAGGTGGCTTGGTTAAAACTGCGGGCCGCCAGCCGGGTCCAATGCATCGGCGTGGGGACGAGAAAATCAGCCTTCGCCAGCGCTTCGGCCCCCGCCGACGCCATCCAGCGCGCGAACACTGGCAGCCCGTCGCGGCGACCGCCGCGCTTCAGGTCCAAAACCAGACGCCGCGCATGGTCATCGTAGCCAAGCGCGGCGCGGGCGGTATCGTAGGCCGGTTTGTGGCTGGCGCAGGCGGCGCAGCGCGCGTGCGGGCCTTCGTCGCTCGGCAGCGGAAAGCCGCAGCATGCGCACAACGGCGAGCCGAGGAAGCTCAGCTCCGCCCACAGCGCCGGCTCGATCACCCCTGGGCGATCGACAAGCGCGTCCGACAGCAGCGAGCGCGGTGGCCAGATCAGGTCCGCGGCCCAGGACGCGAGCCCCCGCTTGCGGGCGACATTCATGGCGCGACAGCGAGCACGACCCTGGCGCCAATACAAGTGGGGCGCTGGGGGCATGGCGCCAGATTGGGACAAAGCTCGCGCCGCACGCCCCGGCAAATTGAGAGTTCGCCCCAGGATAAATGCTTCGTGCCAAGGCGGTGAAGATTTGCTGGCGCCGCCCCTGCATCCAGGACCCCAGATTAATAGGGGACTAACCATGCGTATATTCAAATCGGCGCTTCTCAGCACCGCCATCGCGCTTGCTGCAATGACGGCGCCGGCGCTCGCCAGCAACGATAATGGCAATGGCAACGGCCATCACGGCGGCAACGGCGGCGGCGGCGGTAATGGTGGAGACGGCGGCGACGGCCAGAACGGCTTTAACGGTGCAAATGGTCAGAACGGCTTCAATGGTGAAAACGGCCTCAATGGCGCGAACGGCGCGAACGGGCTCAACGGAGCAAATGGCGCCAATGGCCTCAATGGCGCGAACGGCGCGAACGGTCTGAATGGGGCCAACGGCGTGAACGGCGTCAATGGCTTCAATGGCGAGAATGGGGCCAATGGCGCCAATGGCGTCAACGGCGTCAACGGCTTCAATGGCGAGAATGGGGCCAACGGCCTCAACGGCGCCAATGGCGTCAACGGCTTCAACGGCGAGAACGGCGCCAACGGCCTCAATGGCTCTAATGGCTTCAACGGCGAGAACGGAGCCAATGGTCTCAACGGCGCCAACGGCTTTAACGGCGCGAACGGCCTGAATGGGGCCAATGGCGTCAACGGCGCCAATGGTTTCAACGGCGAGAACGGGGCCAACGGCCTAAATGGCGCAAATGGCGTCAACGGCTTCAACGGCGAGAACGGGGCCAATGGCGCCAACGGCCTCAATGGGGCCAATGGCGTTAATGGCGTCAACGGTTTCAACGGTGGGAACGGCGCCAATGGCGCGAACGGGGTCAATGGCGCTAATGGCGTCAACGGTTTCAACGGTGAGAACGGTGCCAATGGCGCGAACGGGGTCAACGGCGCTAATGGCGTCAACGGCTTCAACGGTGAGAACGGGGCCAGCGGCCTCAATGGCGCAAACGGCGCTAATGGCGTCAACGGCTTCAACGGCGAGAACGGCGCCAGCGGCCTCAATGGCGCAAACGGCGCGAATGGGGCCAACGGCGCAAATGGCGCTAACGGCTACAATGGCGCCAGTGGCGAGAACGGCCAGAACGGCCAGAACGGCGCTAGTGGCGAGAACGGTCAGAACGGCCAGAACGGCGATACCGGCCGCGATGGACGCGATGGACGTGACGGCCGCGCTACCCGCGCGCCGGTTTCCACCGCCTACGCCGCGCCGACCATCGCCACCGAAGACACGTGCATGGGCTCAAGCTCGATCGGCGCCCAGGGCATGACCTTCGGCCTCTCCTTCGGCACCACTTGGCACGACGACAATTGCCGTCGGCTCAAGAACTCGCGCGAACTCATGGCCATGGGCTTTGACCGCGCCGCCATCGCCCTGCTCTGCGTCGATGACGACGTGCGCGAGGCGATGAATTCCGGTGGCACTCCGTGCCCGGCGGCGCCGCAAGCCGCCGGTTCGCAAGCGTCCGCGAGCCAGACTTCGGCGCAAACCGCCGCCGACCAGCCGCGCCTACGCCGGCTCAACCGGCCGCTGCTGGCCCAATAGGCCGACACGCCAACCAAATCAGGGGCCGCTCGGCGACGGGCGGCCCCTTTTTCGTGCGCGCGCCCGCGCGTATGACACCGCCATGGCGATCTCCGGCCCTTTCGATTCGCGGCTCGCGCGGCTGCGGAAAACCCGCGCTGCGCCGGGTTTCCGCCAAGCCGCGTTCCTGCATCGGCGCGTCGCCGAAGACCTGGCCGAGCGGCTCGAAGCAATTCCGCGCCGCTTTGAGCGAGCGCTCGCGCTGGGCGGCGGCGGGTTGTTTTCGCAAGCGCTTGCGCGCCGGCCTGAACTCGCTGGCCGCATTGGCGAAGTGATCGAGGCGGATTTGGCGTCGGGCGACGTACAGGTCGATCTCGAACATCTGCCCTTCGCGGAGGACGCATTCGACCTGATCGTCTCGCCGCTGCTGTTGCACTGGGTCAACGACCTGCCCGGCGCGCTGATCCAATTGCGCCGCTGCTTGCGGCCCGATGGCCTGCTGCTCGCGGCGCTGCTCGGCGGCGACACGCTGCATGAATTGCGGTTGGCGCTGATCGCGGCAGAGACGGAAATCACCGGCGGCGCCAGCCTGCGGGTGGGGCCGTTCGTCGGCCTGCAAGACCTGGCGCACCTGCTGCAGCGCGCCGACTTCGCACTGCCAGCGGCGGACCGCGATGTTGTCATTGCACGCTACGCAGAACCGGCGCTTCTCCTCGCCGATCTGCGCGCCATGGGCGAAACCACGGCGCTGCGCGAGCGCCCGCGCAACTTAAGCCGGCGCATTCTCGCGCGCGCTTTCGCGATCTACCGCGAGCGCTTCAGCGATGCCGACGGACGCGTGCGCGCCAGCTTCGAGATCGTCACCGCCACCGGCTGGGCGCCGCACGAAAGCCAGCAGAAACCGCTCCAACCCGGCAGCGCCAAGGCGCGGCTGGCGGACGCCTTGAACGTTGCCGAGATCGGCGCCGGAGAGAAAACCGGCCGATGAGCCCGCGCTATCAATTCACCGCCAAGCTCTGGCGCCATGAAGGCAACGCGGCCTGGCATTTCATTACCGCGCCGGTCGAACTCTCGGCGCAGATCCGCACTTTGGCGGGGGGCATGATGAACGCTTTCGGCTCGCTGCGCGTCACCGCCGCCATCGGCGCCGCCAGCTGGAAAACCTCGCTGTTCTTCGACACCAAGCGCAAGGCGTTCCTGCTGCCGGTGAAAGCCGAAGTGCGGCGCAAGGCGGGCGTCGGCCACGGCGATTCCGTGGCGGTGGCAATCGAGATTGAACTCTAGCCGCGCGGCGCGCGGGTCATGATGCGTACGTGCAGGTCTGGCAAGATCAGGTTCGCGGAAACTTCGAAGCCATGACGCCGATAGAGCGCCACATTGCGCTCGGTGGTGGCCTCCAGCAGCGCCGTCACGCCAGCAACGTCGAGTGGCGCCAGCGTCGCCTTCAGCATGGCCGAGCCAATGCCGCGCCCTTGCGCCGCGGGCGTCACGCCCAGGAACACCAGATGCGCGTGCGGCTCGCGGCCGTGCAGCGCATCGAGCTTTGCGCCCAGCGTCAGACCGCGCATAGCGCCGCCGATGCCAGCGATGGCGTGGAACAGCGGCGCCGTGGCGATTTGTTGCAGCAACGAAAAATCGAAGGCCTTTAGCCCCGGCCGCAACCAGATCGCCGCGCCCAAGGCTTCGCCGTCGGCTTCCGCCAACCAGAGATCGCGCTGCTTGTGCACGATCTCGCGCACCGCGGCGGCGAAAAATCTCGCCCGCGCGCGCTGCTTGGCCGGCCCTTGGCGCAGCCAGTGGTTCAAGCCTGCTTCGTCGGGGAACGCATCGGTCAGCACCTGGGCGACCACGCTTTGCTCGCCGGCGTCGGCCGGACGCACGAGCGGCGGCGCGTTCATATTTTCTCGGAGATGCGGATCGCGGCGCGGCAGCCGAAGCGGATCAGCGCCGATAGCACCGGGTAACCGGGCGCATCGCGCGCGCCTTGCTCGATCGCGGTTTGCTTGTGGGCGCTTTCCTCGGCGCGGAAGCGATCGACGATGTGCTGCAATTCGCGGTCAACGCCGTCGAGCGCCTCGCTCTGGCGCGCATAATGTTGCTCGATCACTTCCTCCACCGCCTCGGTGCAGGCGTGCGCGGCCTGTTCGCCCATCAGCGCGGTGAGCGCGCCCAAGCCATAGCCGGCGACGCGCCAGAGCGGCGCCATCACCGTCGGGGCTACGCCGCGTTCGGCGAGCAGGCGATCAAACACGCGCAAATGCTCGGCCTCCCCCGCCTCCATCTCGCCGATCACGCGCCCGGCGTGAGCCTTGCCCTCGATGCGCGAGAACACTGCCAGCTGGCCGCGATAAATCTGTACCGCGCCAAACTCGCCGGCGTGATCGACGCGGATCATTTCCTCCAGCATGCGTTCGCGCGCGCCGAGACCCGGCATCGGCGGCGCGCTCATGGCTTGCCCCCCGGCCAGAACGCGACGGCGAAACTCGCCAGCGCCGCGGCGGCGGAGAGAAACGCGTTCCATCCCGCTATGGAAACACCCCACAACGACCAGGCAATTTCATCGCAGGAAGGGATGTGGATCGGCCCATCGGGGATCGCGTCGAGCGTGCGGACATTGCCTGCCGCTCCGGTGCTGCATTGGTACACGACCCAGCCCTGCTCGACCCCAACGTGGAAAAACGCCTGCGCGGCGGCGCCCACAAGCGCCGCTCCGATCAGCCCCGCCGTCCAGCGCGCCAGGCCAGGGCGAAAGCGCAGCGCGGCAAACGCCACCAGCGAAAGCGCCGCCACGCCCCAATGCCAGTTGCGCTGATCCAGGCAGAGCGGACACGGCTGCAAACCGCCGAAGCGCTCGAACGCATGCGCGCCCGCCAGCATGGCGGCAGAAAACAGCAAAGTAAGCAGCGGCCAGAAGGGGCGCAATCGGGTCATCCCCACCATCCTAGCCTGAAATCGCGGGCTTTGTCTGCGGCGCGCCGCCGCGTCAGTGCAGGAAGCGCACCGCGACAATGGCGGCGACAATCACTAAAGCCACGATCACCAGCACCAGGCCGAGCCGCTTTTCCAACACTGGCGCGATCGCCGGGCCGAAGCGCTGGAACAGCCACGCCACCAGCAGAAAGCGTAGCCCGCGCGTGAAGATCGACGTAGCTATGAAAATCGGCAAAGAAAAATGCATGGCGCCGGCCATGATTGTCACCAACTTGAATGGGATCGGCGTCAAGCCTTTCAGCAACACGATGCCGACCTGCAGCCACAGGCCCCTGTCCTCGTCGGCGCTGAAGAGGGCCCGCATGTCCTCGACCCGCCCACCATATCCGAAGAAATCAATGATCGACTGCCCGACCGAATCCATCAGGAACATGCCAATGGCGTAGCCGAGCAGCCCGCCCAGCACCGAGGCGATGGTGCATACCAGAGCATAGCGCAGCCAGCGCTCCGGCGCCGCCGCCGCCATCGGCCCCAAAAGCAAATCCGGCGGCAACGGAAAGAACGAACTCTCCGCGAACGAAATCGCAAACAACGTCCGCTCGGCGTTGGGGCTGCGGGCGAGTTCTAGGGTGCGGGATTTGAGTCCGGTCAGCATGAGCCCGCCGCTAGCACGGTTCGGGCATGCTTGGACATAGAGGCTCAGCTAACTCCAATCCCGCGAGCCCGGAGGGCGAAGCAGGATGGTGCCCCAGGCCCGACTCGAACGGGCACGTCCTTGCGAACGGCAGATTTTGAGTCTGCTGCGTCTACCGATTCCGCCACTGGGGCTTCCAAGGGCGCGGGCGTGAGGTATGAGGCGGGCGCGCCGGTGTCAATTCCGGGGGGGAGCGCGCATGAGCATTGAGGAAATCGCCGGCGAACAGACCGGCTTTGGCCGCGCTGGGCGCTGGGTTGGGCTGATCCTGGGGCCGGCTTTGGCGCTTGGCCTACAGGCGCTGTCCCCGCCGGAGGGGCTGTCACCCGAGGCTTGGCGAGTGGTGTCGCTGGCGCTGCTGATGGTGGTCTTCTGGGTCACCGAGGCGATCCCGATCTCGGCCACCGCGCTGCTGCCGCTGGCGGCGCTGCCGCTGTTGGGCGTGGCCTCGATCAAGGACGCGGCCAGCCCCTACGCCAACGAAATCGTGTTCCTGTTCATCGGCGGCTTCATGCTGGCGGCGTGTGTGGAGCACTGGCGGCTGCATGAGCGCATCGCACTCTCCATAGTCTCGGTCGCCGGCGGGAAGCCGGCGGCTTTGGTCGCGGGCTTCATGTGCGCCTCGGCGCTGATCTCGATGTGGATCTCCAACACCGCGACGACGCTGATGCTGGCGCCGATCGCGTTGGGCGCGGCGCGCGCGCTCTCGCCGGACGGCAAGCCAGACTTGGCGCTCGGCGGCGCGCTGATGCTGGGGGTGGCGCACGCGGCAACTATTGGCGGCATCGGCACCCCAGTGGGCTCGCCCACCAACGGCATCGCGCTTACCTTCTTCGTCGAGGCAGGTGAACCCATCGCCTTCATCGACTGGATGGCCAAGGCCATACCGATCATGCTGCTGATGCTGCCGCTGGCCTGGCTGCTTTTGTGCTTGCCGCTGTTCGGGCGCATGGCGCATGCGCGGTTCGACGCAATCGGCGCGGTGGTGAAGCAGGCGCTGGCCGCGCTCGGCCCGGTGACGCGGCCCGAGTTTCGCATCGGGCTTGTGTTTGCGCTGGTGGCGCTGGCGTGGATGACGCGGACCTTGCTGGTTGAGCTGCCCGGACTCGGCGGCCTCACCGACACGGGCGTTGCCATTGTCGGCGCGCTGGCGCTGTTTCTTGTGCCTTCCGGACGCGGCAATGGCGAGAAACTGATGGATTGGCCCACCGCAGAGCGCATTCCTTGGGGCATTGCCATTTTATTTGGCGGCGGGCTTTCGCTGGCGGCGGCGATGGAGGCGACCGGCCTGGCGCAATGGATCGGCGATGGCATCGCGGGACTGGATGGGGTTTCCGCGTTCGGGCTGGTCGCCGTGCTGGTGGTGACGACGATACTGGTTTCTGAACTGGCCAGCAATGTGGCGACGCTGACCTCGTTGCTGCGGGTGGTCGCCGCCGTCGCCGCCGCCACCAACACGCCGCTGCAAGCTCTGGCGTTCCCGGTCGCCCTCGCCGCCAGCTTTGCCTTCATGCTGCCGGTCGCCACCGCGCCCAACGCGATCGCCTATTCTTCGGGGCTGGTGAGTTTGAAACGCATGCTGGCGGTGGGATTTGGGCTCAACATCGCCGCGGCGGTGCTGATCATAGCGTTCGCGGCGTGAGCACAACACCCCCCGCACATTCACCCCCGTCATTCCGGCCTTGCGGAGCAAGACCCGGAACCCAGGGGATCGTAGAACTGCATGTTTGCCCTGGGTTCCGGATCGCGCTCCGCGCGTCCGGAATGACTGAGTTTAGTCTTGCTTGCTCAACATCGACTCCACCCGATCCCAAAACGCCTTCGGCAGGTCCAACCCCGAAAAACGTTTGAGTTCTTGTACAAGTGTCGGCGAAGTGACGTTGATTTCGATCAGCTTGCCGGCGATCACGTCGAGGCCTGCGAACAGAATGCCTTCGGCCTTCAACAGCGGCGCAACGGCGGCGGCAATGGCCCGGTCGTCAGCGTCGATCTTGGCGCCATGCGCCACCCCGCCCGCATGCAGATTGGCGCGGAACTCGCCCGCTTGTGGCATGCGTTTGACGGCGCCGAACGGTTCGCCATCCAGCACGAACAAGCGCTTGTCGCCGCCGGCCACGGCGGGAAGGAATTCCTGCGCCAGGATCGGTTCGCGCCCGGCTGCCTCCATGAACTTGCCGGCGCGGGCGCGGAAATCGACGTCGGCGGCGCGCAGCTTGATCACGCCGTCGCCGCCCATGAGGTACAACACTTTCAGCACCACTTGGTCGAACCGGCGCGCGAAATCCGTGAGCGCGTCGCGATCGCGGCCAACCCAAGTTTTCGGCGTCAGATCCGGGAAATGCAGGATCGACATTTTTTCGGAGATGTTACGCACGCCGCGCGGCGGATTGAGCACCAGCGCCTTGGTGAGTTCCAAAAGATAAGTGTTGGAGACATAGCCCATGTCGAACGGCGGGTCCTGGCGGATCAGGATCACGTTGAAATCATCCAGCGCGCGCACGGCATGTTCGTGCGTTTCATAATGCTTTTCGTCATTCAGCCACACCGACACCCGCCGCGCCCGCGCTTTCACCACGCCGCAATCGAAAAACACATCGTTCGGCGTAAACCACCACACTTCGTGCCCGCGCGCCTGCGCCTCGAGCATTAGCGCGAGCGACGTGTCACGCTGCACCACCATCGTGTCGATGGGGTCCATTTGAACCGCAATGCGCATCATCCCGCCTTCGCTTGCGCTTCGCCGACGCGCACGTCGCGCAAATGCTCCGCGATCAGAAACGCCAGATCGATCGCTTGCGCGCCATTCAGGCGCGGATCGCAGTGGGTGTGATAGCGGCTCGACAGATCCTCCTCGGTCACGGCCGCTGCGCCGCCGAGACATTCCGTGACTTGCTGGCCGGTCATTTCCACGTGCACGCCGCCGGGATAGGCGCCTTCGGCGGGAAGGATGTTCATGAACGCGCGCACTTCGCTTAGGATGCGGTCGAACGGCCGGGTCTTGTAGCCGCTGGCGGTCTCGAACGTGTTGCCGTGCATCGGATCGCACGACCAGACCACGCTGGCGCCTTCCTTCGCCACGGCGCGCACCAGCTTTGGCAGCCCCTGCTCGACTTTCTCGCTGCCGAAGCGCGCGATCAGCGTCAGCCGCCCAGGCTCGTTGGCCGGGTTCAAAACATCGATAAGGCGCAGCAATTCGTCGGGATCGAGGCTCGGCCCGCATTTCAAGCCGAGCGGATTCTTCACCCCCTTGGCGAACTCGACATGCGCGCCATCCGGCTGGCGTGTGCGGTCGCCGATCCACAAAAAATGCGCACTGGTGTCGTAATAATCGCCGCTGGTGGAATCCACCCGCGTCATCGCTTCCTCGTAGCCGAGCAGCAGCGCTTCGTGGCTGGTGTAGACATCGACCTGCTTCATCTGCGGCACGCTCTGGGGCGTGATGCCGCAGGCTTCCATGAACGAGATCGATTCCGTGATGCGGTCGGCGAGTTCACGATAGCGCTTTCCCTGCGTACTGCCTTCGACGAAGCCCAGCATCCAGCGATGTACATTGTGCAGATCGGCGTAACCGCCGTTGGCGAAGGCGCGGATCAGGTTCAAGGTGGCCGCCGCTTGCGAATAGGCCTTCACCAACCGCTCGGGATCGGGGATGCGCGCTTCGGTGGTAAAGTCCGTGCCGTTGATATTGTCTCCGCGATAGGAGGGCAGCGTCACCCCGTCCTTGGTCTCGGTGGCCGAGGAGCGCGGCTTGGCGAATTGCCCGGCGATGCGGCCAAGTTTCACCACCGGCTTTGAGCCGGCAAACGTCAACACAACACTCATCGCCATCAGGGTGCGGAAGGTGTCGCGGATATTGTCGGGGTGGAATTCCTTGAAGCTCTCGGCGCAATCCCCGCCTTGGAGCAAAAACGCCTTGCCGGCGGCGACATCGGCCAGCCGCGCCTTCAAATTGCGCGCCTCGCCCGCGAACACCAAGGGGGGGTAGGAGCGCAATTGCTGCTCGACCCGGGATAAATGTTCTGGATCGGGATAATCGGCCGAAATGTGCTTGGCCGGCCGGCGCCTCCAAGAATCTGGGCGCCAGCTGGCGGGGGTGGATGTATCTCGCATGCGCACAATCTAGCCGATGAACCGAGGCCAGCGCGAGGCCCTTCTCCTTCAGGTCGTGTCAGAGCTTCAAATGCCGCTGGGGACAAAGGACCGGCCGGAGGCGCCCTCAAAGCCGCCACCCACACTTCTGGACCGGCCTCACGCTTTTCGCCGTTATGCGTCACTCGACTGCCTCTAAACCAGCTCGCCGGTGGCGGTACCCTGCATTTCTGGCGCTGAACATCTGATGGCGTCTTCGGCTCGTCCCGACTGGCGTGTCCCGTTAACCGGGCAAAAGCAGTTGCTATGCTATCATCAGTGCCGATTGCAGCATGTCATCAGTCAAGGACTCTCGGTTCGTTCAGCTCTTGGAGCTGGCGTCGGCACGCACCAGCGACGAACGCCGAGAGGTGTTGCGGGTGGCAACCGAGCTGTTTTTTGAGAAACGCGCGGAACGAAGCACGGCGCAGTGCGCGATGCTCGATAACCTTCTCGTAACCATCGCGGACGGGATGCAAGAAGGCGTTCTAATCGAACTGGCAGAGCGCTTCGCGGACGCACCGGATGCGCCGGTACAGCTAATGCGCGACCTAGCCAATCATGCCTTGCCAATAGCCGAACCGGTCCTCCGTCGTTCGCAGGCGCTTAGTGATGAAGACCTCGTCCGCCTCATACGAACCCACAGCGCAACCCACGCGCGCATAGCTGCACAGCGGGTGCGCGTGAGCAAGCAGGTAAGCGAGGTCATCGTTCAAGAAGGCGATGACGCTGCTGTCGGTGAGCTGATCGGTAACAACGGGGCGGAATTATCTCGGTCGGCATTCGAGGGCGTCATCGAACGCGCGCGGAAGAACCAGGACTTGCATTCACTTGTTGTAGCTCGCGCCGACATGCCGCTCGATCTGCTCAACGAACTGTATTTTCTGGTGGAGCAGCGTTTGCGCGCTGCCATTCTCGCTCGCAACGCCGCGGTAGACCAAAGGACTCTGGACCAGGCGTTGAGGGTTACACGCCGGCGACTGCAAGGCCGATCAGGCATAGACGGCGAAGAGATCCTAGAAGCGAAGAAGGTCGTGCAGAGCAAGCGGGCTAGCGGTGCGCTGACGCCCGCCTTGATCGTTTCATGGCGGCGCAACGGACAACACTACCACTTCGTCTGCGGCTTGGCCGAGCTGACCGGTCTGGATTTCGATACGACGCGTTCCATTATTCAACGGCAGGATATCGACGCGCTGGCTATGATCTGCCGCGCCGCTGACATTGAACGCGCCTTGTTTGTAACGATTGCGACGCTCGTCGATGATGCGCCCAACGGCGTTGCTCACGCCGAAGAATTTGGTCGTGTTTATGGCGCGGTTCCACGCGATGCCGCCCAGCGCGCCATGCGATTCTACCACGCACGCAAAGCATCGGACGCCGCGTAGGCAAACGCCTCCTGCTGATTGCGCCACCGAGCGGACGTTGTCAGAGGTTTGGGCGAGCGACCGAAAAGGGCCATCCCGGCTCGGATAGCCACAATGTGACGACCGGCTGGGGCGCTCCAGACCGGCCAGTCAGGCCGCGCCAGGCCGACCGGGTCAAAGTCGCCGACATCGGTCATTGCCGGATATCATGACTTGCGGACCGAGGAGATCAAAACGCGGCGGGCCGTCATTCGGAGGGCGGAATAGCGTCCACGACTCTTTTCGCGGCCTCCACGATAGCGGGCTTTCGCTGTGCTTCGGGTAACTTCAAGGTAGCTTCCGCCTCGTCTCGCACCGCCTTCATGTAGGCTCGAAACGCTGTGCGTGGACCGCGCGCCCATGAGTCAAACTCAATCCATTGTTCGGTAAGCGCACACGGCTCAGTCGGTGCCGCGCGGACGATGCACTCCTTCTCGACAAACCTCCCGATCAGCGTCGCCGTCCACTCCTGGAAATCCTCCCGCGGGATCAAGTCCAGCCGATAATACCGGTAACCCGTCATCAAGGACGTGAAGAAACGGTTGTATGCACGCCGCACGTCGTTCGCGTCGAACTCACTCGGATTGGCGACGCGCGCGCGCAACTCGTAGATGCCATCAAAAATATTTTCGTATTGCTCGTTTACTAGATGAAGTGTCTCCATCTGCCGCTGACGGCGGTTCTCAACCCGTTGCTGGTGGATAGTGAGTAGCGCCACAATCACCGCGCCGACCGCCGCCACAAGTCCGACCACCGCCACGACCGCGCCTACACGATCCGCTGCGTCAGTTTTCGAGTCAGATCCTACCCACGACCAAGCAAACCAAGCGAACATGACCGCTGCTACGCTCACAAGAGCGGAAACCGCGGACAGCGGGCCGTTGAAGACCACGCCGAAGGCGCGTTTCCCAGTCATCACGCCGCCAAGGTGCAGACTGCCCATGCGGCCCAGTGCGCGGTCATGAGTCTTTGCGTCCTACGCCGCACCTGCCGCATGGCGATCTGTCCTTGTTCGCGCTTCTCGTCACATTAGCATTCCACTGAAATGGCGTCTCGCCGCTTCCGAGCACTGGGTGGAGGAAGTGAGATCGCGCTTTCTCTCCCGTCCGCTTCGGCTTCGCGATCAGCGCATTGAAGACGACGATGGTGCTGACGAGGATCACGACCGCGATCGCGATCGCAAGAATGGTCATAGTGTCCATGATCCCTCCAGGCGGCCACAGTTAAGCGTGATTAGAGGAAATGGAAATCCAGGACGATCGCGGAAACGGCCTTTCCCCGGGAAGCGGGGTGTTGCCGACGGCGGACTCTCGGCGCGAGATGGATGTCACTGACCCAGACAGGTCATGTTGCCGAATGTCCACAACGGGCCAATCCGGCCCGGGTCGCCACAATATGACCGGCGGCGGGGTCAATCCAAACCTTCCGTTCGCCTTCGCACCTGCAACAAGGCACCCCCGGGAGGCGCTGCAATGGCAGGTTCGGATTGAGCCTGCCGTTCGCTGCC
>JANNQT010000083.1:0-6663 GCA_031400895.1 Alphaproteobacteria bacterium | reverse complement strand
CTGATCAACGTGGTGGTGTCGAAGGGTTGCTGGGCGAGGTTCCGCAGGGTCGCCCGCGAGGCCCCGAACGCGGGCGCGGCCCCGTTCAGCGTCAGCGTGTCGCCGTTGATGCTGATGGAGGCGATGCGATGGCCTGCCGCTTCGCTAGCCGACCAGCGCACCAGATCGGCAGCTTCCGCATCGACATAAACACCCGCTGCGTTCAGCGCGGCGTCCAGCCGGTCCTGGAACGCGCTGCTCCACTCGCCGGCGGCGGGATCGGGATCGCCAGCGCGTTCGATGGCGCTGACGGAAACGCTGACCGTGCGCGCGCCCGCCGGCGTTTCCACCACTATTTCGAGGTCGATCGCACCGGTATAGGTCAGCAGCGGCGAACCGCCGGCGACATCGCGGCTGCGCACCCCATCGCCGAACGGCGCGCCAGCGCTCGCAACCGGCAAGCCGCCATTGGCCCAGGCGCCTGGCGCTCGCAGCGCCGGGTCGAACGCGGTTCCATTTATGGTGGCGCTGACATCGGTCACGCTATGGTGGGCATCGATGCGCAAGGCCAGCGAACCCGCGTCGTCGTAGAGGGAGGCGGCAGCGGCGATGCCGTGGGCGCGCAATTGCTCGTTCAGCTGCGTGACCAGTGTCGCCGCATCGATGCCGGCGACGCCGCCGGCAATGCTGATCGCCTGCACGCCCGCCTCGGTGGTGAGGACGAAGCTCTGATTGCCCACAAACAGGGTGCTCGCGCCGGCGATTGCGACGGCTTCGAACCGGCGCGCAAACACGCCCCCGCGCAAGCCGGCGACCATGCCGGCGGGATCGATCGCCGCCAAAGTCGCGGCTGTCCCGCTCACCGAGAAACTCTCAACCGTCACAAAGTCGCCGTTCTGGAACGAGAGCCCGCGTTCGCTGCCGCTTTCCCAGACATCGACGCCAGCCGCCACGCCCTGCTCGTGCAGCAATTGCGTGAAGCGCTCGGCGAGATCGTCGAGCAGCGCACGGTCGGCGTTCTCGCCGCTGCGCGTGCGCCAGGCTTCCAGATCTTCGCTGCGCCAACCGGTGGAGACCGACAATTCGCGTCCGTCGGCGAAACTCAACTTCAGCACCGCTTCACCCGCCGCGCGCAGCGCCAGTTCGAAATTGTTGGCGCCATCGGAGGTGAGCGCGTTGGTGCGCTGTTCGTAAGCGCCGGCGGGCGCGGAGGTGTAAGGCGCGCCGGGGCCGAGCCAGCCGGTGGCGATATGTACGCCGATCGGATCGGCGGTCGCGCCCGGGCGTTGCAGCTGCGCGGGCGTGCCCGCGACATCGCCCACGTCCGACAGCTTGACCAGCCGCGCGCCCTTGCTGGTCTGGCCGATGGCGTAAAACGCTGGCGCTGGCGCTGTCGGCTCGAACGCGACCTGCTCGCCGGCGCGCACATCGAGCTTGAGCGCGTATTGTTTGGACCCGGTATAGCGGGTGTTGATGACCTGCCCGCCGACGACGATCCTGGTGGTCTTCGGCGTCTGGTCCACCGCTTCCAGGCGCGAACTGGCCCCCGCCGCGGCAAGCTCGCCATTGATGAAACTGACCACCGCCCCAAGCGAGCGCGGGATCGAGCCCATTTCGGCAAGATCAATCGCCACGCGGCGCTCGGTTCCCGTAGCCGACACCGCCACGATCTCGAACGCCGCGTCGGCGGCGAGACCGGAGACGGTGGTGGCGAGCGAGCCGCGGTGCATGACGCCAGTGAGGTAATCTTCCGATTTCACCGGCAGCGCCAAGGTGGTCTGCGCCGCGTCCACCTGGTCGCCTTGGGCCATGCGGACGTCTTCGAATTGCTGCGAGGCGAAGAAGGCGCTGAGTTCGCTCAGGCCGCGCGCGAACTCGGCCTCAATCCGTGTCTTCTGGCTGGCCAGCTTGCTGTTCTCGGCTCCCTTCGCCAACGCCTCCAAGCTTGAGAGCCCCGAATGCAGCGTAAACAGACGCCGGTAATCGCCCGTGGCGCCGAGATCGGCGAAGAGCTTGGCCTTGGTGTCGAAGAACGACTTGCCCGCGAGCGAGCGCTGCAGCAGCGCCTCGCTGCTCGGCGAGATGCCTGGGGTCCACACCGGCGCGAGCGGTGCGTTGGGATCGGCGCCGGCATCCTTGACGGCGGCCGCGCTGGCGCCCCGGCGCGACGCGGCCCAGGACGACAGCAAGCTGGCGTCGAGCCCCGTCGCGCCGGTTTGCGACTGGCTGAGGAAGGCCAGCGCCGCCCTAGAATTGACCGTATTGACCACGCAAGGCGCTCCCAGGCGCGGAGTATCCCCCGCGCCGGTAAACCCCAAGTAAGCGCAGAATTGGGTTAACGCAGCGCCATCGTGTGCGCGAATTGCTGCACCAGCGGCTGCGCCAGCAAGCTGGGCCATACCTGAACGCCCTGCCATATCGATAGCGCAACGACCAAAATGGCCGCTGCGCCGAGCAGCACGCGCGGCGGGGCCAGCTTGGTGACATAGCCAGCGAGCGGCGCGGCGACCACACCGCCCAGCACCAAACCAATGAGCGCGGCCGCGCCCTTGGCGACGTTGTCGGCATCGCCGAGGGAAGTGCGTCCCGTCACCATTGCCACGATGAAGGTCGCGGAGATCGCCACGGTGATGAAGAATTCCGCGGCGTTAACGCTGCCGATTGCGTAACGCGGGGCGTGACCGCGGCCAAGCAAGGTCGATGTCACCACCGGGCCCCAACCGCCGCCGCCGCTGGCGTCGAGAAAGCCACCGACCACACCGAGGGGGACAACATGCTTAAGATGAGGCGGTTCATCCCTCTGCGGCCCGAGCGCCCGCCACATCATCAACGCGCCCATCACGCCTAGATACGCCACCACCACCGCCTTGATGAGGCTTGCCTCGAAGCCGGTTGGCTTGAACCCCGTGAGCACGTACGCCCCGAGGATGCCGCCGACGATGCCAGCAGGCGCCAGCCGCCAAAAAAGCCGCCAGTCGATATTGCGGTGGGCGATGTGCGAGAGCCCTGACGCCCCAGTGGTAAAGCACTCGGCGGCGTGGATGGTCGCCGAGGCCTGTGCCGGCGGCACGCCGAAGAACAACAAGACACTCGACGAGATGACGCCATAGGCCATGCCCACGGCGCCATCGACCAATTGGGCGAAAAAACCCACGGCCAAGAACAAGGCGAGGGTCAGAGCTAAATCACGCCAGAGATCGAGACTGATTTCCAACTAACCCTCTTGTGACGCCGATGGCGGGCCAATCTAGCCTGCGTCGCCCTCACCTTGCCAGGGCCGCGCGCTCGGGGTCTCAGTCGCCCGGCGGCAGCCCTAGAATTCCCTCTACACGCGAAACCCAAGCTTTCACAGAGGGATAAGAAGCCAGATCGAACCCGCCCCGAGGCGCCACCCGGGTATAAGCGACCAGCGCAACGTCAGCGAGGCTTAGCGCTGAACCGACAAGTAAGGGCGTCTGGGCGAGTTGCAGCTGCATGCGCGCCAACGCCGCTTGGCCCTTGGCGAGCAGCGCTGGGTCCAGATCGGCCTCCGGCGTTTTCAGGTAAAACAACCGCGCGATGCGCACAGCGATGGCCGGTTCGTGGCTATATTGCTCCCAGAACAACCATTCGAACATCTTGGCGCGCTTGTAGGGGTGCGTGGGAATGAGAGCGGAACCCTCCGCGAGATGCAGCATAATCGCGTTCGACTGCGCCAAGGCGCGTCCATCGGCCAACACCAGGACCGGGACCTGCCCGGCCGGATTATGCGCCAGAAATTCAGGTGTGCGCGTGGCCCCCGAAAACGAATCGACTTCGATCCATTGGTGCGGGAGGCCGAGATAGTCGGCGACCCATTTCACCTTCAGGCAATTGCCACTGGCGGAAGAGCCGTGAATTCTCAGCATCGGTCACCGGCCGGAGGCCGCGCGCGCGGCGCGGAACTCGGCATTGGCGCGCCATTGTGGCCACGCCTCGCCATCGGCAAGCCCGCGCCCGACCGCGTAAAGCGCCTCCAGATCTTGCACGCCGCCCGACATGTCCCAATCCGGGGTCACTTCGTCGGAGGGTTTATGATAATTGTTGGCGACGTAAGCGGCGTTGATCGCGTTGCCGCGCTCGACGCCGCCTAGCACCATGTCGATGCCGTTCGAGGTGTAAAGCACCGGGATGCCCAATTGGGCGAAGTGCAGATGGTCGGAGCGATAAAAATAGCCGGCCTCCGGCGTTGAATCGGGCGCCACCCGCCGCCCCTGGGCGGCCAGCGCCTGAGTAATCAAATCATCCATTTCGCTCTTGCCGTAGCCGACGATTTCCATGTCGTGCGTGGGCCCGGCATTATTGATGCCGTCCATGTTGATCGCCGCCACCGTGTCGCGCGCGGGAAACACCGGGTTGTCACGATAATAGAGCGCTCCGAGCAAGCCCTGCTCCTCGGCGGTGAGCGCGATGAACGCCAAGCTGCGCTGTGGCCGTCCCTGCGCGGAAGCGCGACGGGCAAGTTCGATCAACGCGGCCGTTCCGGTGGCGTTGTCGAGCGCGCCGTTGCAGATGTCGTCGCCGTCGATCGGCGGGCAGCGGCCAAGATGGTCCCAGTGCGCGGAATAGATAATGGTCTCGTTGGCGCGCGCGGTTCCCGGCAGCACGCCAACCACGTTGTAAGTGGTGCGCTGTTCGATGCTTGTGTCGAGCGCCAGCGAGCCGGTCAGGTTCATGCGCACCGCCCGGAAGCCGCGCCGCTGCGCGCGCTGCTTCAATTCGTTGAAATCGAGCCGCGCGCGCTGGAAGGTCTCCATCGCGGTCTCGTTATTGATCCAGCCTTCGAACCCGGCGCGACCTGCGCCGCGGTCGGCGCGCACGATATCCCAGCGCGCGCTGCCGGTGGAGGATTGGATCACCGCCCAGGGATACGCCGCCGGCGCGGTTTCATGTACAATAATGCCGCCGGCCGCGCCCTGGCGCGCGGCTTCCTCGAACTTGTAGGTCCAGCGCCCGTAATAGGTCATGGCGCGGCCGCCGAAACCGCGGTCGTCGCCGGTTTCGAAATCGGGGTCGTTGATCAGGATGACGGCGATCTTGCCGCGCATATCGACGCCCTCATAATCGTTCCAGCCGAGCTCGGGCGCGACGATGCCGTAGCCGACGAACACCAGCGGCGCGTCGGTGACTTCAACACGCGCTTGCAGGCGTTTGGTCCAGGCCGAGAATTGCGTGGCGTAGGAATACTGGCGCGCGCCGTCGCGGCCGGAAATGGTGAGCGTCGGCGCTTGCGTCAGCGTCGCGGCGACCAGGGGGACCTCCTGGAACCACGACGGCTGGCCGGTCGCATCGCGCGCGCCAGGTTGAAGACCAGCGGCGGCGTAAGCGCGCGACACGTAGTCAAGCGTCAGCCGCTCGCCCGGCGTGCCCGGCGCGCGGCCCTCGAATTGATCCGAAGAAAGCACCCGCACATGCGCCAACAACGCCTCGGCCGAGAGCACCGGGAACTCGAACCCAGGCGGGAGTGGCGTCGCGGGCGCCGACGACCCAGCGCTGACGCAAGCGCTCAGCGCCAGTGCGGCAAGGGCGAAAAAATGACGCACGTACATGGCGATCCCCTCAAGTCCGGAATTGGCCCGCACCATAGGCGCGCCAGTCAAGCAAGCCAAGGCGGTGTCGGCAGGTCCTTCGAGCGCAGGAATTCTGGGTTGAACAGCTTCGACATGTAGCGGTTGCCGTAATCGCAGAGGATGGTGACGATGGTCTTGCCTGGGCCGAGCGTGCGCGCCAGTTCGATAGCGCCGAGCACGTTCAGCGCCGAGGAGCCGCCGAGGCACAGGCCCTCTTCCTGGATCAGGCCGTAAAGCACCGGCAGCCAACTCTTGTCCTCGATGCGATAAGCTTCATCGACGATCACGCCCTCAAGATTGGCGGTGACGCGGCCTTGGCCGATGCCTTCGGTGATGCTCGTTCCCTCGGCTTTCAGTTCGCCGTTTTTGTACCAATTGTAGAGCGCCGCGCCGCCGGGATCGGCGATGGCGATGACCACGTTCTTGTTGCGCGCCTTCAGGCCCATGCTCACGCCCCCCAGCGTGCCGCCGGAACCGACCGCGCAGATGAAGACATCGACCTTGCCATCGGTGTCGCGCCAAATCTCGGGCGCGGTGGTGTCGATGTGGCCTTGGCGGTTGGCGATGTTATCGAACTGGTTGGCCCAGATGGCGCCGTTCGGCTCGCTCCGGTTGCGCTCCTCTGCGATGCGTTTGGCGATTTGGGTGTAGTGGTTGGGGCTGCTGGCGGGCGCGGCGTCAACCTGCACAAGCTCGGCCCCCAGCGCAATCACCGCGTCCTTCTTCTCCTGGCTTTGCGTATTGGGCATCACCACGATGGTGCGATAGCCTTTGGCCGCGCCGATCAAAGCGAGGCCAATGCCGGTGTTGCCGGCGGTGCCTTCAACGACGAGCCCGCCCGGACGCAATTGGCCTTTCGCCTCGGCGTCGTTGACGATCGCCAGCGCGGCGCGATCCTTCACCGATTGTCCAGGATTGAGAAACTCGGCTTTGCCGAGGATGGCGCAGCCGGTGAGATCCGACGCGCGCTTGAGTTTGATTAGCGGCGTATTGCCGATGGAATCGAGGATTGAAGCGTGGATCATGATGCGCTCTTATGGACCGCCGGCGTGCTCGCCGGCAGCATTTGGTGTCCCACACAAAAGAGCCGGCGAGG
>JANNQT010000082.1:0-40852 GCA_031400895.1 Alphaproteobacteria bacterium | reverse complement strand
ATGCAATCCATCGGGCAGATATCGACGCAGGCGTCGCACTCGATGCAGAGATCGGCGGCGAACACGGTCTGCACGTCGCAATTGAGGCAGCGCTGCGCCTCCTTGAAGCCGAGCAGCGGATCGAACCCCTTCTCGACCTCGATCTTCACATTGCGCAGCGCCACTTCCGGCTCGACCAGCGGCACCTTGTAGCGCAGATCGAGCGAGACGTCGTTGTCATAGCTCCATTCGTGGATGCCCATCTTGGTGGACATCATCGACACGCCCGGCGGCGGGCGGTTCGCGCGCACGTCCTTCTTGTTCAGGAACAGATCGATCGACACCGCGGCGTCGTGACCGTGCGCCACCGCCCAGATGATGTTCTTCGGCCCAAAAGCGGAATCGCCGCCGAAGAATACGTTCGGGATCGACGATTGCATGGTCACCGCATCGACAACCGGCATGTCCCATTTGTCGAATTCCATGCCCACTTCGCGTTCGATCCAGGGGAAGGAATTCTCCTGGCCCACCGCCATTAGCACGTCGTCGCATTCGTGATGCACGTCGGGCTCGCCGGTGGGGACGAGCTTCTTCTTGCCGCCCTCCTCCAGCCAATGCATCTTGGTGAAGCTGACCCCGGTCAGCCTGCCGTTCTTATGGGTGAATTGCTTTGGCGAGAGGAAATTCAGGATCGGGATGCCTTCATGCATCGCGTCCTCTTTTTCCCAGGGGCTGGCCTTCATTTCCTGGAAGCCGGAGCGGACGATCACTTTCACGTCCTCGCCGCCGAGGCGCCGCGAGGTGCGGCAGCAATCCATCGCCGTGTTGCCCCCGCCCAGCACGATCACGCGCTTGCCGATTTTGTCGACGTGTTCGAACGAGACGCTGGACAGCCAATCGATGCCGATATTGATATTGGCGGCGGCCTCCTTCTGGCCCGGCAGATTGAGGTCGCGCCCGCGCGGGGCGCCGGTGCCGACGAACACCGCGTCCCAGCCTTGCGCCAGGAACGACTTCAGGCTCTCCACCCGCTCGCCGAAATGGGTCACCGGCTGGTAGCGCAGGATGTAGTTCACTTCCTCGTCGATCACGCTCTCGGGCAAACGAAAGCGCGGGATCTGGGTGCGGATCATGCCGCCGCCCTTCTTGTCGCCATCGAACAGGTGCACCTCGTAGCCGAGCGGCAAGAGATCGCGCGCCACCGTCAGCGAAGCCGGTCCCGCGCCGATGCAGGCGACGCGCTTGCCGTTTTTCTTCGTCGCCAGCGGCGGAAGCAAATGCTCGACCTCGCCCTTGTTGTCGGCGGCCACCCGCTTCAGCCGGCAGATCGCCACTGGCTCGGGCTTCGCGTTGGGCGCCTCCACCCGCACCCGCCGGCAGGCCGGCTCGCAGGGGCGGTCGCAAGTGCGCCCGAGGATGCCCGGGAACACATTCGACTTCCAATTGATCATGTAGGCGTCGGTGTAACGCTGGTCGGCGATCAGCCGGATATATTCCGGCACCGGCGTGTGGGCGGGGCACGCCCATTGGCAATCGACCACTTTGTGGAAATAGTCGGGATGCTTGATGTCGGTGGGCTTCAAGGGCGGCGCCCCTCCTGGTTTGGGGCCGCCAACCTAGCTCGCGGCGCGGGCGGCGCAAGGGCGGTTGGGGTGAGTGGGCCAGGGGCCCTTCTCCCCATGCGGGGTGAAAGCAGCCGCGCAGCGGTCGGATGAGGGGAGCGCGGTGGTTCAAGGGGAGCGCATGCGTTTCATTCCGCCCTCGCCGGCAGGTGCTGGCGCCGATTTTTTTGGGCGCAGCAAAGTGGTGTCGCACGCCCCCCGCTGATCTGGTTTGCGCGAGTGGGCCGCGGTGACAAATCCGTCCAGTGCTGCCCGTAGCTGTGCTCGGAAACATTTGATTTCGTAATACGTTTGTGATACGATGCGGTTTGAATGGGACGAACCTAAGCGCCAGCGCCTGATCGAGGAACGCGGCATCGACATCCTTGACGCGGCGCTGATCTTCGAGCGCCCGGTCATCGAGGCTTTTGATGACCGCGAGGGGTACGGCGAGGCGCGCATCCAGGCGCTCGGTATGGCCGATGGCGTCGCCTATGTTGTTGTTTACACTTGGCGTGGTGATGCGCGACGGCTCATCACCGCTTGGAAGGCAGGAAGAGATGGTCAACGCGAATATCAAAAGCGCATCGCTCAAGCAGATCCGAGCGATGAAGGCAAAGGGTAAGGTCACGCCGCCTCGCGCGGAGGCGGAGACGATCGAGTTGGATCAGGGTTTCTGGGATGCGGCCGAGTGGACCATGCCCGGCGAGGCGCCGCCCAAGCAGATCGTGAGCCTTCGCGTCGAGCCGTGGGTGGTCGCGTTTTTTCGCGCGCGCGGCGGGCGCCACACGCAACGCATGGCCGCGGTGCTCAAGAGCTTTGCGTTGGCCAAGCAGCCGCGCGCGGCTGCAAAGACCGCGCCCAAACGTTCGACGAAATAGGCAAGCCGCCTGCGGCGCGGCGACCCTTTCCGCGCGGGAGAGGTTGTCAACGCGCCGCGATCGAGAATTCCAGCGTCTCCAACCCCTCGGCGCGGCATTCCACCCGATCTCCGATGCTCAAGGCCCCCACGCCGGCGGGCGTGCCGGTGAACACCAGATCGCCCGGCTGCAGCCGCCAGCACCGCGACAGCGCAGCGACGATCTCGGGCGCGCTCCAGATCATTTGCGAGAGGTCGCCCTCCTGCTTCACTGCGCCGTTGACCGAAAGCCAGATGCGCCCGGACCGGGGATGTCCACAAGCCGACGCCGGAATCAGCGCGCCAACCGGCGCCGAATCATCGAACGCCTTGGCCACGTCCCAAGGCGCGCCGGCTTGCTTGGCCTCGCCCTGGCGGTCGCGCCGGGTGAGATCGACGCCCACGCCATAGCCCCAGATGTGGTCGAGCGCCTCAGCCTCCGCGATCCCCACCCCGCCCTTGCCCAGCGCAAGCACAAGTTCGACTTCGTGGTGCAAGTTGGCGGTGTGGAGCGGGTAGGCGATGGCCGCGCCGCTCTCGACCACAGCGTCCGCTGGCTTGGTGAAGAACATCGGCGCTTCGGTCCTGGGGTCGGCGCCCATTTCGCGGACGTGGTCGGCATAATTGCGACCGACGCAGAAAATCCGCCGCACCGGAAAGCGCGCCTGGGCGCCGCGCACCGCCACGGATACCGGTTGCGGCGGGTCGAACACATAAGCCATGGGCCCGCCTTTGAGCATGCGCGCGCCGAACGCGCAAACCCTGGCTCCCGCGCCTGGGGAAAGGGCGCGCCTGCTGCTTGCTCCGCGGCGCACCTTGCGGGACCTTGGCTGAAAGCGCGCGGGGAGCGGCATGGAATGGCTGTTCATTTTCGGCCTGATTATTTGGCTGGGACGCCAGACGCTGCGCATCGACCAACTGACCCGTAAGTTGGCCAAACTCGAAACCCGGCTCGCATCCATGCCCGCCGAGCCCAGTCCGACCCCACCGATCTGGGTCCCCGCCACGGTGCCGCAAGAAGAGCCGCTGTTGCTGGATTCGCCGCTGCCGCAAGCCTCGAACGACGATGAACCGTTTGCGCCCGCCGCCGCGCCGCGGCAAACGCCGCGCCCTGAGCCAACGCGCGACGCGCCGCCCCTCTCCGCCGCTAAGCCCGAGCCTCCGCGGGCGCGCCCGTTCGAGAGCTGGCTGGCCGAGAACGGACTAGCCTGGCTCGGCGGCGCGGCTTTGGCGCTGGGGGGCATCTATCTGGTGTCGCTGGCCTCGGAGCGGAACTGGATCACCGCGCCGGTGCGGCTTGGCTTGGCGCTGTTGCTCGGCGCCGGCCTGATCGGCCTCAGCCAACATTTGCGCCGATCCAGCGTGAGGCGCCCACCCGGCCATCCGCTGGTCGCCGCCTTGTGCGCCGGCGCCGGGGCGGCGGCTTTCTACGCCACCGCCTGGGCCGCGCACGGTCTCTACAATTACATCAGCTGGCCCGTGGCGGCGGCGCTGCTGACGTTTTGCGCGGCGCTGCTGGTCGCGCTGTCGTTCCTGCACGGGCAGGCGCTTGGCGCGCTCGCCATCGCCGCCGCCCTGATCGCGCCGCCGCTGACCGGGCTTTCCGCCTGGCCCGAGGCGGCGCTGACGCTTTATGTTTGCGGCGTCAGTGCGGCGGGGTTCACGCTGGCCATCGCCCGGCGCTGGGCCTGGAGCGCGGCGGCGGCGCTGGCGGGGCTCTATTTCTGGTTCGCCGCGGCGATTGCGGCCGACGAAGTGTGGCGGGCGCTGATCTTCGTCAGCTTCGCCAGCGTCGGCGGCGTGCTGCTGGCCGCGCGCGAACAAGAAAGCGCCGCGCCGCCCGACTGGGAGCGCGCCCGCGCGCTCGGGCCGGTGATCGCGCTTTGCATGAGCAGCGTATTATTGTTGTGGACCTGGTTTGCGATCGCCGCGGCGCCGCCCGAGCGCCTGCTGGGCCCGGGGCTGATTGGCATGTTCCATGTCGCGCTGGCTGCCTACGCGGTGCGAGGACGGGTCGCCAGCGCCGAAGTGTTCACCGTTGCTGCTGGCGCCCTGGGGTTAGGTTTCTTGGGTTATGCCTACGAGCGCCTCTATCTCGGCCCGCTTGGCGGTTCGTTCTATGCCGGAGCATTGCTGGCGGGGCTGGTAATCGCCATCGCCGCGTTCGCAGCCCGCCCCCACCACAGCGCGCGCGCGCTAACCGCGATCACTGGCGCCGCGGGGCTTGCGCTGCTGACCGCGCTGGCGGCGGCGACCCGGCCGGATTGGCATGGCGCGGCGGCCTGGGTCGCGCTGTCGGTGGGCGCGGCGTTGCTGTTCGCCGCCGCCGACCGCGCCGCTCGCGACGGGGCCGACCAGACCCGCGATCTCGCCACCGATGCCTGGGCCGGCGCCGGCGCGATCGTGCTGTTGCTGGCGGTGGAATCCGCCTTCACCGCGCCGCTCAGCGTCGGCGCGAGCGCACTCGCTTGCCTGGCGCTGGCTTGGGGCTATGGGCAACGCGGCTGGCGGGCTTTGCGCTACGCCGCACCCAGCGCCGCGACGTTGGCGCTGGCGTATGCTCTGACCCCGGTGTTTTGGGATTACGCGCTAGCGGGAACCATGCCGCTTTTGGGCGCGCTGGCGCTGTTGGCGGCGAGCGCCGGGCTGCTGTTGTGGGCCGCGCGGCTGGCGCGCGCGCGCGGGCGCGGCGTGCACGAAGCGCTCGCCACCGCCAGCGTGCTGACGCTGATCATCGGCGTGTTTCTGGCGCTGAACGCCTTCGCGCGCGGCGAAGGAGCACCGCTCGACCCGCTCACCGCCTCGGCGTTGCGCGCGCTGACGCTGATCGCCGCCGGCTACATCCTTACCCGCGGCGCCGGCGCTGGGGCTGGTTTCATCGCCCGCTGGCGCGGCCATGTGCTGTTGGCGGCGGGGCTTGGCATGGCGTTGTTCTCGCATGGCGTCGAACTCAATCCATGGTGGGGCTGGGCGCCGGCGGCGATCGCCGGTCCGGCGCTGCTCAACGTGCTGGCGCTCGCCTACGCCGCTCCGGCGGCGCTGGCGCTGGCCGCCGCGCGCGACTGCGCCTCCACCAACCACCCGCTAACGCGCGCCTACGCCGCAATCGGCATCGCCATGGCGTTTTTCTGGGCGAGCTTGGAGATCCGCCACCTGTTCCACGGCGCCAACATGAACGCGCCCGGCTTTCGCGGCATCGAGGGTTACGTGCATTGCCTGTGGCCGCTAGCGCTGGTGTGCGCTCGTGCGCGCTGGGCGGCGGCGCAACGCCCGACCATCGGCGCCTTTTTCGCCAACGCCGCATGGCCGGCGCTGGCCTGGGCTGGGCTGGGCCTGTGGCTGGCCTTCAATCCCTGGTGGGGGTGGGAACCGGCGCGCGCGAGCGTGTTGCCCAGCCTCGCCGCCTGCGGCCTGGCCGCCTGGCTGAGCGCGACGGCGCCGGCGCGCGCTGAAACAAATCTGGCGCACGCGGCGCGGCTGGCGAGCGTCGCCCACCTGCTGGTCGCGGTGACGCTGGCGGTGCGTTACCTCTTCCAGGGACCGGCGCTGGCGGCGGGCCTGCCGCCGATGGACGGCGAGCTGTGGAGCTATTCGGCGGCGTGGGCGCTGTTTGGCGGCGGCGCGTTCTGGCTCGGCGCGCGCCGAGCCGAGCCGCTGCTGCGCTGGTGCGGGCTGGGAATTTTAGTGGCGACCAGCGTCTATGTCGCGTTCCTCGCCTTCACCCGGCTCGACGCCATGGCCCGGGTCGGTTCGCTGCTGGGGCTGGCGGGAATATTGCTCGCCGTCGCCTGGTTCGCCCGCAAACAGGCGTCGCCAAATTAGGGCGTGGGCGCGGGCTGCATCGCCAGCAGCGCCTCGTTGGCAAGGTCCAGCGCAATGGCCAACGCCTCGCGTTCCTCCGCCGTCGGCGCGCCTTCGCTGAAGCGCACCTGCGCGCCCTCGGCGGTGACTTCGAGAATGGCCAGGCGGCCATTGTTGCGGATGTAGAGCGGCACGTGCAGGTCGGTCAGCACGCGGTGATCGACCGGGCCGATAAAGATGCGGTCGCGGTCGCAGATAATGCCGCTGAAGGCAGCCACGCCCGGCGGAGGCGCCAGCGGCGGGATGGCGGCGGACACCCTGTAGCCCGGCTCGCCGGCCAGAGTGACGCCGCCGTCCGCCGCCACCACCAGCGCCGCGCACGCCTCCAGCTCCGGCGCGGGCGCTTGCGCCGAGGCCGAAGAGAGCACCATGGCGGCGCACGCCAGCGCGGCCACACCCGCGCGGGGGTCGATCCTGTTCATGCCCCAGTCTTAACCCGCGGCTTGGGCGAACGCCACCGGCGCGCGCGCCCAATGTCAGTTCGCCAGCACGCCCTTGGCCTTGGCCACATGGGTGGCGATCGCGTCCATCAGCGCCGGCGACAACGCATCGTAGGGCTCAAGCTTCAGTTCGCGCAGCCGCGCGCGCACCCCGTCCATGTTCTTGGGATCGGCGCCGCTCTCTATGATGGAGGACACGAACGCCGCGAATTCGGGCGCCGACCAGCCGCTGTCGCTGGAGAGTTCCGTATGCACGAAATCTAGCCCGTAGAACGGGTGGCCCTTGTTCTCGATGCGGCCATACATATGCACGCCGCAAGCGGTGCAGGCGTGGCGCTGGATGGCGGCGCTTTCGTCGACGATTCTGAGCTTGCCGGAATTGGCGGTGACTTCAAGCTTGTCGCGCGCAACCACCGCCACCATGGAAAACGGCGCCCCCGCCGGCTTCCAGCATTTGGTGCAGCCGCAGACGTGGTTGTGCGCTGTTTGCGCCGAGATGCGCACGGCGACTTTGTCGCTGCCGCATTTGCAGCTGAGCGCGCCGCCGACGAAGCTTGGGTTGCCGGCTTTGACGCCGTTGTCGACGGATGGGTGGATGGAAATGGGCATGGGCTTCCTCCTTTGTTTTGTTCCTACAGCAAAATCCGTCCAGATTGAAACACCACCCATCCCCGGATGAATGCGCAGCATTCAGTCCGGGGCCCATAATCGCGAACCGATCGTGGTTATGGGTCCCGGACTTGCGCTGCGCGCAATCCGGGAATGGGTGTTGACGTGATTCAATTTGGTAAGAACAGGCATTAGCGCGCCCGAGCCCCCTCTTTCACAAACGCTTCCATAAGCGACCCGTAATCTTCCGGCGGCGGCCAGCCCGAATAAGCGCGCGCCGCGCCGCTGACAACGCCAGGCAATTTCTCCGCGACCATCATGTCCACGAACGGGACGACCCAGCTTGCATCCTCCAGCATGGTCGGGCGGAAATTGACCATGCCGGGTATGAAGTCGCCGGTGGTGTAGAGCCAGCTCTTGCAGTGCGCGCAATAATGATGGCGGCTCGCGGGCCGGTGCTCGCCGCCGAGCACAGTCTCGCCCGCCAGCACTTCAAAGCCGGACGCCGGCAGCATCAGCGACAGCGAGTAAGCGCCGCTGGTGAGCTTCTGGCAACCGGTGCAATGGCACGCCGCCGACAGCAGCGGCGGCGCGCTAATGCGCATCTTCACGCGCCCGCAGAGGCAGGACGCGGACCAGGGGAGCTTCCAGTTGGTCATGCAGATACCACTCGGGAGCAACTTGTGCTATGATCATACTTCTGTCGATGCGCCTGACAAACGGAAAGCGAACATGCCTCCCTGTCCCATTTGTGGCACTGAAGCTGAGTTTCATCCAACGAGCTGGGATGGACAGGAAATCAAATGCTCAAAGTGCGGGATGTATGGCGCGACACGCACCGCACTCAAGATTCTGGAAGCCAACCCACAGTGGACTCGCACCAAAAAGGCAGTTCTGTCGCACAGAGTGCGTCTAAACCAGAGCGAGGAAAAGCCGCCGCGGATCGATAGCTACCTCATGGAGAAGGTCGTTGATGGATCGATAAAGCTCCCGACGCCAGGCGCGCAGGCCCTAAACGCTCTGCGCTATGTAGCGGAGCGAGTTCAAGAATCAGGAGAACCACTCGAGGAGCTTCCCATCGACTTCTCGGCAGCAATTGGCGCACCGCACCACGACGCGTCAGCCTTAATTATCGATGGGCTCATCGACTTGGGTCTTATCAAAGGACAGGACGCGAGCACTAGCGATGAACGAAACTTCTTTGATATTCACCCAACTCTCTTGGGCTGGGATCGCTACGAGAACGAGCAGCAGGGCAAACAATCTACCCGTGTGGCGATTATCGCCATGAAATTCGGCGACGAACTTCTGGACGGTTTCGTTGATACGATCGTCAAAGCGGCAGTCACGGAGGCTGGGTATGATCTTGAACGAGTCTCGGACCGTCCGCGGGCCGGTGTTATCGATCAGATCATGCGCATCAAAATCCGCGACGCGCCATTTCTTATCGCTGACCTGACGCACAGCAATAACGGTGCCTACTGGGAAGCGGGCTTTGCGGAAGGCCTCGGAAAACCCGTGATCTACCTATGTCATGAGGACAAGTGGACGACAACGCGCACCCACTTCGATACCAATCACTGTGAAACGATTAGCTGGCATCAAGACCGCGCGCCAGAGTTCCGGGAACGCCTTGTCGCGATTATCCGAAATTCCATGGCCGGACGAAATTAGTACACCACCACGCTCCGAATGCTCTCCCCCCGATGCATCAGCTCAAACGCCTCATTGATCCGCTCCAGCGGCAGCGTATGCGTTATCATTGGGTCGATTTGGATTTTGCCGTCCATGTACCAATCGACGATGCGCGGCACATCGGTGCGGCCCCGCGCGCCGCCAAACGCGGTCCCTTTCCAGACGCGACCGGTGACCAGCTGGAACGGCCGCGTGGCGATTTCCTTGCCGGCCTCGGCGACGCCGATAATGATGCTCTCGCCCCAGCCGCGATGGCAGGCTTCCAAAGCTTGGCGCATCACTTGGGTGTTGCCGGTGCAGTCGAAGGTGTAATCGGCGCCGCCGCCGGTGAGTTCCACAAGGTGCGCGACCAGATCGCCGCTCACGTTTTTCGGATTGACGAAATGCGTCATGCCGAAGCGTTTGCCCCATTCCTCGCGCGCGGGATTGATATCGACGCCGATAATCATGTTCGCGCCGACGAGCCGCGCGCCTTGAACCACGTTAAGCCCGATGCCGCCGAGCCCGAACACGATCACATTCGCGCCGGGCTCCACCTTTGCCGTATTGGTGACGGCTCCCACCCCGGTGGTGACGCCGCAGCCGATGTAACACGCCTTGTCGAACGGGGCGTCCTTGCGAATTTTCGCCAGCGCGATTTCCGGTAAAACCGTGAAATTCGAGAACGTCGAGCAGCCCATATAATGGGCGACCGGCTTGCCCTTGTACGAGAAGCGCGAAGAGCCGTCGGGCATCAGGCCCTTGCCCTGCGTGGCGCGGATAGCGGTGCAGAGATTGGTTTTGCGGCTGAGGCAGCTTTTGCACTGCCGGCATTCAGGGGTGTAGAGCGGGATCACATGGTCGCCAATCGTGACGCTGCTCACGCCCGCGCCGATCTCGCGCACGATGCCGGCGCCTTCATGGCCGAGAATGCTTGGAAAAATTCCTTCGCTGTCAAAGCCGTCGAGCGTGTAGGCATCGGTGTGGCAGATGCCGGTGGCCTTGATCTCCACAAGCACCTCGCCAGCCTTCGGCCCTTCGAGATCAAGCTCGACGATTTCCAACGGCTTCTTGGCTTCGAACGCCATTGCGGCTCTGGTTTTCATAGGCGCACTCCCGCTGTTTCGGCGGGGCGCTTATAGCGCCAAAATTTCCGACCGCGCGACTTTTGTTAGCGCCCGCCCTTAGCCTTGGCGCGGCCCACCGCCTTCTTGGCCACCTTCTTCTTGGCTACCGGCTTAGGCGCCGGCGCGGCCGCTTTCGACGCGGGATAGCGGTGCAGGAACAATTCGGCCATGCGCTGCAGCCGCTCCAGCACCGCCTTGTCGATCTCCCGGGTTCTGCCGGCCAGCACATAGATGGTCTCGATCGGCGCCAGCACCGCCACGGTCTCCTTGTACCGGTCGAAACCAATGATGGTTTTACTCTGGGCCACGGTCTTGAGGGCAGAGGCGAAGTTGGCTCGCGCCTGTGAGGTGGACACATTGCGCTGCTTGCCGCGCTCCCCGCCCGTCAGCTTGACCGTTTTCATATTCGCAACTGCTCGCTTTCTATGGACGCCCCGGACGTGCCCCAGTGGGAAACCTGAGTGGCGCTGGCGCCAGCCGTTAACACGAGTCGCGGGCCCGCCTGATACCAGTGCGGCGCCAGCGAGACGCTCTCCACAGCAGCCTGCTCCAGGCTTGTGGCAAACGGGCGCAGGGCCTCGGCGACCGCGCCGACCAGATCGAACCGGCGGCGGGGCTTGGTTAAGCGGCCCCAGAGCGCGACAATCCCGCTCAAATCTCTCATTACCCCACTATCGGACACGAATACGGACAAGTTTTGACCGAGCGGGCATCGTTTCAGTTTTTTGTACATGACCAACAGGTTTCGCTTGAGGAATTTTTTCCGTGGCCGCTTTGCCCGTTCCGGGAGAGCTCTGGCCGGGAGAGCTCTGGCCGACCGATAGGGCGCTTCGCCGTCGGCTTTCCCGCCCTGACGATGTTTCTTGAGCTTGAGTGGGCTGCCGGTGTTCAGCACCCAGATCTCGTCCGAATAATCCCACTCCAAAACAAACTCGTAGCCGCACTCGTCAAACGGGATGTAGCGCGGCCGGCCTGTATCTCCCAGCACATTGAACGCCGCGAATTCATCGATCAATTTCCGGCACTTTTTGTCTATCGCCTTGATCTCTTTGGTTTTTAGGATTTTCAGCAATTTCTCTGTGCTCTTACCCCACTTGTACGGTTCGCGTGGTCTCCCCGGCATGCGCTTTATCCCCATGTTCTGAATTCTTCGTCGCCGCTCGCTCGGCGAAAACGTCCCATGCATGGCGGGCGTGCGTCAAGTCTGTGGCAGTCGCACGACAGTGCCCGGCAATTCTCGTACAACATAAATTTTCCGTATTGACGCGCTGGCGGGCGGGCGATTTTGTCAGCGCGGGGAAATTCTGGGAGCTGAGGCCGGCGGCGTTCTTCGGGGCGCCGCCGGTTTTTCAGCTCAAGCCCATGACGTGACTGGCAAAACCGCTCTGCGGCGTCCACACGTGCAGCATCCAGCCGGGCGCCTCCGGCGTCACCGGCGCCAAGGCCTGATCCTGGTGCAGCGCCAAGCCGTAAGTCCATGATGTTGAAGGCGCGATCACGCAAGGCGCATGGCCGACCTGGCCGAACACGGCGCGATGGTGGTGGCCGCAGACGATGCGCGTGACTTGCGCGTGGCGCGCGATCACCGCCGCGAAAGCCTCTGCGCGTTTCATGCCGATGCGGTCAAACAAGCGGTCGTGGGTGGCGAACGGGGGATGATGCAGCGCGAGCAAGGTCGGCTTATCGGGCGCTTGCGCCAAGGTTTGGTCCAACCAGCGCGCGGTTTCCGGCGTGAAATCGCCGCCGGTATCGCCCGGCGCGATCTGGTCCAGGCACACCAGACGCAGCGGAAATTGCTCCACCGCGTAGGAAAACGGCGGCTGACGTGGAAAATAGTCGGCGCCAGGAAAAGCGGCGCGCAAGCGTGCGCGGTCATCGTGATTGCCGGGCAGCAGGAAAAATGGCGCCGGCGCCTCGCTGAGCGCGCGCGCCAGCGCCTGATACTCCTCCGCACCGGCGTCATTGGCCAAATCGCCCGTGAGAACAATCGCATCGGCGCGGTAGCGGCCGGCGCCGGCAAGCGCCTGGCGCAGCTTCGCCGCCGCCGCGCCGCCATCGTCGACGCGAATATGCGTGTCGGAAATCTGCGCGAGAATAAAGCGGCCGCTCACGATCTCTCCAGCTTGGCCGAGTCAGCAGGCCAGCGCGCAGCTTAGCATCGCGCCCACGCGCCGACTGTGACCGCGGGCACGATATGGGAGTTTGCGTACCCAGGTAGGGGATGGTAGATGCCTAGGCGCGTGATCCTAGGCCCCCTAGAGGACCACCCGTTGGAGTCCGAGTCGATGCGCTTTCGGCTGTATTATGATGGCGGACTGAAGGCGAGCCAGCGCGATCCGATTGGGGGACAGGCGGACAAGTTGGCCGAGCACAAGCAAGCAATAAGAAAGACGTTTCACCCCCAATTGCGCCGGCTATGGGAAACCAACGCTTTTTTGCGCGATCACCGCGTTCATCCCCATCAGTCCTCTTGGACACACGGCCATGAGAGCCCCGCCGCTCACACCGCGCGCGCCTCCGACGCGCGCGGCGATGGAATGATTTCGCTTCTGGATCGCACTGCGATGCAGCACGTTGAAAACGGTTATCGGTTCGTGCCCCTCGTGAAGAAAGACTGGTCCCTCCGATGCTCGCTGGACATCCTGCTCTTGCGACGCGACCCGCCGCATGGCGTACTTCATGCTGGCGATATCGATAACCGCCTCAAGACGCTTATCGACGGCCTGAGAAAACCATCGGGCGGAACAGAGTTGCGAGGAAACGAGGCGCCTGGTGCGGATGAGGACCCGTTTTTCTGCTTGTTAGAAGACGACAAACTCGTGACCGAGCTGTCGGTCGAAACCGACACTTTACTTGATGTGCCGAGTTACGAAGGAGAGGACGACGCGCGTCAGGTAAGAGCAATCATCACGGTAGAGATTCAACCCTATGACGTGACGATGTTCAACCTGGCTTTCGCTTAGGCGGCACCGCCTTGCCGAACGCGCGCTCCAATGCCTCGCCGGTTTCATCGGTTTCGTGCTCGCGCGCAGCCTCGATGAAGCGCTGTTTTTGCGGCTTCTGTTTCTTGGGCACGGGTTTCTTCGGGACAGGCATGGCGCGAGCCTATAGCGGTTCGCGCGGCCTTGCCAGCCTCGCCCAGACGCCGCGCATTTGACGGAAATGGTGGGCGCGCCAGAGCGCGAACTCAGGCGGGGCGGTCAGTTGTTCGATAGGTGAGGCGCTTGCCAACCACGCCCGCCACGATCCTATCAGTGCGTTGCGAATCGCCCACACCAAGCGCCACGCGTGCGTTGTGGCGGAAATCGAACTCCGCAAGGTAGCGATGCAGGTGCTTTTCGGCGCAGTGCTGATAAACGCCCTTCATGCCGCGCTTGAACACCGAAAAGAACGACTCGGCGCTGTTGTTGTGGATCGCTTCGCCGTTCACGTACTTCACGTATTCGCCCAGGGTGTGACGCACCGAACCGTGATCCGCGAACTCTTTGCCAATAGCGGTGTAGAGCGGGCTAGCGTCGGTTTGCAGGCGCGACGCCAAGTCCACGTTTTCGCGGATGATCCTTTGCACGGTTGCAATATCGGCGTCCTCGACATGGAAGGAACGCGCCGAGCCGCCACGCTCTACCAGCGCCACCACAGCGCGGCGATTGCGGGCGCTCGACTTTCGCCGCCTCATCGGCTTGCCGTCCAGGCGCATGTCGGTTTGCTGGTCCGATTTGCCAAAATAGGTTTCGTCGGCTTCAACCACCTTGCCTTCGCCGCCCATAGGCGGAAGCTTGCCGCCCGGCACCATCGCCATGCGGATGCGGTGCGACATGAACCACGCGGTTTTCAGATCGACGCCAAGGATGCGCGAAAGCTGATTGGAGCTAACGCCCTTCTTGCTCGACGCCATCAGGTGCATCGCCTGAATCCAGATGTGCAGCTTGACGTGCGAGCTTTCGAAGATCGTGCCGACCTTCACCGTGAACGGCCTGCGGCATGAGTAGCACTTGTACACCCCGATCCGGGTGCTCTTGCCCTTCAGCGCGCCGCTGTCGCCCACCACGCCGCAGTGCGGGCAAACGCGCCCGTTCGGCCACACGCGGGCTTCAATCCAGCGGTAGGCGGCGGCTTCATCGTGAAGGTGCTTGGCGGAAAGGGCGGACGGCATGTGAATCTCCAACAGATTCAGACCATAGCGAGCTTTTTGGGTACGTCAACTACTATATCGTGACCGCGGGCACGGTTCACGGGCGCGGCAGAAATTGCGACACAAGCGGTTCGAGCGCTTGCCACAGCGTCGGGCCGAAATAGGCCAGCGCGCCCAGCGCCAGCAGCAGGACTAGCCCCCACACCACACGCCGCGCGGTGCGGACAAATTTCTGACGCTGCGACAGAATTTCGAAGGTCTGCACCCGCTGCTCGATATTCTCGAGCGGCTTTTGTCCCTTGGACAGGAACGCCGCGGTTGGGCTCGAGTGCGCCATCGAACGGAACTCCGCTGAAACCAGCGCCGTCCCGGGCTCGGCCAGCTGCTGCAGCCGCGCCGCCACATTGACGCCGTGACCGAGCAAATCCTCGGTAGCGGTGACGATGACGTCGCCGACATGGGCGCCGACGCGGACCGGCGGCTCCTTCTTGCCGCGCTTATCGAGGATATCCTGAACCGCGCCGAGGGCCGCGCCAGCGGAGGCGAATTCCAGCATGAAGCCGTCGCCGGCGGTGTTGAACAGGCGCCCGCCATGGGTCGCCACCACCGTTTCGATGCGCTTGCGCAGCGCCTCGACCTTGCGCGCCGCGCCGCGCTGATCGCGTTCCGACATGGCCGAAAAGCCGACAATGTCGATCGCCACGATCGACGCCAGCCGGATCGTGCGCTCGTCCGATTGCTGCTGTTCCGCCATGGCGCCACCCCGAGTGTGTTGGGACCGTAATGCCACGCCGCTGCGAGCGCCAAGCCATTGCACGCCAGAAGCGGTTGACAATAAGTGACTGGTCAGTTATATAGTCGCCATGAGCCTAACCCCCTCCCCCCGCTGGCGCAGGCGCGCAAAGGCGCGGCCGGAGGAAATTCTGGAGGCGGCGCTGGCCGAATTCACCGAACGGGGCTTCGAGGCCGCGCGCATGGAGGACGTCGCCCGCCGCGCCGGGCTCTCCAAGGCGGGGGTCTACCTCTATTTTGACAGCAAGGAAGCGCTGCTACGGGCGCTGATCCTGGCCAAGGTCGCGCCGCTGGCGCGGCAGGCCGAAGCCATGGCCATCGCCGGCGCGGGCGACCCTGTGGCCGCGTTGCACTTGATTGCCAGCACCGCCGCCAAGCTGATCCGCGAACCGATGGTGTTCGCCGTACCGCGGCTGGTGATCAGCATCGCCGGGCGTTTTCCCGACATCGCCGATTTCTACCGCGCCAATGTCGCCGCGCTCGCGCGTGGGGCGATCGTGACGCTGATCGAAGCTGCGATCGCCAAGGGCGCCATCCGCGCGGTCAATCCGCACGCGGCCGCGCACGCCTTCATCGGCCCGCTCTTGCTCGAGGCCATTTGGACACATGTGCTGCGCGGGGAAAGCGCTTTGGGCGAACCTGGAAATCTTGTCGAACAGCATTTCGACATCCTGCTGAACGGGCTGGAGCTGCGCGCATGAAGCGCTTGATTGTCATCGCCGGAATGCTGGTCGGCGCCTGTGCGCCGCCGCCGAACGCGGCGATGCAAGGCTATGGCGAGGCCGAGTATGTTTATGTCGCCAGCCAGGAATCCGGCGTCATCGCCGAATTATACGTGCGCGAGGGCGATGCGGTCGAAGCCGGCGCGCCGATTTTTCGGCTCCAGGGCGAGCGCATCGATTACCCGCTGCGCGGCGCCACCGCGCAGCGGGCGGCGCTGGCGCAGGCGGTGGAAGCGGCGCGCGCCAACGCCCAGCTCGCACGCGTGAACTACCAGCGCAGCGCCGGCCTGCTGGCCGAGGGCTATGTCTCTCGCGCACGCTACGATGGCGACCGCGCCGCGCTCGACGCCGCCAACGCGCAATTGGAAGAGGCGCGCCGGCAAATGGCGGCCTCGAGCGCCGAGATCGGGCTGTGGCGCGCACGGCGTTCCGATCTCGCCGGCCTCGCCCCAGCTTCTGGCGCCATCGAGCGGCTCTATCATCGCCCAGGCGAGGTGGTTCCCGCCGGCCAGCCGGTGGCGGCGCTGCTGACGCCGGAGAACCGCAAAGTGCGGTTCTTCGCCCCCGAAGCGTTGCTGACGCGGCTGGCGCCCGGCGCCCGCGTGGCGCTGTCCTGCGACGGTTGCGCCGAGGGCCTGATGGGCACCGTCAGTTTCGTCGCCCGCGAGCCGCAATTTACTCCCCCGGTGATCTATTCGCTCGAGCAGCGCGAGAAGCTGGTGTTTCTGGTCGAGGCGCGCCCCGACGATCCCAGCGCCATCCGTCCCGGCCTGCCGGTGGACGTGCGGCTACCGGCGCCATGAACGAGCCGCTGGTCATCGACGTCGCTGGACTGACCAAGAGTTTCGGCGCCCGGCGTGTGGTCGATAATTTCGACCTGCAGGTGCCGCGCGGGGCCATCTACGGATTTCTCGGCCCCAACGGCTCGGGCAAAACCACCACCATCCGCATGGTCTGCGGGCTGTTGAAGCCCGAAGCCGGCAGCGGCCGCGTGCTCGGTTTCGATGTCGCCAGGGACAGCCAGCAGATCAAACGGCGGGTCGGCTACATGACGCAAAGATTCTCGCTCTACGAGGATCTCTCGATCCGCGAGAATCTTGAATTCATCGCCCGCCTCTATGAGCTCGATCGCCGCAATGCGCGTGTCGATCAGGCGCTTGTCGAGCTGGGCCTGGCCGAGCGCCAGGCGCAAGTCGCTGGCAAGCTCTCGGGCGGCTGGAAGCAGCGCCTGGCGCTGGCCGCGTGCATGATCCACGAACCGGAATTGCTGCTGCTGGACGAACCCACCGCCGGCGTCGATCCCAAGGCGCGCCGCGATTTCTGGGACCAGATCCGCCGCTTCTCGGCCCAAGGCGTGACGACGCTGGTTTCCACCCATTACATGGACGAAGCGGTGCAATGCGATTCCATCGCCTACATCGCTTACGGCAAGAAGCTGCTGGACGCGCCGACCGCCGAGATTCCCAAGCAGATGGGGCTCTCGTGCTGGCGCATCAGCGGGCGCCCGCTGCTGCAAGCGCAAGCGCTGCTTGAGCGCGATCCCAGCGTCGAACTGGTGGCGCGCTTCGGCGCGGAAGTGCACGCCTGCGGCAAGGATGCCGCCGCGCTCGCCCGCGCGGTCGCCGCCGCTAAGCAGGCCCAGCCGCACCTCCAGATCGAGCCCATCGACGCGGGGTTCGAGGAGATTTTCATCTATCTCATGACCGGCAGCCAGGACAATTTCCATTGAAGCTCCCCGCCCTGTCGCTGCCGGCGTTTGAGCTTTCCTGGGCGCGGGTGCTGGCGGTGTTCTTGAAGGAATTGGTGCAGATGCGCCGCGACCGCATGACCTTCGCGATCATGCTGTCGATGCCGATCCTGCAATTGGTGCTGTTCGGCTACGCCATCAACACTGATCCGCGTCACCTGCCGGCCGCCATCGAGTTGCGCGAGGATGGGCCGATGACGCGCGCGTTCCTGGCCAGCCTGCGCGCCTCGAGCTTTGTCGATATCGTCGCCATCGTGCGCCGGACCGAGGACGGTGACGCGCTGTTGCGCTCGGGCCAGGTGAGCTTTCTGATCGCCATTCCGGAAGGGTTCGAGCGGCGCCTGGTGCGCGGCGAGCGGCCACAGATCCTGATCGCCGCTGACGCCTCCGATCCGATCGCCTCCGGCGGCGCGGTCGGCGCCATCGAGGCGATCGCCCGCACCGCCTTCGCGCCCGAGTTCGAGGGCGCGCTCGCCCACCTCGCGCGCGCGCCGCCGGCTTACGACATCGTAGTGCACCGCCGCTATAATCCCGCGGGCGTCACCGCCTTCAATATCGTGCCGGCCCTGCTCGGCCTGATTCTGATGATGACCATGGTGATGATCACCTCGATCGCGCTGACAAGGGAGGTCGAGCGCGGCACCATGGAAAATTTGCTGGCCACTCCGGTGCGGCCGCTGGAGGTGATGATCGGCAAGACCACGCCCTACATTTTCGTCGGCGCGGTGCAGGTGGCGATCGTGATGGCGGTTTCGAACCTGCTGTTCCACATCCCCTTCACCGGCTCGGTTTCCGCCTTCCTGCTGGCGGTGGTGTTGTACCTGTTCGCCAATCTGCTGCTTGGCTATCTCATCTCAACGGTCGCGCGCACGCAGATGCAGGCGATGCAAGCGGCGTTCTTCGTGTTCATGCCCTCGTTTCTATTGTCGGGCTTCATGTTCCCGTTCCGCGCCATGCCCGCGTGGGCGCAGGCCATCGGCGAGACGCTGCCGATCACGCATTTCCTGCGCATCGTCCGCGAAGTGGTGCTCAAGGGCGCGGGCCTTGCCGACATCGCCCCCGATCTCGCCCCGCTGGCGCTGATCGCGCTGGCGCTGGCGAGCCTGGCGCTGCTGCGGTTCCGCCGCACGCTGGATTAGGCACGCAAGACCATGGACCGCGCGCCGACGGTTCACGCGCGCCAATTCCGGCAGTCGTTATAGCCGCATTGACGGGCAAATCCTTGGCCCGCTAGTGTCCGGGTTGTTGTTGCGCTGCAGCGCGTTCACGGAAACTCTCAAGGATTTCAAGCATGAAAGTGCTCGTCCCGGTCAAGCGGGTGCTCGATTATAATCTCAAGGTGCGGGTCAAGCCGGACGGTTCGGGGGTCGATCTCTCGAATTTGAAGATGTCGATCAACCCGTTTTGCGAAATCGCCATCGAGGAAGCCGTGCGCATGCGCGATGGCGGCGGCGGCCACGTGGCGGGCGCCGCCACGGAAGTGGTGGCGGTGTCGATCGGGCCCGAGCAATGCCAGGAGACGCTGCGCAACGCGCTCGCCATCGGCGCCGACCGCGGCATCCTGGTCAAGGCCGAGGGCGAGATCGAGCCGTTGGCGGTGGCAAAGCTGCTGCAAGCGGTGGTCGAGGCGGAGAAGCCCGACCTGGTCATCCTTGGCAAGCAGGCGATCGACGACGACAACAACGCCACCGGCCAGATGCTGGCGGCGCTGCTCGACTGGCCGCAGGCGACTTTCGCTTCGAAAATCGTGCTGCACGGCGACAAGGCCAGCGTCACCCGCGAAGTTGATGGCGGCCTGCAGACCATTGACGTCGCGCTGCCGGCGATCGTCACCACCGATTTACGCTTGAACGAACCGCGCTACGCCTCTTTGCCCAACATCATGAAAGCGAAGAAAAAGCCGATCGACGTGAGAACGCCGGCCGAACTGGGCGTCGATGTTACCCCGCGACTCAAGGTGGTGAAGACCTCCGAGCCGCCAAAACGCCAGGGCGGCGCCAAAGTGAAAACCGCCGCCGAACTGGTCGGTAAACTGAAAGAAGCGGGGATTATCTGATGGCCGTTCTTGTTGTCGCCGAGCACGATAATTCCGCCTTGAAGGACGCCACCGCGAAAGTCGTCAGCGCCGCCAAGGCAATGAGCGCCGACGTCGATGTGCTGGTCGCAGGCGTCGATGCGGGCGCGGTTGCCGCCGCTGCCGCGAAAATCGCCGGCGTGCGCAAGGTGGTGCATGCCGACGGCGCGACGCTCGCCAAGCAAATGGCCGAGCCGATGCAGGCGCTGATTGTCCCGCTGATGGCGGGCTACGACGCGGTGCTGTTCTGCGCCACCACCACCGGCAAGAACGCCGCCCCGCGCGTCGCAGCCTCGCTCGACGTGATGCAGGTTTCCGGCGTCACCGCCGTGGAAAGCGCCGATACTTTCGTGCGCCCCATCTACGCCGGCAACGCGCTCATCACGGTGCAAGATGCGCAAGCAAAAAAGGTGCTAACCGTGCAGGCGACCGCGTTCAAAGCGTCAGGCGAAGGCGCCAGCGCGGCGATCGAGCAAATCGCCGCGCCAAGCGGTCCGTTCAAATCCGCCTTTGTCTCGGAAGATATGGCCAAGTCCGACCGGCCTGAACTCACCGCCGCCAAGCGCGTGGTGTCGGGCGGGCGCGCGCTCGGCTCGGCGGAGGAATTCCACCGCGTGCTCGATCCCCTCGCCGACAAACTCGGCGCCGCCGTCGGCGCCTCGCGCGCCGCGGTGGACGCCGGTTATGCGCCCAACGATTACCAGGTCGGCCAGACCGGCAAGGTGGTCGCGCCCGAGCTTTACCTCGCCATCGGCATCTCCGGCGCCATCCAGCATTTGGCCGGCATGAAGGACAGCAAGGTGATTGTCGCCATCAACAAGGACGAAGACGCGCCGATCTTCCAGATCGCCGACATCGGCCTAGTGGCGGACTACAAAGTCGCCGTCCCGGAACTAATGGCGGAGCTGACCAAGGCGGGGCTGTAGGGGGTGCGCAAAACCGCCCTTGCGCCCGGACCCCGCTTATGTTGCATTGCAACAAGATGAACTTAAGCGAAGCTTGGAACAAATGAGCAATATTCGCACCGTCGGCGTGGTTGGCGCCGGACAAATGGGCGCCGGGATTGCGCATGTGTGCGCGCTGGCCGGCTATGAGGTGCTGCTGCACGATGCCGACCCCGCGCGGATCGCCGCCGGGATTGACACCATCACCAAGAACATGGCCCGGCAGCTACATCGCGAGGCGATCGCGCAGGCCGACATGGAAGCGGCGCTGAAGCGGATCAAGCCAGCGCCGGCGCTGGCGGCGTTCGCGGCTTGCGATCTGGTGATCGAATCCATCGTCGAGCAGGACGAGGCCAAGCGCAAAGTGTTCGCCGATCTGCGCGCGGCGCTGAAGCCGGGCGCGATCCTCGCCTCCAACACCTCCTCGATCTCCATCACCCGGCTCGCCGCCACCACCGACCGGCCCGACAAATTCATCGGCATCCATTTCATGAACCCGGCGCCGGTGATGAAACTGGTGGAGCTGATCCGCGGCCTCGCCACCAGCCAGGAAACTTACGACAGCGCGGTGAAATTCGTCGACAGCCTGGGCAAGACCATCGCCAACGCCGAAGACTTCCCTGGCTTCATTGTCAACCGCGTGCTGGTGCCGATGATCAACGAGGCGATCTACACTTTGTACGAAGGCGTCGGCTCGGTGGAAGCGATCGACAAATCCCTGAAGCTCGGCGCCAACCACAAGATGGGGCCGCTGGAGCTGGCTGATTTCATCGGCCTCGACACCTGTTTGTCGATCATGCAAGTGCTGCATGAGGGCCTGGCGGATTCGAAATACCGCCCCTGCCCGCTGCTGGTGAAATACGTCGAAGCCGGCTGGCTCGGCCGCAAAACCCAGCGCGGCTTCTACGACTACCGCACCGACCCGCCAACACCGACGCGCTGAGGGGGCAGAGCCCCAAGGGAGCACGCGCGTTCTGCGCGCGCTCCCCTGGGACCGCCTACGACGCCAGCGCCGCCATCTGCACAGCGCCTTGCGCCAGGTAGACGACAAGCGCGACGGCGCAGGCGGCGCCGATCGTCAACTCAAGAAAGGTAACCAGCTTCCGCATCGAGCGATCCAGGTTGCGCAAACAAAGTGCGTTTGCGGTCTCGGTGTAGGGGCAAGATGCGACGCGAAAATGGCGGCAAGCTAAAATCTTGGCGAGGTGGAGACGATGTCACCGGCGGGACGCAGCGTCATGCGGCTCAGGGTCGCATTCAAGTCCGGCGCTTTACGCGTTGCGCGAAAACACCAGCGACAAATTATTTGCCGGCATCTCGATGCTTTCCACCAGCGCGAGCCCGTGCGCGCGGGCGGCTTCTTGCACCGCTTCGAGGTCGCGCACGCCGAAGCGCGGGTCGCGCGCCTTGAGCCAGGAATCGAAACTTTCGTTCGAGGGTGCGGTGTGGCGCCCTCCCCGTTTGTAGGCGCCGTAGCTGTACAACAAGCCGCCCGCCCGCAGCCACCGCCCCGCCCCCGCCATCAACCCCAAGGTCGCCTCCCAGGGCGAGATGTGGATCATGTTGATGCACACCAGCGCGTCGTAGCGCGCGTCGGGCTCAAGCCCCCAATCGCCGGCGCCGACATCGATGGCGCGCGGCGCTTGCAGATTGGCCAGGCCTTCCCCAGCCGCCCAGGCGGCGACGCTGGCGCAGGCGTCGGGATCGGGATCGCTGGGGGTCCAGATCCAGCCCGGCTCGGCGGCGGCGAAGTAAACCGCGTGCTCGCCGGCGCCTGAGGCAAGTTCGAGCACGCGCGCTTGCGCCGGCAACACCCGGCGCAACACGGCGAGGATCGGCTCGCGATTGCGGGCGGTGGCGGGGGAGCTGAGCTTGGGTTCCATGAACAGGCGCCAACATGGGTGACCGCGCGGCTTTTCGCTATAGAATTGCGCCGGTGACCGCCCCGCCCATCCCCAAGCGCCTCCCTGAACTGGCCTGGCGTTCGCCGGCCGGATTGTGGATTCCGCTGGCGCTGGCGCTGGCGATCGGCTGGCCGGCGGCGCTGTTCCAGGCCGATCCGGCCGCGGTCTGGCTGGCGCTGGTTTACGGCACGGCCGTGTTCGCGGCGGCGCTAGCCAGTCTGGCGCTGCGTTGGCTGATCCGCGGCGCGCCGAAGGCGCGGCGGGTGATCGTGCGCCACGTGGTGGTGGCGGCCGCGATCGCGGCGCTGTTGGCGCCGTTGGCGCTGGAGGCGGACGCAAGCTTCGCCAATGAACTCGCCATGTTTCCGCTGGCGCTGCTGTTGGGTTTGCCGATGGCGCTGGGGTCGGGGATCGTCTTCGCCTTCGTGGCGCTGACGCGGGCGCCGCTGGACCAATCCGACGGCAATTAGATTAGCCCCCGCGGCCGAGGTCGCCCCAGCGGCGGGTGTCGGAAAGCAGCCCGCGCAGATAGGTCATGTTCGCCGCCGCCTGTGCTGGCGGCAGGTCGATGCGAACGATCTGCTCGGCCTCCTCAAAGCGTCCTTGCAGCGCGATCGCTACGGCGAGGTTCTGGCGCGCCTCCGCTGGCGCGTTGGGCTGAGCGGCGGCGCGGCGCAACACGGCCTCCGCCTCCGCGGCTTCGCCGGCCATGATGTGGGAGACGCCGAGATTGGTGAGCACGCGCGGGTCGTCGGGAACTACCGCCAGCGCCTCGCCATAGGCTCGGCGCGCCTCCGGGAAGCGACCGAGCTGGTCTAGCGCGGCCCCCAGCGCCGAGCGCGCGCGCCAGTCTTGTGCGTCCGCCTCAGCCAGCAGCGCCAGCGGCCGCAGCGCTTCTTGCGGCCGATCGGCGCCCAGTTGGGAAAGGCCGTAGGTCATCAGCAGGTTGCGGTCCTCGGGAAAACGCCCCAGCGCTTCGCCGGCGATCTCGACGGCGCGGTCAGCGCGGCCGCCACGGCGTAGCACGTCAGCGAAGCGCTGCGCGGCTTCCAAATCGTTGGGGAAACTCTGATATTCGCCAGCCCAGAACGCCATTTGCGTCAGCAGATCGGCGCGGACGCTGCGCTGGCGCGCCTGTCGGTCGATCGAGCGGGTCGCGTCGCGTTCGGCCTCGGCTGTGTCGCGGCCGCCGCCAATGCTGGCGCAAGCGGCCAGCGCCGAAAGCGCCAATAGCGCTAAGGTGGGGCGCACAAGCATGATCGAATCCTAATGAACGCCAATGACTTGCGCCGACATGCTCAACAAACCGCTAACGCGCCCTGTTCAGGGACGGCCGAAGCAAGTTAGGAAGCGCCCCTCATGGCCGATCTCCCCTTCCTCGACGCCGCCGACGCCCCCACCACCCCTATCCACGCCATCCGCCGCGGCGCCTGGAGCGATTGGGCCGAACGCCATTCGGAGACCTTGCGGCGCATCGCCGCCACCCATGATTTCCGCGCCCAGCACGGACGCACGCTGATCGCGCCGGCCACCGATGGCGGGGTCGAACGGGTGCTGCTGGGCGTTGGCGACGGCGCCGACGCGATGGTGATCGGCGCGCTGGCCCAGCATCTGCCGGCGGGCGATTATCGCCTCGCCTTCATGCCCAACGAATTCGCGCCAAGTTTGGCGGCCACGGCCTGGGGCTTGGGCGCCTATCGCTTCGACCGCTATAAAAAGCAAAAGCACGCCGCCCCGCGCCTGGCGCCGCCGCCGGGCGCGGACATGGACGAGGTCTCGCGCCTGGTCAGCGCCGCCTGGCTGGCGCGCGACCTCATCAACACGCCGACCAACGACATGGGCCCGGAGGCGCTGCACGCCGCGGCAGCCGGCGTCGCCGCGGCCGGCGGCGGCGTGTTCCACGCTTTGGTCGGCGAGGAATTGCTGCGCGAGAATTATCCGCTCATCCACGCGGTCGGGCGCGCCGCGCGCGAGCCGCCGCGTCTGCTGCAGCTGTCGTGGGGCGATCCCGAGGCGCCGCTCGTGACGCTGGTCGGCAAGGGCGTCACCTTCGACACCGGCGGACTTGACATCAAGTCCTCGGCCGGCATGCGCCACATGAAGAAGGACATGGGCGGGGCAGCGCACGCGCTGGCGCTGGCGCAGATCGTCATGGCGGCGAAACTGCCGGTGCGGCTCGAAGTGTTTGTACCGGTGGCCGAGAATGCCATCTCTGGCGACGCTTTCCGTCCCGGCGACATCCTCAAGAGCCGCAAGGGCCTCAGCGTCGAGATCGACAATACCGACGCCGAAGGCCGGCTCATCCTCGCCGACGCGCTCGCCCGGGCCAGCGAGGACACACCGGCGCTGCTGCTCGATTTCGCCACCCTTACCGGGGCCGCGCGCACCGCGCTTGGGCCCGATCTGGTCCCGTTCTATTCCAATGACGAAGCGCTGGCGGGAGAATTGGCGGCGGCTTCGCTTGAAACCGCCGACCCGCTCTGGCGCATGCCGCTGTGGGACGCCTACGACCGCGACATGAATTCGCCGGTCGCCGATCTGAAGAACGCGGGCGACGGCGTCTTCGCCGGCTCGATCTACGCGGCGCTGTTCCTGCGCAAATTCGTCGCCGCCCCAGCGTGGGCGCATTTCGACATTTTCGCCTGGGCCCCCAAGGAAAAGCCAGCCCGCCCGCAAGGCGGCGAAGCCCAAGGCTTGCGCGCCTGCTGGTCAGTGCTGAAGCGCCGGTTCGCGGGCTAGACTCAGCTGCGCGCGCGCTGCACGACGAAAATTCCGCCCAGCACCAGCGCGGCCCCGACCAAGGCGAACGGCCCCAGCGCTTCGCCGAAAATCGCCCACGACAGCGCCGCCGCCGTCAAAGGCTGCATCCATAGCAGCACCGTGGACACCGCGATCGGCAGCCGCGACACGCCGTAGGCGATCAGCCCCTGCCCGCCCGCCTGCACCACCACGCCCAGCCCAACCAGGATGGCCCAGCCGCGCGCCGTCGTCGGCAACAGCCGGTCCTCAAGCGTCACGGTCACCGCCAGCGCGAACACCATCGCCGAAAGCGTCGCCCAGAACATGATGACGCCCGCGCCCAGCCGCGCACCCAGCGCCCGCACGATCAGCAGATAGCCAGCGTAGCCAAAAGCGGCGCTAAGACCCAGGGCGTCGCCAAGCCAGCCTTGCGCGCCGGGGCCCTGGCTGGCGCCGGCGCGCGCCAGCGTCAGCGTCACCGCGCCGGCGAGCGCCACCGCGCCGCCCGCCAGCACCACCGGCCTCAGCCGCTCCTTGAACAACACCCAGGCGATCCCAGCCGCGAACACTGGGGTCATATTGGCCAGCAGCGTGGCGTTGGCGATGGTGGTGAGCCCCAGCGCCGCCGCCCACAGGGCCAGTTCAAGCCCAAACAGGACCCCCGCCAGCCCCAGCCAGCTCAGGTCGCCCCGACTCGGGGTGGCCCGCCCGATCCCCCACAGCGCCAGAATCGGCAGCGCGAAGGCGAATCTCCAGAGATTCGTCGCCTGCGGACCCAATTCGGAGAGCCTTATCCCGATCGGCGCCAGCCCGATCAGGGCGGCGCCGGTGATGGCGGCCACCACCGCCCGCGCCCGCCCGATTTCGTTCATGGCCGGGAAAGACGCCCGAAAATGCTGGCGCGCAAGGCCCTGGGAACCTGATTCCTCCCCCGGGCCGGGGCAACCATCCCCCCCTTCCCCACCAAAAAATTCGTCCGTTCCGCGCTTGCCCATTGACCCGGCATTAATGAAAGGCGTCACTATATGTAGGGGTCGGCTTCGGCTGGTGACCACAAGGGGTCGTGGTTTCGGCCAGAAGCGAGTCTAGTTAACACCGAGCTAAATAGGGGCGAGTGAAATGCAGGCAAGCGTGGGTAAAGCGGGGGTCCACCGCATGGGCGACATCCATCGCGGCAAGCCCAAACCCCTGCGCCCGCTCAAGGTGGTCGACAAGGTGATCACCGATCCAGCGCGCGACGATCTGCTGACTGATTTCGGCAAGACAACGCTTAGGGATCGCTATCTGCTTCCCGGCGAAAGTTTTCAGGACATGTTCGCGCGCGTCGCCACCGCTTACGCCGACGACATCGGCCACGCGCAACGCATCTACGATTATATGTCCAAGCTTTGGTTCATGCCGGCAACGCCGGTGCTGTCAAACGGCGGCGCCGAACGCGGCCTGCCGATCTCGTGCTTCTTGAATGCGGTCGGCGATTCGCTTGATGGCATTATGGACACCTGGAACGAGAACGTGTGGCTCGCCTCCAATGGCGGCGGCATTGGCACTTATTGGGGTGGGGTTCGTTCCATCGGCGAAAAGGTCGGGCAGAACGGACAGACCAGCGGCATCATTCCGTTCATCCGGGTGATGGATTCGCTGACGCTGGCGATTTCGCAAGGCTCGCTGCGGCGCGGCTCAGCGGCGGTGTATCTCGACATCCACCATCCCGAGATCGAGGAATTCCTCGAAATCCGCAAACCCGCCGGCGATTTCAACCGCAAAAGTTTGAACCTGCATCACGGGCTCAACATCACCGACGAATTCATGATCGCGGTGCGCGACGATCTTCCCTTTGCGCTGCGCTCGCCGAAGAACCAGGAAGTCCTAAAGCACATCAACGCGCGCAAGCTCTGGCAAAAAATCCTGGAAATGCGGCTGCAAACCGGCGAGCCCTACATCATCTTCTCCGACACCGTGAACAAGCAGATGCCCAAGCACCAGCGCGATCTGGGCTTGAAAGTGCGCCAATCCAATCTCTGTTCGGAGATCATGCTGCACACCGGCATGGACCATAACGGCAAGGAGCGCACGGCGGTCTGCTGCCTCTCCTCGCTCAGAGCGGAAACCTTCCTAGAAGGGGAAAAAGAGCCGCAATTCATGGAGGACGTGTTCCGTTTCCTCGACAACGTGCTCGAGGATTTCATCGCCCGCGCGCCGCCGGAAATGGAGCGCGCGGTGTATGCGGCGATGCGCGAGCGCAGCGTCGGGCTTGGACTGATGGGCTTCCATTCGTTCCTGCAGGCGCAAGGCGTGCCGATGGAATCGGCGATGGCCAAGGTGTGGAACAATCGCCTGTTCAAGCACATTCGCCGCGGCGCCGATGCCGCTTCGGTGAAACTGGCGCAGGAGCGCGGCCCCTGCCCGGATGCGGCCGAGAACAATGTGATGGCGCGCTTCTCGCACAAACTGGCGATCGCGCCGACCGCCTCGATCTCGATCATTTGCGGGGGGACTTCCGCGGGCGTCGAGCCGATCCCGGCCAACATCTACACGCACAAGACGCTGTCAGGCTCGTTCGCGGTGAAGAACCCGCATCTCGAGCGCGTGCTGACCGAGAAGGGCCGCAACAGCGAAAGCGTGTGGTCCTCGATCCTGAAACACGAGGGTTCGGTGCAGCAGCTCGATTTCCTGAGCGATGCCGAAAAGGACGTGTTCAAGACCGCGTTCGAAATCGATCAGCGCTGGATCATCGAACTTGCAGCCGATCGCACGCCGCTGATCTGCCAGAGCCAGTCGCTCAACATCTTCCTGCCCGGCGATGTCGATAAATGGGATTTGCACATGCTGCACTGGATGGCCTGGGAGCGCGGGGTAAAGAGCCTGTATTATTGTCGCTCCAAAAGCGTGCAACGCGCCGGCTTTGCCGGGGAAGACGCCAAGGAATTGGTGGCCGACACCTTCACGCTGCAATCGGATAAGACCGATTACGAGGAATGCTTGGCGTGTCAGTAGCGCGCTGACATTGCGGGTTGGAACGCGCGCATGCGCCCCGCAGGCTCAACGCGCGGGCACGTTCCGCGCTTCGCTTTCGAGGCGTAGCCGGCTCGCGCTACGCACGCGCGAACGCTGGCAATTCCCCCGCCCGCGGCGGTGCCATCCGCACTGGATTGCCGGTAACGAAAGCCTGGATATTTTCCGCTATTCCCGCGCTCTACACCGAAGAAAACACCGTGGATTTGCTGGAAAACCGGGCGCGACACGATGGACAAACGCCCTCAGTGACCTAACCGGCGCCGAGCCTCGACCTTAATTTAGCGAGCATCGGCTGGTCGGCAGGTGCAAGTCGGTTCATGGATTCGAGCCGCTGCAATAAGTCGGCGGCGCGGCGAAGTCTGGCTGCGCTATCGGGCAGGTCGAGTCCGGCAATCATCATCTCGACGACAGCGATGAATCTGAGCCATCCGAGATTGCTTGGATCCGCGGCAAACAAGACCTCGGCAATGCTGATTTCCTCGGCCCAGTATTGCGCTGCCGAATCGCGGTCGCCTTGTACCGCGGCGACCTGGCCGAGGCGTTCCAGCGAAACTGCGACGTCGCGGCGCCGTTCCGCGTTCGAGGGATCGTCCTTGGCCAAGGCTCGGGCGATGTCCAAGCCCTCCTGGTAGTTCTTCAGCGCGCCCGGCAGATCGCTCTGGGCGCTCAGCACGTCGCCGAGCTCATTGAGCGCCACGCTGCGGTCACGCGGCGCCTTGGCCTGTTCCAAAGCGGCAAGCGCAAGCCTTCGTCCCGCGCCCAGATCGCCCGCCGTCCGGTACAGGCGCCCGAGCTGGACAGCGGTCCAGAAATCTGTCGGCTCAAGCGCGGCGGCTTTTTCGTAGGCGGCAATCGCGGCTTGCACCGAGCGCAAGGATTCCAAGAAGCCCAAGGTGCGCAACCTCTCCGCCGTAAACGAAACATCGCGCGCCAACCCTGCGCGGGCGCCGTCGAAGTCGCGCGCGACGATCCTGTCGCGGGCGGCGACCAGCACCGGGTCTTCGGTGTCGGCCAAGGCGCGGGCTTCGCGCGCGGCGTCGAGCGCGCCGCCGGCCCCGGCGCCGCTGGCTTGCGCTGCCGCCTGGGCCGCCTGGAACGCCGCTAGCAGGACCTGGTGGAGTTCTTTGGCGAGGCGTTCGCGCTCCTCGGCGCGCTTCTCGGTCTGCTCCAACCGCGTTTTTATCTGCTTGACCTCGTCCTTGACCAGGCCAAGCCGCTTTAGCAGCCACTCGATCCCGCCCCACAGCGTCGCCAGCACGCCCAGGACCAGCAGGGCGAAGATGAGGTAGAGCGCCCAATCGGGCAGCGCATCGACCCAGCCGGCGGCGCCCGGCAGCTGGTCCTTCAGCCAGGCGCGGATTTCATCAAGCGAGATCGGCGGGTTCGCCCCCATGGGCAGACTATACACAGCCGCGCGCGGCGGTCGAGCGGGGCGGCAGCACCGACGCGCGCGCCGGCTGCGGAGTGGCCAGTTGGGGGTCCGTTTCCAGCAAGACGCACGCGTGCCGCGCCGTTATATCTCGGCCAGCAAAGGAGTTCCCATGGCGGACCGCGATTACGTGCTTGGCACGCATGACGATGAGATTTACCGGCTGGGTTTCCAGCACCGGGTCTGGCGCCCGCGCGCGCTTGAGGCCTGGACGCGCGCGAAGATTGGCGATGGTTCACGGGTGATCGATTTCGGCGCGGGGCCGGGTTTCGCCACCATGGACCTCGCGGAAATCGTCGGTCCCACCGGCAAAGTCTATGCGCTCGAACGCTCGCGGCGCTTTCTGGATACCTTGGAAGCGCAGGCAAAGGCGCGGGGCCTAAGTCAAGTGCAGACGCACGAGGTGGATTTCGTCACCGATGTGCTGCCGGTGCAAGGCGCCGACGCCGCCTGGGTGCGCTGGGTGTTTGCGTTCCTGCCCGATCCGAAAGCGGCGCTGCAAAAGCTGGTCGATGCGCTCCGCCCTGGCGGGACGCTCGTGATCCACGAATACATCGATTACAAAACCTGGCGGCTGTCGCCTCGGGCGCCGAATTTCGAGCGCTTTGTCGATGAAGTGGTGGCGAACTGGCGCGGCTCGGGCGGCGAGCCCGATATCGGCCGCGACCTGCCCGCCTGGCTGATCGAAATGGGTTTGAAGCTGGAAAGCTTCAAACCCCACATCGATATCGTCTCCAAGGACGATAATGTCTGGCGCTGGCCGATCGGCTTCTTCGACATCCATATCGATCGGCTGTTGGAGTTGAACCGCATCAGCCCCGAACTCGCCCGCGACATGCGCGAGGAATTCGCCCGCGTCTCGGCGCAGCCCGGCACCCTGATGGTGACGCCGCTGGTGATCGAGATCGTGGCGCGGAAGTGAACATGCCGGCTTGGACCGCCGGCGGTTCATAATCGGCGCCCGGCATGACGGAAAGAGTCGCACTCGTTCCGGACCGTTACTCACCGCACGCTGACAGCCTCGCTCTCGGCGCGGACATTGGCGTCTTCCTCGCGCAGCGCCGTCAGCGCCTGGCGCAGGCGCGGGTCGGCGAGCGCGGCATTGACCCGCGCCAGATTTTCCACCCCCTCCGAAGAAGCGCCGAACAAGCGCCCCAGCTCCTCGAACGGATTGGTTTGCTCAGGATAGAAGCGCAGCCGCGTACGCTGATTTTCGCCGATGCCGGCCAGCGCGCGCGCGCGCGCCACCGCAACCTGAAAGCCGCCGAGATGATCGACCAGCTTGCGCTCCAGCGCCTGCTGGCCGGTCCACACCCGGCCACCGGCCAAGGCGCGCACTGCCGCGGGATCGAGCTCGCGGCCCTCGGCGACCAGAGCGAGGAAGCCGTCATAGGCGCGCTGGATCGAGGCTGAGAACGCTGCGCGCTCGGCCGCATTGAACGGGCGTTCGCTGGTGAACATCTCCACCATCGGCGAGCCGACACTGATGGTCTCGGTATTGGTGGAGAGATAATAATCGAACGCCGGGCCGATGATCAGCTTGCCGCCGATCACGCCGATCGAGCCGGTGATGGTGGTCGGCGAAGCGACGATCTCGTCGGCGTGGGCGGCGACATAATAGCCCCCGGAGGCGGCGACATCGCCCATCGACACCACCACCGGCTTGCCGCGCGCGCGCGCCGTGCGCAGCGCCGCCTGGATCTGGTCGGACGCCACCACCGAACCGCCCGGGCTCGACACCCGGAACACGATCGCCTTGACTTTGTCGTCATCGGCCGCTGCCAGCAGCGCGCTGGCGATGGCGTCGCTGTTCATGATCTGCTCGCCGCCGAACAAGCTGTGCTCGGCGGGACCGGACAGAATCGCGCCCTCGCCCCGCACCACGGCGATGATATCGCCGCCCGAGCGACGCGGCGGCTCATAGCGCCCGATATCGACCAATTCCGCTCTCGCCGCGCGCGCCAGCGCGGCGGCTTCGGCGTCCTCGGGACGGCCGAGCTTATCGACCAGCTTGCGCTCCAGCGCCTGTTGGGCGGTGAGCGGGGTGGCCTCCACCGCCTCGCGCACCGCTTGGGGAGTAAGTTCGCGATCGGCGGCGATGTTGGCGACCATCAGATCGTACATGCCGCGCATCAGCCCGGTGATCTGCTCGCGGTGCTGGGGCGTAAACGTGCGTTGCGTCAGCGTGTTGGCGAAGGTCTTGTAATCCTCGCGCGCCTCGAACTGGGCTTGCAGATGATAACGCTGCAGCGTACCGGCCATGAAGGTCACTTCCGCCGACAAGCCCATCGGCTGGAATTCGCTCGATTCCTGCAGCCAGACTTCGTCGGCATCGGCGACGGTCATGTAGCCGGGCATCGACATGCGCACGCCGTCGGTCTGCAGGTGCGCGATCACGAACTTGCCGGAGGCGCGGAAAGCGGCGATGGCGGCGCGCAATTCCTCGGCCTGGGCCGGGGCCATGCCGTCGGTGTTGGCGCGGATATAGAGCCCCTTGACGTGGTCGTCGTCGCGGGCGGCATCGAGGCTCACCAGCACGTCGAGCAGCGCCGGCGGTTCGCCCAGCGCCTCGAGCGCACTGGCGGGCGCCTGGTCGGTCATCTCCTCGCGCAGGTCAAGCGACAGCACCATCTGCGAGGGCTGGCCCGGCCCCTTGGGCAGCATCGCCACCAGCGCGATCGGCGCGATAAACACAAACAGCACCAGGCCCGCAAGGACCCCGGCCACGGTAATCAGGAATTGCTTCACGGCGCGATCGCTCCAACCATCGCCCAAAGGCGGTCATTATCGATAAATGATATGAGACCGCGTTCGGTGCAAGTGGTTTTTATCGAATAATGATAAAAACTGCAGGGGCGGCGTACGGGGACGATCTTGCCGGGGGTGCGGCGTAGCGGCCACCCCACCCCCGTTTTATCAGAATTCGTAACGCAGCGTCAGTTGCACCGTGCGCGGCGCGCCCAAGGCGTAGGTCGGCAGGTTCGCCCCCCGGCCTTGGTTGCCGGCAGTGCCCGGATCGGTATCGACGATGGCGAGCGCGTTGGTCTGGCTGGAGATGCCCCCGAGATAGGCTTCGTCGAACAAATTGGTGACATTGAGCTGCAGGTAACTGCCTTCGATGCCGAGGAAATCGAGATCCAGGCGGGCGTCGAGATCGGCGATTGTGTAGGCCGGCACGGACTGGTCGTTCACGTCGGTTGCGAAGCGGTCGCCGACATACTTGCCTTGCAGGCCGACGGAGAGCCAATCGGTGATTTCCCAATCGCTCCGCACCGCAAAGGTCCAATCGGGCGTTTCCACCACTTGCGCGCCGGCGGTGAGCAGCAAATTGGTTGGGCTCGACCCGAGCGGCGTATTGGAGAGCAATTCGCTATCGATATAGGAAGCCGAGCCGTACAGCGTGAAGCCGTCGAACAATTCCGCGCCCACCTGCATATCGACGCCGCGCATTTCGACGTTGCCGACGTTGCGATCGATGAAGATGCCCAGTTCCTCGTCGAAAGCCGAGACGATGCGGTTCTGGTAATTGTTCTGCCAGAGCGCAACCGACCCGATCACATTGCCCGACCGGTAGCGGAGGCCGAGATCGTAGGCGTCGGTGGTTTCCGGCTGCACGCTGGTGAACAGGATCGATGTCGCGGTGGCGCCGCGCGCGACCGTGTAGACGTTGTCGGTCCGTGGCGATGACAGCCCCTGAGCGAAACTTGCGTACACTGACATGGTGTCACTGAAGCGCCAGCTCGCGCCGACATTTGGCAGAACATCGTCGAACTTCAACGTGGCCTCGAAAGGCGCCAAATATTGATTCGAGCCTTGCGTGAGCCCCTGCGACGCGAATTGCACGTTCCCGTTCGGCTGTCCCACGGTCCATCCGCGCAGGGTCGAGGTCGGCGTCGCCGCGGTCAGCACGAATGGGACGGCCGTTTCACTCGTGCAGCGCACGTTGCCAGTCCCGTCTTGGGTGTAGCAATGCTGATCGATGTCGCGCTGGAACCGCGGTGCGCGCAGGCCGACATTGAGGGTCAGCGCGTCGTCCAGGAACAGGCCGCGATATTCCACCGCGAACTGGTTGAGGATCGCCTGCGATTCACGATCGCGACCGCGCAGATTGCCGGCGCCGGCGACGCCATTGACGGTGCGACCGTTGCCACCCTTGCCGCCGAACACATCCTCGGGATTGCCGCTGAAATCGAGATAGCCGAAATCGCCGGTTTGACGGTGGTTGGCCCAATCGCCGGTATAAGCAAAGCGCACGCGGTGCTGATCGTTGATGTCCCAGATCAGCGAGGAGGTGACGCCCCAGCGGCGCGTATTGGTTGTGTTGGGGGTGTAGAGCGAGACCGAGTCTAGAATATCGCCATCGCCGTTGAGGTCCACGCCGTTTGCCGCCAGCGTCGATAGATCGAGCCGATCGTCCCTTTCCGAAACCACCGTAAAACCACCACCATTGGCGAGCACGTATTGAAATGACGGGTCGATGGTAAGACGCAGGCTATCGCCCAGCCCGTAGCTGAACTGGCCGCGAATATTGCCGGTGTCGGACGGATTGATGCGCAGATTGTGATAATTGGTGCAGCTGGTAAGCGCCGTGGCGTTACCATTGACGGTGACGCCGGCGGAATTGACGATGCTTACGTAAGTCGTGTTCGGCTGCGCCACGCCTTGGGCGACGGTAAATCCAGTCTCATTTTGAATAACACCCGCCACCGCCGTCGGGCGCGTGCACGAGATATCGTTCTCGAGCCCCGGAGTCGCGGTGTACGCCGCGAGGTTGAGGTTGCGGTAGAAATTGTTGCGGTTTTCATTGTAGTGCACCGCCAGCGCCGCGAAATTGCCGTCGCCGCCGAGGTCCTGATAGAGGCGGGCATTGTATTGCTGCTTCTCCAGTTCGCCCGGGCCCTTCCACTTGTCGTAATTGGTGTAGGAACCCGCGAAGAACGAGCGCGTGTCCCAGGGGCCGAGCGCGCCGGTGTCGATCACGCCGAGAATGCGGCGGAAATTGTGGCCGCCGACAGAGGGCTGCAGAATGCCACCGAACTCTTCGTCGGGCATGCGGGTCGTGTAATTGACGGTGCCGCCGACCGCCGACGCGGTCGGGCTATCGACGTCGGTGGTGCCCAGATTGACGGTGGCGCGGCTGATCAGTTCGGGATCGAGCAGCTGGTTGGAAAAGATCGCGTAATTGCCGCTGTCATTAAGCGGGACGCCGTCGAACGTCACCGATACGCGGGCGCCGTCGAAGCCGCGGATGCGAAGATTGCCGCCCGAAGATCCATAGGGGTCGTTGTTGGTGAAGTTGACGCCGGGCACCAGATTGATGGTGTTGAGGATCGATTGGCCGGCGTTCTGTTGGCCGATGAATTCCTCGGTGATGGTCGCGCGTGATTTCGGCACGGTCTCCGCGACGATGACCCCATTGATGCTGCGCGCCGCGGTGACGACGATCGTGTCTTCTTCCTGCGCCTGGGAACCGGTCGATTGCGCGTAGGCGGCGCCCCCCATGGAGAACCCAAGCGCGCTCAGGGCTACACCGGTCAGAAACTTTTTCGAGAACATGGAAAACCCCCTCATTACGCGGGCCGAGATTCGACCGCCGTTCAACTCGTGGACTCCTATCGCGCGTCTCTTACGGCTCCGCAACGGATTCATAACGGATTTGCAACGATCACTGGCGCTTTAGCAACACTACCCTGCGGCCTCGCGGAGCGCGCCCGCGCGTTGCTTCGGCGGCGCCTTGGCATTACCACCAAGTCATCCAATTTGGAGACTCCGCCTTGGCCTTTGATCTCTCAGGGATTCCTCCGGAATTCCTCCTCTTCGCCGCGACCTTGCTGGGCGTCGCCCTGCTGCATCGGCGCACGCTGAGCGTGGCGCTGTTCGGGCTGGGCGCGATCCTCACGTACAAATTTTTTCTGGGCGATTTCGCCGGCCCAGGCGGCGGCGCGGGCTTTGCCCGACATTGGGAACATCACTGGGTCGAACTGGCCAATCTCGGCTTGCTGCTGCTCGGCTTCGCGGTGCTGTCGCGGCATTTCGAGTTGAGCCGGCTGCCCGACCTCGCGCCCGCGGTGCTGCCGAAATCCTGGCTTGGGGGACTGGCGTTGCTGGGCATGGTGTTCGTGGCCTCGGCGTTTCTCGACAACATCGCCGCAGCTTTGATCGGGGCTACGCTAGCGGCGCATCTTTATGAGCGCAAAGTCCATATCGGCTTTCTCGCCGCCATCGTCGCCGCCGCCAACGCTGGCGGCGCGGGGAGCGTCGTCGGCGACACCACCACCACCATGATGTGGATCGCCGGCAAGAGCCCGCTCGATGTGCTGCACGCCTATGTCGGCGCCGGCGCGGCGTTCGTAGTGCTCGCCATTCCCGCCGCGCTGCTGCAAGCGCAGCATGCGCCGATGGTGAAACCGGGAACGGCGCGGATCGACATCGATTGGGCCCGGGTTTGCCTTGTGCTGCTGCTGCTGGCCAGCGCGGTCGGGGCCAATGTCATGGCTAATTTGTTCGCGCCCGACCTGCTGCACGCTGTTCCCGTTATCGGACTTGCGCTTTGGAGCACAGTGCTGCTGGCGGCGCCGTGGCGCGCGCCTGATTGGCTGGCGCTGCCGGAAGCGGCGAAGGGGGCGGCATTTCTGCTCGCGTTGGTGTTCGCCGCCTCGCTGATGCCAGTCGAGCACTTGCCGGCGCCGTCCTGGCAGAGCGCGTTTGGACTCGGTTTCATATCCTCGGTGTTCGACAATATCCCGCTCACCGCATTGGCGCTTAACCAAGGCGGCTACGATTGGGGCATGCTCGCCTACGCGGTGGGCTTCGGCGGTTCGATGTTGTGGTTCGGCTCCTCGGCCGGCGTTGCCGTGTCCGGCATCTTTCCGGAAGCGAAGTCCGCGCTGGCTTGGTTGCGCGCGAGTTGGTTCGTACCGCTGGCTTATGTTGTCGGATTTTTCGCGATGCTGGCGACATTGGGCTGGCAACCTCGGCCCTGAAACAAACAACGGCCGCGCCTTGTTCAGGCGCGGCCGTCATAGCGTCACTGTTAGGGCGTCTCCTCCCCGAAACGCGACCGCCCGCAACGCTGGAGGCAGTCAAGCGCGAGCCTTAGCCCCAAGCGCGCCGCCGTCAAGATATTGTCACGATCGGGCGAGCATTTCGCGCACCGCGGCGACAAATTGAGAGCGCGGAACTTCTTGTTGCGCTTGCTCTCTCAATTTGGCGTAGGCTTGGCGATCTTCGCCGGCGCGTTGCGCCAATTCGGCGCCAAGCTTCAGATCCTTCAGCGTCACCACGCCCTTAGCCAATTCGTCGCCGCCTTCGATCACCGCCACCGACGCGTTGCGCTTGTCGGCATATTTGAGTTGCGCCTTCATGCCTCCGGCGCCGAGATAAGCTTCCGCGCGCACGCCGGCGGCGCGCAGCTCAGCCGCCATCGCAAGCGAATGGCCGACGCGCGCTTGGTCCATCACCAGCACCACCACCGGCCCTCGCACTGGCGTGCTTTGTTGCGCCTGCAGCGCCGCCGCCAGCCGCGACACACCGATGGAAAATCCGGTCGCCGGCACCGGCTCGCCGCGGAAGCGTGAGACTAGGCCGTCATAACGCCCACCGCCGCCGACAGAGCCGAAATTTGCACCGCCCTCGCCGATCAGCTGCGCCTCAAACACCGCGCCGGTATAATATTCAAGCCCGCGCACGATGTTGGGATCGATCAACGCTTGCGCGTCGGAAACCCCGAGCGCGGAAAGCGCCGCGTCGACCGCGCGTAATTCCTCGAGCGCTTCTCCGGTGACGATGCTCGCAAGCCGCGTCAGCACTTCCGCGCGCGTCCCAGCACTGGCGCTGACCAGATCGAGCACCGCTTCGCGCTGACTTGCGTCAAGTCCGGCGCCCTTGGTGAAATCGCCCGACTCGTCCTTGCGTCCGCCGCCGAGCAGCGCCTCCACGCCCTCGCGCCCCAGCCGGTCGAACTTGTCGATGGCGCGCAGCACCACCAGCCGGGTGGAAAAGGCGTCGGCGGCGACTCCGATTTTTTCCAGCACCGCGTCGAGCAATTTGCGTGTCGATACGCGCAGCTGATAGCCGCCTCGCGCAACCCCCACCGCTTCCAGCGCCGCGCAGGCCATGGCGATCATCTCCGCATCCGCCGCGGGCGAAGCGCTGCCCACCGTGTCGGCATCGCATTGCCAGAATTCGCGGTAGCGCCCCGGCCCCGGCTTTTCGTTGCGCCACACCGGCCCGGCGGCCCAGCGGCGGTACGGCTTCGGCAGCGCGTCGAAATTCTCCGCCACGTAGCGCGCCAGCGGCGCGGTGAGGTCGTAGCGCAGCGACACCCAGCGCTCGTCGTCCTGGAACGAAAACACGCCTTCGTTGGGGCGGTCGAGATCGGGCAGGAATTTACCTAGCGCCTCGGTGTACTCGATCGCCGGCGTTTCCAGCCGCTCGAACCCCCATTGCGCATAAACCGCGCCCACCGCCTCGACGATGGCCCGCTCGGAATCCGCCAGCGCGCCGGTGCGATCAATGAAGCCGCGCGGTTTTTCGGGAGAAACGGGAGAGGTCATAGCAAGGGCTTTCAAACGAGAGATGGGTTGCTCACCCATCCCCGGATGAATGCCCCCGGTTCCGGCCGCAGGCCGGCCCGAGGATAAAATCCGCATTCTGTCTGGGGCCCACAACTCAGACGCACGTGTTTATGGGCCCCGGACTTGCGCTCACGCGCAATCCGGGGATGGGTGGTCATGCAAACTTGGGCATGCCGCGTCAATGTCGCGCGAAGCCATAGCCGGTGGCGGTGTTGAGGCCATAGACCCGTTTGTCCGGCTTGGCGGCGATCTCGGCCTCGGCGGCGGCGCGAAACGCGCCCAGGTGCGCCTTCGCCGCCGGCGCCAGCGCCACGCGCGCACTGGCGGCGACCGCTTCGATCGCCGCCAGCGTTAGATCGCCTTCAAGGCGAAGCACGATGGGGCCAAGCGCGATGAGGCCAAGCGCGATGGGGGCGGTTTCCATGCCGATTCCTTCTGCTGAGCCCGCTCCCTAGCCCAATCGCGTCCGGCGCGCGAGCCGCCCGGCGCCCGACTGGCGCGGCGGGGCGAATTGGCCTAAAGGCCCTGCCCCATGATCCGGAAACTCTCCAACACCGTCGATGGCAAGAACGTCGTCGTCTATCTGCACCAGGGCGATCTACCCGACGCTGTCGCCTTCAACGGCGCGGTGGCGGTCGATAGCGAAACCCTCGGCCTGTCGCTGGTGCGCGACCCGCTGTGCCTGGTGCAGCTCTCCGATGGCGGCGGCGAAGCGCACCTGGTGCAGCTCGACCGCGCCCGCTACGAGGCCCCCAATCTGAAGCGCGTGCTGGCGGATACCCAGGTGCTCAAGCTGTTCCATTTCGCCCGCTTCGACATCGCCATGTTCATGCGCGATCTCTCGGTCATCTGCGCGCCGGTCTATTGCACCAAGATCGCCTCCAAACTGGTGCGCACCTATACCGACAAGCACGGGCTCAAGGATTTGACCAAGGAAGTGCTTGGGCGCGACATTTCCAAGGATCAGCAATCCTCCGATTGGGGCGCGCCGGAGCTTTCCGATGCGCAACTGGCTTACGCCGCCTCCGATGTGCTGCACCTGCATGCGCTGAAGCAAAGGCTCGATGCCATGCTGGCGCGTGAGGGCCGCACCGAGATCGCCCAATCCTGCTTCGATTTCCTGCCCGCCCGCGCCGCGCTCGATCTCGCCGGCTGGGAGAATGTCGATATTTTCGCGCACGGGTGAACATGGGCCGCTAGTGGAGCGAATTTGACATTCGCCACCCATTTTTGCGCAACGCTTAGGGCGATTGTCAAATTCATAAGCTCCACTAAGCCCTATGTTTTCTAGTGGTCCTGATGATTCTGACACTTGCAAAAGCGCGCTGCAGATCTGGGATGCAAGTGTCAGAATCGGACCACTAGCGATAAAACTCCACCCGCCGATCGCGGAAGAAGCCCCACGCCGCGCGGTGGCGGTCGAGGAAATCGAGGTCGAAGCTGTGCACCAGCACGCCTTCGTCCTCGCGCTCGAAGCTTTGCACCAGATCGCCGCGATGGTCGGCGATAAACGAGGAACCGTAGAATTTCTGCCCGCTCGCTTCGACGCCGATGCGATTGCTCGCCACCACCGGGATCACGTTCGACACCGCGTGGCCTTGCATCGCCCGCCGCCACGGATCGCGCGTGTCGAGGCTGGCATCGTGCGGCTCGGCGCCGATGGCGGTGGGGTAGAACAGCACTTCCGCGCCCATCAGCGCCATGGCGCGCGCGCATTCGGGGAACCATTGGTCCCAGCAAATGCCGACGCCAATGCGGCCAAACGCGGTGTCCCACACCTTGAAGCCGCTATCGCCGGGGCGGAAATAATATTTCTCCTGATAGCCGGGACCGTCGGGGATGTGGGCCTTGCGATAAACGCCAAGCTGTTTGCCGTCGGCGTCGATGATCACCACCGAATTGTAATAAGCTGGCCCGTCGCGTTCGAAGATGGAAACCGGGATGACGACGCCCAGCTCCTTGGCCAGCGGCGCCAGCGCAACGACGCACGGATGCGTCGCCGCCGGAAACGCGGTCACGAACCATTGCTCTTCCTGTGTTGTACAAAAATACGGCCCCTGGAACAGCTCCGAAGGCAAGATCACCTGCGCGCCGCGTCTAGCAGCTTCGCGGATGAAGCGTTCGGTCTTGGCGATGTTGGCGGCGATGTCGGGGCCATACGAAGTTTGGATGGCGGCGATTGTGAGGGTGCGGGTCATTAGCGCTGCCTCTCAACAAACGACACTCCGTCATTCCGGGGCTCGCGAAGCGAGAACCCGGAATCCAGGGGCCAGGGTCGCGTCCTTTGCCCCTGGATTCCGGATCGCGCTTCGCGCGTCCGGAATGACGGAAGGTATATTGCGAACACTTGCTTCAACGCCATCATTCCACCTCCTGTTGCGTGATGCAGTGGAACGAGCCGCCGCCGGTGAGGATGGCGTTGGCGGAGAGGCCGACGATTTTGCGGTCGGGGAACAGTTTCGCCAGCGCGGCCACGGCGTCGTCGCCGGTGCCGTTGTAAACAGGCGCGACCACAACACGATTGCCGATGATGAAATTCATGTGGCTGGCGGGGACCGCATCGCCGTCCTCGTCCTCGACCAGGCCCGG
>JANNQT010000081.1:0-9284 GCA_031400895.1 Alphaproteobacteria bacterium | reverse complement strand
CGCACTACCTACGATTGCCGACTGCCGATTGCCGACTGGCGACTGCCGACTGCCGTTCACCTAATCCCACTTCCCCGCATGCAACATCGCATCGGTGGCGCGCACCAGGCTATCGACGATGCCGGGTTCGAGGCTGGAATGGCCGGCGTCGTGGATGATGTCGAGCTGCGCTTCGGGCCAGGCTTGCTTCAGCGCCCAGGCCGAGGCGAGCGGCGTGCACATGTCGTAACGGCCGTGGACGATGCGGATCGGAAGCTGGCGCAGCTTTGGGACTTGCTCGAGCAGCCAGCCATCGCGCTCGAAGAAACCGCCATGCACGAAATAATGGTTCTCGATGCGGGCGAAGGCTTCCGCGAAGCGGTCCTCATTGAAGCGCGCCGGCAACGCGCTTGGCCCGGCGATGGAGATGGTCTCGCCCTCCCAGCGCGCCCAGGCCCGCGCCGCGCGCATCCGCACCTCCACATCGGTTGAGATCAGCCGTTTGCGGAACGCGCCGACGAAATCGCCGCGCTCGCTCTCGGGGATCACCGCCGCATAGCGCGCGAATGCATCCGGGTAGATGTTGCTGGCGCCGGCCTGGTAGAACCAGTCGATCTCGGCCTTGGTCAGCAGGAACACCCCGCGCAGCACCAGCCCGGCGACGCGCTCGGGATGCTTGGCGGCGTAGGCGAGCGCCAGCGTCGAGCCCCACGAGCCGCCGAACACCAGCCATTTGTTCACCCCTTGGCGCTCGCGCAATTGCTCGATGTCGGCGACCAGATCCCAAGTGGTGTTGTGTTCAAGTTCGGCGTGCGGCGTGGACTGGCCGCAGCCGCGCTGGTCCATCAGCGTCACCCGATAGCGCGCCGGATTGAAGAAGCGGCGCATGTCCGGCGATAGTCCCCCGCCCGGGCCGCCATGCAGCGCTATCGCCGGCCGGCCCTGGGGAGAGCCGCATTGCTCGACATAAATCGTGTGCAAATCCGACACCGCCAGCATTTCGCTGTGGCTCGGCTCGATCGGCGGATAGAGTTCGCGGCGCGGTTGCAGGGCATGGGCGTTCATCGCGCCTGCCTAAGGGTGTGCGCCCCGGCGGGCAAGACCGCTGGGCGCGCGCATTGCCGCCGAGCGTTGGATTCCATCCGCCAGCGCCTGTTCTTACCCGCTTGAACCACGTCAACACCCATTCCCGGATTGCGTGAAGCGCAAGTCCGGGACCCATAGACACGATCGGTTCGTGATCTTGGGCCCCGGACTGAATGCTGCGCATTCATCCGGGGATGGGTGGTGTTTCAATCTGGACGGATTTTGCTCTAGTAAATGCGATCATTGAAGCATGAATCAGCACCCATTGTGAAAACCGCGCCCCCTTCGTCGCTGCTCAACTCGCGCGCCGCGCGGGTGACGCTGGTGATGTCGCTTTTGTTCGCGGCGTCCGGCGTGCTGATGGTGTTCCTGCCGCGCTGGCTGGAATTCGCGCGCGGGCTTTCCGGCGAGCAGATCGGCGCGGTGCTGTCGCTGGCGCAGGTGGCGCGCATCGTCACCGGACCGGCGATCGCGCTCTGGGCCGAGGGCGTCGCCGACTGGCGCACGCCGCTGCGGGTGATCGCGGCGGCGGCGATCGCCGCGTTCGCGGTGTTCTTCTTTCTTGCGCATGATTTCGCTTCGTTGCTGCTGGCCGGCTTTGTCGCCTTGTCGCTGATGCTGGCGATGACGCCGCTGGTGGAGGCCGCGGCTTTGCGCGCCACCGCGCAGGGGGCGATCAGCTACGGGCACGCGCGCGGCATCGGCTCGATCGCCTTCATCGTCGCCACCTCGCTCGGCGGCCTGCTGGTCTCGCGCTTCGGCGTCGGGGCGGTGGTGGTGTGGGTGCTGGCGGCGCTGGCGTTCACCGCCGCTTCGGCCTGGTTCAACCTGCCCGCCGATGCGAAACCGGCCAGCGCGCCGCGCGCGCGGCCGCGCTTTGCCGGCATCCGCGATCTGCTCGGCAACACCCGCTTTCTCATTCTGATCGTCGCTTGCGGGCTGATCCAGAGCGCGCACGGATTCTATTATGGCTTCTCGACCTTGGTCTGGCGCGGGCAGGGGATGTCGGACGCGACCGCGGGATTGTTGTGGAGCTTCGGCGTCGCCGTCGAGGTGGTGTTCTTGTGGAGTCTCGCGCCGATCGAGCGGCGCGTCTCGCCGACGGCGCTAATCCTCGCTGGCGCGGCGGGCGCCTTGGTGCGCTGGGCGGCGATGGGCTTTGCCCCGACCGGGTCCGCCTTATGGCTGCTGCAGGTGCTGCACACGCTTTCCTTCGCCGCCACTCATGTCGGGGCGATGCGTTTGTTGTACCGTGAGACGCCGGAGCATAACGCGGCCATGGCGCAGATGCTCTATGCGGCGGCGGCGGGTTTGCTGATGGGCGCCTCGACCCAGCTTTCAGGCTTTCTTTACCAAGCCGACGGCGCTCAAGGTTATTGGGCCATGGCTGCGCTCGCGGGCGCGGGTGGGCTGCTGGCGCTCGGGCTGCTTGGCGCGGGGCCCGCGCTAAGCAAACGTTAAGCATGATTTTCGCCGGGAAATTCTCAAAATCACCCATGCGACCGCTTGCTGGCCGGAAAACCGCGCACCCTTGTCCGGCAAGTGGTCTGCCGCGAACCTCGCCCGTCGCGCGCGAGCCGCATCTTTGCCTTATCTTTTCTGTTAGGCCCTATGTTGTACGGGGGGCGGAGGCCCCGTCTGGAGCCGATTATGGCCGCGGAGGCCGCTTTTGATCTGAGAGACGGCGAGCGCGCGCCTGTGCTGGCGCTGCGCGGCGACTGGACCATCGACACCGTGGCCGCCCTGGATGGGGCGCTGCGCGCGGTATCGCCGCGCTTGGCGCCGGGCGCGGCGGTCGATGTGGGCCAGCTCGGCCGCTTCGATGTCGCCGGCGCCTATTTGATCGACCGCACTTTCCGCGACGCGCCAGCCTTGGCCGCCGCGCCCGTGCCAGTGCGGGGCGAGCACGTTAACGCCGCGCGTCTGTTGCTTACCGCACGCGGCGCGGCCGTCGCGGTCGAGCCAGCGCCGCGAGGCCCGCGCGGCTTTCTCGGCCTGCTGGAGCGGGCGGGGCGGGCAATCGACGCCATCTGGGACGAAAGCGTCGAGACCTTGAGTTTCTTCGGCGAGGCGCTCGCCACTTTGGCGCGGCTGCTGCTGCGTCCAAGCCGGCTGCGCTGGGTTTCGATCGTGCATGTCATGGAGACGGCGGGGCTCAACGCCGTGCCGATCGTATCGCTGCTTTCGTTCTTTATCGGGGTTGTGGTCGCTTATCTTGGCGCGCGCGTCCTGGGCGATTTCGGCGCCTCGGTGTTCACTATAGAATTGGTGGCGTTCTCGATGCTGCGCGAATTCGCCGTCGTCATCACCGCGGTGCTGCTGGCCGGGCGCACCAACAGCGCCTTCACCGCCGAGATCGGGGCGATGAAGATGCGCCAGGAAATCGACGCCATGCGGGTGATGGGGATCGCCCCGATGGAGGCGCTGGTGGCGCCGCGGCTGATCGCCATGGTGATCATGACGCCGCTCTTGACCTTCGCCGCCATGATCTGCGGCCTGGCCGGCGGCTTGCTGGTGACCTGGGTCGAACTCGGCATCAGCCCGGTCATGTTCTTCAGCCGCATCGCCGACGCCGTGCCCGAGCAGCATTTCTGGGTGGGGATGTCGAAAGCGCCGGTGTTCGCGCTGGTGCTGGCGGTGATTGGCTGCAAGCAAGGCTTGTCGGTGGGCGGCGATGTCGGATCGCTCGGTCAGCGCGTCACCGCCTCGGTGGTGCAAGCGATCTTCATGGTGATCTTGATCGACGCGATGTTCGCGCTCTGGTTTCTGGAGATGAAGTGGTGAGCACCGAGATCGCCATCCGCGTGCGCCGGCTCGACACGCGCTTCGGCGCGCAGATCGTGCATGAGCAACTCGATCTCGATGTGCGGCGCGGCGAAATCCTGGGCGTTGTCGGCCCTTCCGGCTGCGGTAAATCGGTGCTGCTGCGCGAGATCGTCGGCCTCGACAGGCCCACCGCGGGCGAAATCTCCTTCCCTTGCATCGAAGCGGCGGGCCGGGAGGCGCGCGTCGGCGTCATGTTCCAGGACGGGGCCTTGTTCTCCAATCTCACCGTGCTGGAAAATGTCGAGGCGCCGCTGCGCGAGCACACCTCGCTCGCGCCCAAGCTGCGTGCGGAAATTGCCGCGCTCAAGCTTTCCCTCGCCGGCCTTGGGCCCGAGGCGCACCACAAACGGCCGTCGCAGATTTCCGGCGGCATGCGCAAGCGCGCCGCTGTCGCCCGCGCGCTGGCGCTCGATCCTGAATTGCTGTTTCTGGATGAACCGACCGCGGGGCTCGATCCCATTGGCGCCGATCAATTCGACAACATGGTGCGCGAACTGGCGACGGCGCTGGGGCTGACCGTGTTTCTGGTGACGCACGATCTCGACACTCTGCACGCGGTGTGCGACCGCGTCGCCGCGCTGTACGACCGCAAGGTCGCGGCGATCGGAACGATCGACGAAGTGATCGCCCATGCCGAAGGCTGGGTGAAGGAATATTTTTCCGGGCCGCGCGGACGCGCGGCTCACCAAGCCCGGGCGGCGGGAGGATAAGATGGAGACGAAGGCAAATTACGTTCTGATCGGCGCGGCCACGCTCATCGGCGCGGTGCTGCTGATGGTGTTCGCCATGTGGCTGGCGAACTCGGAATACCGGCGCGGCTATAACGAATTCCAGGTGGTGTTCGACGATCCAGTGCGCGGCCTTGCCGAAGGCGGGGAGGTGCGCTTCAACGGCATCAAGGTTGGCGAAGTGCGCGAATTGCGCATCGACCCCAACAATACCCGGCGCGTGATCGCGCTGATCCGCGTCGCCAAGGAAGTGCGGGTGCGCGAGGACAGCACCGCCCAGCTCGAACCCATCGGACTCACCGGCGTCACCCTGATTCAGCTGACGCCCGGCACGCCGGATTCGCCGCTGGCGCAGGCGGGGATGTTTGGCGAACCGCCGCAAATCGTCGGCCGCGGCAGTCAGATCGACATCCTGGTGGAGCAGAGCGAGGACATCGTCCGCCGCGCCAGTCTGGCGCTGGCCGGCATCGGCGATCTGCTCACGCCGGAGAACACCACGCGGGTCAAACGGGTGCTGGCTAATCTGGAAACCATCAGCGACCAGCTGGCTGGGCCCGATTCGGTGCTGGTGCGCTCGGGCGAGACGGCGGCGGCGACAACCGCGCTGGTGCAACAGATGCAGGCCGACCTGACCGGTCTTAATCAGGTGGTCACGCAGGCAAACGCCGCGCTGGCCACCGCTAACGCCGATACGCTGCCGCAAATGGGGCTGGCGGCGGAGGAACTGCGCCGCGCCGCCGTCGCCGTCACGCGCGTGGCCACCAGCATCGAAGAAAACCCCTCGCTATTGACCCCGCGCTCGCCGCGGCCAGTCGTGGAGCTGCCGCCATGAAACGCATTGTCCTGTTGGCGTCGCTCAGTCTGCTGGGCGGGTGCGTAACGCTGTTGCCGCCGGCGCCGCCGCCGCCGCGGCTTTATGTGCTGGAGGCAGGTCACGTCGAGGCGCTGGCGGGCGCGCCGCTGGAGGCGACCATCGGCGTTTCGCTGCCCGAAGGCGAACGCGCCGCGCTTGGGTCCGACCTGCTCTGGCGCACGCGCAACGAATTGGCCCTGGTGGGGCAATCGCAATGGTCGAGCCGCGCCGATGCCGCGCTGCAATCCATGCTGGTGCAGACGCTGGTGGGCCAAGCGCGGTTTCGCGCCGCCATGCGCCTGGGCGAGGCCCATGCCGATTACGAATTGCGTTGGGAGGTGCTCGATTTCGAGGTCGCGGCCGACGCCAGAATGGCGCACTTCCTCGCCGACGTGAAGTTGGTGGCGTTGCCGAGCCGGCGCGTCGTGGCCCAACATGTCGTGCGCGCCCAAGCGGAATTGGAGGGAGAAACTTCCTCAGCCTCCGCTCGCGCGCTGGCGCAAGCGGCCAGCGACGGCAGCGCCCAGATCGGCGCGTTCGCCGCCGACAACGCCGCTCAAGCGAGCGCGGCGTCGATCAACAGATAAGCGCGCATCAGCTCGCAATCCTCGCCCTTGTTGGTGCTCTTGGCGAGATCGGGACGGGCGCGGAATTGTGCCGCGAGTTGATGGGCGGCGCGGTTCTTCTCGACATGGCAGGCGATGCGGCTGACCGCGCGCGGCGCCTGGAGGGCGACGCTGCGGCGGCGTGCGGCCGCGCCGTGGCGCGAGCTTTGGGCGATGGCGTCGAGCTCGGCCGCCGCCAGCACAGCGTCAAGATCGACGCCGGAGGCGGCCACCAGGTCGAGCGCGGCGTATTTGAGGCCGGCATCGGCGTCGCGGCGCGGAGAACCGAACTCGACCAGGTCGGCGTCGGTTTCGTTGGCCGCGCGCGGGGCTCGCTCTTGCGGCAGGAACGAATTCCAGCCGGAGAAGCCCTTGAACGGGCGCGTCGGCGGGGTCTCGACACGGCTCGGCGCGAGCCGTTGCGTCGCCCGGCGCGAAAACGCCGCGCCGGCGCTCGCCTGCAAGCTGGCGACATCGGCGCTGTCATTGGCGGCGACCTGCGCGTCGTTGCGCGTGCGCGCCGCCGGGATCTTCTTGCCGCGCGCGGCGACAGCGAGCGCGGCCAGGCGCTTTTCGATGGAACTCGCTTGCCGGTCGGCGGCGCTGTGGCATTCCTGCGAGGCATTGCGCGCCACGTGCGCGGCGTCGGTGAGGCGCGCCAGCGTTTCCGCGGCGCTCTCCTGCAGCGCCTGGGTCTCGGCGCGCACCAGCTGCGCGGCGCGCTTGGCCTCGGCGACCGCGCCGCGGGCGCCTTCGCGCACGGCGTGTGCTGTCTCGTTGGCGGCGGCGACCGCCTGTTCGGCCGATTGGCGGGCGGTGTCGGTCAGGCGCGTGGCCTCGGCGAGGCTGTCGAGCATGGAGGCGACCTGGCCGCCCAGTGCGGCGGCGACAGCGTTAGCGTCTTCGGCGGCTTCGCTATAGATCGCGCGGTGTTGACCCAAGCTGGCGGCGGCGGCGGCGAATTCCGCCAGATGGTGCTCCAGCGCCTGCTCGGTGGCGCCCATTTCACGCTGCGCCAGCTTGGAGGCTTCGCGCAGCAGCTTTACTTGCCGCCCCACCGAAAGCACCAGCGCTTCGGTATCTTCGCGCATTTCCTGGTTAAGCGCGCTTAACGCCGTGCGTTCGCGGCGCAGCGCTTCGGTCATGGCCGCGGTTTCCGCGCGTGCGGCGGCGGCGGTCTCGGCCACCAATTGGGTATTGCGCTCGGCCCCTTGTTCGAGTTCGCCCAGGCGCTCGAGCGCTTCGGCGACGGCGCCGTTCAGTGTGTCGATTTCGTGCTTAACGGTTTGTGAGACCTGCCGCGCCTGCGCCAGCGTGGCGGCGGCGGGCGCGTGCTGGGCCAGGCGCGCCAACTCGGCGGCGAGGCGGCGCGCTTTCAGCGCTTCAGCGGCGGCGCTGGCGCCAAGCCAGAACAACAAGGCCGGGGCGAACGCGAGCGCGATCAGGCCCGCCTGCATGATTGGTTCGAACGCCAGCAGCGCTTCGGCGCCGAAATACCAAAGCGGGCCGCCGATCGCGGCGAAAATCCAGAAAATGGCGGCGAGGCCACCAGCGAATCCCGCCCACGAGAAACCAGTATCGATCCTTGCTGGCCCCGCCATGGGATGGACGTGCGCCGGCGTTTGGTGCTCTGCAAGCTCGCCGAATGCCGCGAACGGATCGGCATGCCCAGCGTCTTCTTCATCCTCGTAATACATCGCCCAACTCCAATGCCGCGCCGCGGCTCGGGGCGGGGGATGCAACCGCCATGCCAATCAGGCGAGTGGCGCTCGCGCGTCGCGCGTGAGCGGGAGCGCGCTGCTAAGGCTAATCGCAATTCACCAAACGCGCGCGCGCTTGGCGCCGGACTTGCCTCGTTGGCGAGGTCCGCGCTCCAGATCGGAACTGGCGGACACGAAACAGGTTTCGAAGCGCCATGATCCACACGCTCTCCGCCACCGGACTTGCCTTGGTAAAGAAATTCGAAGGCTTTCAAGCCGAGCCCACGCCGCTCGTCGAGGGCGGCTGGCTGGTCGGCTACGGCCATGTGCGCCTCGCCAAGCAGGGCCGCGCACTGACCCGCCCGCAGGCGAGCGAGATGCTGGCGCTCGATCTCGCGGCGTTCGAACGACTTGTGAATACCCGCGTCACCGCGCCGATCAAGCAATCGCAGTTCGACGCGCTGGTGTCGTTCGCGTTCTCAATTGGCGAGGCGGCTTTCGTGCAAAGCCAGGTGCTCGCCCGGGTTAACCAGAAACACCCGATCGCCGCCGCCTGCGCGCTCGACGCCTGGCGCAAGGCGGAAATCAACGGCGCGCTTGAAACCATCCCCGCGCTGGTGCGCCGGCGCGCGGCGGAAAAGGCGCTGTTCCTGAGGGATTTGCCGCCCGAGCCGGCGCCTTCGGCGCTCATACGCGCCAAGCTCGACCATGCCGCTTCGCTGCTCGCGCCATCCGCGCCCAGAGCTGATGTCGCAATCGCGCCGTCGCCTTCGCCAGCGCGGCGCCTCACCGAGATTCTCAAATCTGAACCCGCCACTGCGCTCTTTCTTACCCAGGTCGCCCCGGCGCCCGCGCCAAAGCAGGACGAATTGACCACCGCCCACGCCGCACCGGTCGCGCGCAAGCTTGAGCCGCGCGCGCCGTCGTTCAAGCCGCGTGGTTTCGACACTCATTTGGCGGCGGAGAATTTCGGCCTGGCCGCGCTGATGCTGTTCGGGCTTGGCCTGATCTCGATCGGCGCTTCGATCGTGTTCGCCAGCCGCGGCGACGGCGTCAGCCTGTTGGCCGGCTCAGCGGTGCTGACCCCGGGCCTGGCCGCCGCGCTGATGGCGGGCTGGGGTCTGCGGCGTGCGCCCGCCCCGGTCCGCGCCCGCGCCTGATTGCTTTACGCTGGTGAGCGTTCGGGGGCGGGAGCAATCCCGCCCCCGCCTTCATGGACCGCCGGCGCCTCGCCGGCTCTTCGCCACGCCGAGCCACGGAAGTTGTACGCCATGGCGCCGCCATGAGCAGCGGTTCGGTCGGGCGCGAAAGTGTTGGGTTGGGGACCCTCTATCCAACAAAAAAATCGCTACGGGCCTTGGAAAACCTCGGTTTGCAAAAAATCTATCAGACCGAATAAAAACACCGCGATAATGCGCTGGTCTTCTGTTGGGAGGCTCACGGTACCCAATGCCAAACAGTTCAGAGGATGTGGTTTGAACGCGATGGGAGTTGAAGCTGGCGACAG
>JANNQT010000080.1:0-31171 GCA_031400895.1 Alphaproteobacteria bacterium | reverse complement strand
CTCCTCAAAGCTGAGAGCTTCCGCTGTCGCCAGCTTCAACTCCCATCGCGTTCAAACCACATCCTCTGAACTGTTTGGCATTGGGTACCGTGAGCCTCCCAACAGAAGACCAGCGCATTATCGCGGTGTTTTTATTCGGTCTGATAGATTGCGATAAGTGCTTGAATCCATTGGGGCCCAGCATGGATAAGCCCCGCGAACCCAGCACTTTCGGCCACTCCCGGGAGCGCTTCTTGCCCTCTGGCGCGCCAACGAGGCGCCGTTCGCGTTGACGCCCCCGGCGACGCAGGCCATCTGGGATCATGACGCCCAACCCACCCCCCACCCCCCAACACGAGCGCGTGCTGATTATCGATTTCGGCTCCCAGGTGACGCAGCTGATCGCGCGGCGGGTGCGGGAGAACGGGGTTTATTGCGAGATCCATGCGTACAACAAGGTCGATGCTGCGTTTCTCGCCGCCTACGCGCCAAAGGCGATCGTGTTTTCCGGCGGCCCCGCCAGCGTCATTGAAGGCGAAAGCCCGCGCGCGCCGGAGGCGGCGTTCAAGCTCGGGGTTCCCATACTCGCCATCTGCTACGGTCAACAAACCATGAGCGTACAACTCGGCGGCGTGGTCGAGGGCGGGCACGCGCGCGAATTCGGCCGCGCCGATGTTGAGATCAAGCAAGCCAGCCCGTTGTTAGAGGGCGTGTGGGAGATCGGCCAGCGCTATCCGGTGTGGATGAGCCATGGCGACCGCGTCACCAAACTCGCGCCTGGCTTCGAAGTCATCGCCACCAGCGAAAACGCGCCGTTCGCCATCGCCGTGGACGAGAAGCGGCGCTTCTACACCACCATGTTCCACCCCGAAGTCGCGCACACGCCCGACGGCGGCAAGCTGTTGCGCAATTTCACCCACCGCATCGCCGCCATGAAGGGCGATTGGAGCATGGCCGCGTTCAAGGACGAAGCCATCGCCCGCATACGCGCGCAGGTCGGAAAAGGACGGGTGATCTGCGGGCTTTCCGGCGGCGTCGATTCCAGCGTGGCGGCGGTGCTGATCCATGAAGCGGTCGGCGAGCAATTGCATTGCGTGTTCGTCGATCACGGGCTGATGCGCCAGGACGAAGCGACGCAAGTCGTCAGCCTGTTCCGCGACCATTACAACATTCCGTTGATCCACGCCGATGAAAGCCAGCGTTTTATCGGCGCGCTAGAAGGCGTCGACGATCCCGAAAAGAAGCGCAAAATCATCGGCGGTCTGTTCATTGACGTGTTCGAGGAGAAGGCCAAATCCGTCGGCGGTGCGGAATTTTTGGCGCAGGGCACGCTTTATCCCGACGTGATCGAGAGCGTTAGCGCCATCGGCGGCCCATCGGTGTCAATCAAATCGCACCACAATGTCGGGGGCTTGCCTGAGCGCATGAACATGCAGCTGGTCGAACCGCTGCGCGAATTGTTCAAGGACGAAGTGCGCGCGCTGGGGCGCGAACTCGGCTTGCCGGAGAGCTTCGTTGGCCGCCATCCGTTCCCGGGACCGGGTCTGGCCATCCGAGTGCCGGGCGCGATCAGCCGCGAGAAGCTCGACATCCTTCGCCAAGCCGATGCGATCTATCTCGACGAAATCCGCAAGGCGGACCTGTACGACAAAATCTGGCAGGCGTTCGCGGTGCTGCTGCCGGTGCGCAGCGTTGGCGTGATGGGCGACGGGCGCACCTATGAATTCGTCTGCGCGCTGCGCGCGGTGACCTCGACCGACGGCATGACCGCCGATTTCTTCCATTTCCCGATGGAGTTTTTGGGGCGAACCGCCACGCGCATCATCAACGAAGTGCGCGGCGTCAATCGCGTCGTTTACGACGTCACGTCGAAGCCGCCGGGCACGATTGAGTGGGAATGAATCGGCGCTGGTCCTAGTACCCGGAATCATAATTGGGTGAGACATCCATCCCACCCATCCCCGGATGAATGCACAGCATTCAGTCCGGGGCCGATAATCGCAAACGCTTGGGTTTATGGGCCCCGGACTGCCCGTACCGCGCATCCGGGGATGGGTGGTTGTGAATCATGCTTCAACGATAGCTAGCCTTAGTGCGCCACCTTCATATAGGCGGGCAGCCAAGCTTCGTGCGCCTTGCGGAGGTTTTCGAGCATTAGCCGCTCGCGGTTACCGTTCGCGCCCAGATAGGACAATTCCCGCCCGCCCACTTCGCCCACCACCAGGAAACTCACGCCCGCGTCACGCGCGCGCTGCTCAAGCACAACAAGCTGGGCTGGCGCCAACGCGATCAGATAGCGCCCCTGGTCTTCGCCGTAGAGGAATTCCGCGTCGGAGAGTTCACCCCGATAACCAAGCGCGATGCCTAGGTCCGCGCCGAGCGCCATTTCGGCGGCGGCGCAGGCAAGGCCGCCGTCGCTTAGGTCGTGGCTGGCGCGCACGAAGCCGTCGGCGATCAACCCACGCACGAAATCGCCGTGTGTTCTCTCAAGCGCGAGATCGACGCGCGGGGCGGCCCCGCCCAGATCACATCGTTCACGCGCGTAAATGCTCTGACCCATATGCCCCGCGCTTTCGCCGATCAGCACGAGCGTATCGCCGGGCTTCAGCGCATCAGCGCTGGCGCGGCGTTCGAGATTGTCGATGATGCCGACGCCGCCGATAGTCGGGGTCGGCAAAATCGCCTTGCCGTCGGTCTCGTTGTACAAGCTGACATTGCCGCTGATCACGGGAAAATCGAGCGCGCGGCAGGCTTCGGCCATGCCCTCGACGGCGTGCACGATCTGGCCCATGATTTCCGGGCGTTGTGGGTTGCCGAAATTGAGATTGTCGGTGACAGCTAAAGGCCGCGCGCCAACGGCGCACAGGTTCCTCCACGCTTCCGCCACCGCTTGCTTGCCGCCCTCGTAAGCGTCGGCCTCGACATAGCGCGGGGTCACGTCGCAGGTCATCGCCAGCGCACGTTGCGAACCGTAAAGGCGCACGATGGCGGCATCGCCGCCAGAATCCGCGATCGTGTCGCCCATGACGTGGCGGTCGTATTGCTCCCAGATCCAGCGCTTCGAGGCCATGTCCGGAATTGTCATCAGTGTGGTGAGTGAAGCGGCAAAACCGGGATATTCGCTGACCAGGCGCGCTTGTTCGCCCTCGGTGAGCGGAATCGCCTTCAGCGGCGCCACGTACGGTCGCTCGTATCTCGGCGCTTCGTCCGCCAGCGGGCCGAGCGGCAGGTCGCAGACGATTTGCCCATGCCATCGCAGGGTGAGATTGCCGCTGTCGGTTGTTGTACCAATCACGGCCGCATCCAAGCCCCATTTGTCAAAGATGGCCTTGGCTTCGTGTTCGCGCCCCGGCTTCAGCACCATGAGCATGCGCTCCTGGCTTTCGCTGAGCATGAATTCGTACGGGCTCATGCCCTCTTCGCGCGCGGGCACTTTGTCGAGATCAAGCTCGATGCCGGCGCTGCCTTTCGAGGCCATCTCGATGGATGACGATGTCAGCCCCGCCGCGCCCATGTCCTGGATGCCGATGATCGCGTCGGTTTCCATCAGTTCCAGGCAGGCTTCGATCAGTAATTTTTCCAAAAACGGATCGCCGACCTGCACAGTGGGGCGCTGGCTGTCATCGCCTTCGACGAATTCGGCGCTGGCCATGGTGGCGCCGTGAATGCCATCGCGACCGGTCTTCGCGCCGACATACACCACCGGATTGCCCGCGCCCTTGGCGGCGCTGGTGAAGATGCGGTCCTTGCGGGCGATGCCGAGGCAGAACACGTTGACCAGGATGTTGCCATTATAGCGGGCGTCGAAATTGGTTTCTCCGCCCACCGTGGGCACGCCGACGCAATTGCCGTAAAAGCTGATGCCGCTGACCACGCCGTCGACCAGCTTGCGCGTCTTCGGATGCTCAGGCGCACCGAAGCGCAGCGCGTTCATCAGCGCGACGGGCCGCGCGCCCATGGTGAACACGTCGCGCAAAATGCCGCCGACGCCAGTGGCCGCCCCCTGGAACGGCTCGATGAACGAGGGGTGGTTGTGGCTTTCCATCTTGAAGATGGCGGCCAATTCCACGCCATCTGGCCCTGCGCCGATATCGATGGCGCCGGCGTTCTCACCCGGGCCGTAAATCACATGCGGCGCCTTGGTCGGAAATTTCGCCAGATGCACGCGCGTGGATTTGTACGAACAATGCTCGCTCCACATCACCGAAAATATCCCCAGCTCGGTGACGTTGGGCGTGCGCCCAAGCCTCTCCAGCACCAGCGCATACTCGTCACGCGAAAGGCCGAATTCTTCGGCGAGCGCGAGGGTTCCTGGCGCAATGGGGTTTAGGGACATGAGGCGGGAGATAGCGCGCGTCGGGGGCGCTGGGAAGGCGCGAATTGGGCTTCGCGGGATTGTACAGCGCCGGCAAATGCGTCAACCTAGCCATGAGATATCCAGGGAAGATGGCGATGCCGCGAATTTCTGGGCTGATGTTGGGCGTGGCCCTGTTGGCTGGGCCGATCACTGGCGAAGCGGCTGCTCGCGACTGGCCCAGACTGGCAGGCGGCGAGAATGTAGCGGAGTGTCAACAGGCGCTGATCCTGGCTACAAGCCGCTTCGATTCGGATGCTTTCTATCTATACGAGCTACGCCCAACATCATGGCTGCTCGGCTTTCTGGACCAATGATCGCCAGTTCGAGGCGGCGGGCGGTGCATTCGTGATGACGCTTGGCGCCTGATTGGCGACGAACTCGACAACGCACCCCGCCCCGTTTACGCCAACACCCAGGAGACCCCATGCGTGAAGTCCCGTTATCCGAACTGCCCAGCCTGGTCGGCCAGGAGCTTGGCGTTTCCGATTGGCTGGAGATCACCCAGGACCGGGTCAATCGCTTCGCCGACGCCACCGGCGACCATCAATGGATACATGTCGATATCGAGCGCGCGACCAAGGAACTCGGCGCGCCGATCGCGCACGGCTTTCTCGTTGTGTCGCTGATCCCGTTCCTGGCCAAGAACATCGTCCAGTACCAGGGCGTGGCGCGCGGGGTAAATTACGGCTCCAACAGGGTGCGCTTCACTAATGTCGTGCCAGTGGGCGCGCGCATCCGCATGCGGGTCAAACTCATCTCGGCCGAGCAGCGCGCCGGCGCGTTGCAATTGGTCAACCAATGTACGATCGAAGTTGAGGGCCAGGAGCGCCCGGCCTGCGTGGCCGAAAATATCAGCCTGCTTTATCCGGCTTAGGCCGCTCCCGTGCTCACCTTCGTCGAGTCGCTTTCCCTTGCCGGCGACCGCGCCAAACAGAATGACGATTCTTGCGGATCACGCGCCGGCTATGCGTGGGTGATCGACGGCGCCACAGACCTGCACGACCAGCCGGAGATGGACCATGTCTCCGACGCAGCCTGGATCGCAACCAAGCTCAATTCGCGCCTGCACTCCCAATTGCATGACCCGCGTGGCCTTTATGAAGAAGATTTGCGCGCGGCCCTGGCATTTGCTGCCGAACAGACCCGTTTGGATTGGGAACACAAGAGAGTGAATGCCGTCCCGCGCTGGAAGTTGCCCATCGCATCGACCCTGATCGTCACGGAGAACCAGGGCCACGGGCTTCATGGCCTCGATCTCGGCGATTGCCGCTTGTTCGCGCTCGACGCCGCGGGCGCGGTGTTCATCGCTGGCGGTCCGGAGGACGCCGCGGATGATGAAAGCGCGCTCGCTGCTAAACAGACCGACAAGGACAAGCCGCTGCTGCGCCGCGCCGACACCATCGCCATGCTGCGCCGCATGCGCGCGGAACTAAACCAGCCGGGTTCGCGCTGGACCTTTTGCCTCGATCCCGCCAGTGCCGATCACGCGCGCGCGTTCGCGTTTACGCTCGCCCGGCCCGCGCACGTGTTGCTGATGACGGATGGATTTTCAGCGCTGGTCGATCGCTATCGCGCCTATGATGCCGCGGGTTTGGTGAGCGCGGCGCTGGACAAGGGCCTGCACGAACTGGGCCGCGAAGTCCGCGCCATCGAACACGCCGACGCCGCCGGCGACAAGCATCCGCGCTTCAAGAAAAGCGACGATGCAACCGCGTTGCTGATGCGGCTGACTTGAGCTTGCCTGGAAAGGGGGGTAAGCTGCGTTATGGTCGATACCCTGGAAATCACCAAAAAGCTTGAGGGCGCGGGGTTCGACCGATCCCAGGCGGAGGCAGTGGCGTCGGTTGTCGCCAGTGGGGCTGGCGCTCGCGACAAGCAGCTGGACGAGATCAGAACCGACTTGGGCCTCCTTCGCGCTGGCGTGGGCGAACTGAAAACCGGCTTGGCGAGGCTGGAGACGCTGATCGCGAAATCGCGCACCGAGCAGATAATTTGGACGGTCGGCGCGCTCGGAATTATGGCTGCCTTGCTTCGCATTCTGCCGTGAATTTCAGCATGGGCCGCACGCGGGCGTGAAAATCTGCCGCCGTACGCGGCGATACTCGCGCTGTTCCCTAACCGCGCTGCAACGGATGCTTCAATGAACAGCCCACCCATGCCCCCGATCGCCCGCCGCGAGCCCAAGCGCTTCGAACAATTGGGCCGCGTGCGCACGGACGATTATTCCTGGCTCAAGGACGAGAATTGGCAGCAGGTGATGCGCGATCCATCGCTGTTGCGCACCGACGTGCGCGCTTATCTGGACGAGGAAAACGCTTATCGCGAAGCCATGATGGCTTCGACCGCGGCGTTGCGGGAAAAACTCTACCAGGAGATGCGCGGGCGCACCAAGGAAGACGATGCCTCCGTGCCGACGCCCGATGGCGCGTGGGAATATTATCGCCGCTTCGAGACCGGCGCGCAGCACCCGAAATACGCGCGTCGTCCACGCGGACAAACAGGCCCCGAGCAAGTGCTGCTCGATGTCGAAGCACAAGCCGCCGGCAAAAATTTCTACAAGGTCGTTTCCGCGCAGCACGCGCCCGATCACGCGCTGCTGGCCTACGCCGTCGATGAGCAGGGTTCGGAAATCTACACGATCTTGGTCAAGGACCTGGCCAATTGCACGACTTTGAGTCAGAGCGTGCAAAACTGCACCGGCGAGTTTTGCTGGTCGCCGGATGCGCATTACCTGTTCTGGGTGTTGCGCGACGACAATGGCCGCCCGGCGAAAATTTACCGCCGACTCGCACGCGGGGGCGAGGATGTGCTGGTCTATGACGAGCCCGACGAGGGTTTCTTCCTCAGCGTCAGCGCGAGCGAAAGCCGCGAGTTTATTCTCATTTCCACCGGCAATGGCGCGCAGTCCGAAACGTACACCATTCCCGCCGGCGATCCCACCGCCGCGCCGAGCTTGTTCCACGCCCGCGAACCGGAACTGCTCTACTCGCCGACCCACTGGGACGGACGCTGGTGCGTGCTCACCAATGCCGATGGCGCAGTCGATTTCAAGGTGATGACCTGCGCGCCGGGCGACACCGCGCGCCGGCAATGGCGCGAGTTCGTCCCGCACCAGGAAGGTCGCTATATTATCAGCCTCAACGCCACCAAGAATTATCTAGTGCGCGCTGAACGCGCCAATGCGCTGCCGCGTCTCGTCGTGCGCCGCACCGATGGCGACGAGCACGCGATCGCGTTGGAGGAAGAGGCGTTCAACCTCGATCTGGCCGGCGGCTACGAATACGACACGGCGATCCAGCGTTACATTTACGAATCCCCCACCACGGCGCCGCAATGGTACGATTACGACATGGGCGCGCGAACGCGGGTGTTGCGCAAGACGCAGGAGATTCCCTCCGGCCACGAACCGACCAATTATCTGGCGCAGCGCCTTTTCGCCACCGCCCCAGACGGCAAGCTCGTGCCGATCACGGTGTTGATGAAGCGCGGAACGCCGACCGATGGCTCGGCGCCGCTCTATCTTTACGGCTATGGCGCCTACGGCATTTCCATGGACGCGGATTTCTCGGTTCGGCGTCTCTCGCTGGTCGATCGCGGTTGGATCTACGCCATCGCCCATGTGCGCGGCGGTTCGGAAATGGGATTCGGCTGGTTCCAGGAGGGGCGGCGCTTCGAGAAGCAGAACAGCTTCACCGACTTCATTTCCTGCGCCGAGGAGCTGATCGCGCGAGGCTATGGGCGAGCCGGTAACATTGTCTGCGAAGGCCGCTCCGCCGGCGGGCTGCTGATGGGCGCGATCAACAATATGCGCCCCGACCTGTGGGCAGGTGTGATCGGCGGCGTGCCGTTCATCGATGTCTTGAACACCATGAGCGATGCAACACTGCCGCTGACCCCGCCGGAATGGCCAGAATGGGGCAATCCGTTGGAGAGTGAAGCAGCTTACGATTATATCGCCTCCTATTGCCCTTATTCAAACATCGAATGCCGCGCCTATCCCGCCGTGCTCTCGACCGGGGGTTTGACCGATCCGCGCGTCACTTATTGGGAGCCGGCGAAATGGGCGGCGAAACTCAGGCCGCACACCAGCAGCGGCAAACCGGTGCTGCTGAAGATGAACATGGGCGCGGGCCATGCCGGCGCGGCGGGACGCTTCGAATATCTGCGCGAAATCGCCCACGATTACGCCTTCGCGCTCAAGGCCATCGGCGCGGAAGAGGCCGGCGGGCCGTTCTGAGGCGCGGTTTGTTCCGCTTGCCAATCCGTTAACCATGGGCCTACGTTACCGCCATAGCGAGGTGGGGACATGCGTAAATTTCTGGCCATATCGGCGGCGGCCTTGGGCGTGAGCGGGTGCTCTGCGGTGCGCTCGACGCCGGTGGATTTTTCCGACGCGGGCGTGCGCAGCGGCTTGCACTACGCCGCGCCCAAGGGATTATTCTATGTTGAGCTGGTGGACGTCGGCCGTGAACTGACGCTGCGCATCTCCGAACCGTTCTATGTCGGCGACCCCAACGCCAGCTACATGCTGGAAGGCGCCGCGAGCACCTGGGCCAACGAGGAATACCGGGTCCAGGTCGATCCGCAGACGCGGCTGCTCTACTACATCAATTCCCGTTCGGAGGGGCAGGCCGGGCAAATCCTCACCAACCTTGTGCGCAGCGCCGCCGCCCTTGGTGGCGCCGGCGGCGGCGCGCCAACGGGAGAATTCTCCGGCGCCCCGGGAACCGAACAACACCCGCGCGTAATTTTCCGCCGCATCGTCGATCCGTTCCAATATTCGGGCTGCAATTTTGGCACGGCCTGCGACTTCGCCGCGCTCAACCAGGAACTTCGCCAAGCCGCGCTCGGCTATTTCGAATGCACGCCGGCGGCGGCGAACAACCCGAAGGCGGCCATTTGCGGGCGGCTGCGCAGCGACCCCAATTATCTGAGCCTTTCGTTGACGCCGCTGTTCGAGGCCGAGGGCGCGGCGGCGCTGGCGGGGGCCACCGCCGAACAATGCCGCGCCGCCATCTGCTACCGCGCGCCCGCGCCTTATGCGCTCGGTCTTCGAGTCGCTGGGGTCACCGATCAGACCGAGGTGGTGCACCTGCCCAACGAGGCGCCGGTGATGTCTCTCGCGGTTCCCGCCGGCGTGTTCGCGACTTCACGCACCCGCATCGAGATGATGGTCGATGGCATGCCGGCCACTTACACGATCGACCGCCGCAACGAACTCGTTGCCGTCACGCTGATGCCGTTCACGCTGGTGCGCGAAGGTTTCGCGGCGATCGGCGAGGTGTTCACCTTCCGCATCAATTACAACAACCAGCGCATCCGCCAGCTTGAGAGCGAACAACGCCGCGAAGAGGCCGAGGACCGCTATCGGCAGCGCAACGCCGAGGCCACCGAGCTTACCGAAGCCGCCCGGCGCGAGGGCGATGCCCCTCCCACGGGCGGCGGCGGGCAGCGGCAGGCCCTCAACGCCATCGCCGATCCCTTCGCCGATACCGACGGCGCGCAGGCGCAACCATCCGACGCGGATGAGACGCCGGATGTCGCCGCTTGGCTCATGGCCGCGCCGTTGGAGGTCAGCGAGGCGGACGCGGATGACGACGACGATGCGGGCGCCATCGGATCCAACCGATGACCTCCTTCCTTTCGCGCATGTTCCCGCGCACGCAGCCGAGCGGCGGCGGCATGCGCAAGCTGATCCAAGGCGGAGGCGACGAGCGCGTCGCGGTCGCGGACGTCACGGTCACGCCCTGGCGGGCGTTCTGCTGCCTGCACATCAATTTCACCGACAGCCCCGCCGACGCCGGCTACGGCACCGGCCTCTTGATCGCGCCGCGGCTGATCTTGACCGCGGCCCACAATTTGTACTCGTTGAACCGCAAGCAATGGGCGAAATCGATTACGGCGATGGCCGGCATGAAGGACGGCACCCACGCGGCCAAGGCCATCGTCTCCTTGGGCAAGGTCGCGCGCGGCTATCGCGGCAGCATCGGCGAGGAATCCTTCACCAACGATTTCGGCGTCGCGGTGCTCGACTCCGACGCGCTGTTTCGCTGGGCAGGCGAGTGCGTCAACGTCGCCGACCAGGCGCCGATGGACAATGGCGAACTGGCGCGCTCGGACGTGAGCGTGGCCGGCTATCCCGACGAGGACCAGCCCCACATCAAGCTAAAGACCGCGTTCGGCGCCATCATCCCCAGCATGATTTCGCGCGCCAAGATCCATTATGAGATGGACACCATGCCGGGCCAAAGCGGCTGTCCGGTGTTCAAATGGTCGGCGCCGACCAAGAGCTTCCGCCTGGCCGGCATCCACGTCGCCGGCGACAATCGCACCAACATCGCCCGCCGTTTCGACCCCACCATGCGCGATCAAGTGAAAGCCTGGGTGACGGCAGGGGCCGAGGATTAGGGCGGGTTCCAGGCTGAGTTGCTAAAACTCATGCCGTCATTCCCGGGCTCGCCCAGCGGGCGCCCCGGAATGACGAAGCTGGGCGCGGGATGGGTGGAATAATGCTTCACCTAATTGTGCTTCCGAATATTAGCGCCAATGTCCGCAGGCGCGATTTGCAGCGGTCCGAGTGAAACTCATGGCTTACAATTACGACCTCTTCGTCATCGGCGCCGGCTCGGGCGGCGTCCGCGCGGCGCGGCTGGCTTCGAAGGCGGGCGCGCGGGTGGGAATCGCGGAGGATTATCGCATCGGCGGCACCTGCGTGATCCGCGGCTGCGTGCCGAAGAAGCTTTTGGTTTACGCGTCCGAGTTCAGCCAGTCGTTCAAAGACGCCAAGGCTTACGGCTGGAGCGTGGAGCTGGCGCGGTTCGATTGGTCGACGCTGCGCGACAATGTGCAGGCCGAGGTCGCGCGGCTCTCGGGTCTTTACCGCAAAAATCTCGAAGCCGCCGGCGTCACCATCTACGAAGAGCGCGCCAGCGTGCTCGACGCCAACAGCGTGCGGCTCGAAGCCAGAGGCGCGGCGATGAGCGCCGAGCGTATCCTGGTCGCCACTGGCGGGCACACTTACCGGCCGTTGGAGCTGAAGGGCCAGGAGCTTGGCATCACCTCGGCGGACGCTTTTCTGCTGCAAAAATTGCCCGAGCGCATCCTGATCGTCGGCGGCGGCTATATCGCGGTGGAGTTCGCCTCGATTTTCTCCGGCCTCGGCGCGGAGACGACGCTGCTCTATCGCGGTGACCGGATCTTGCGTGGGTTCGATGCCGATGTGCGTGAGCACGTACAGGGCGAATTGATGCGCAGCGGCGTCAACGTCGTCACCAATGCGGTGCTGAAGGAGATCGCGCCGCTGCCGCAAGCGCGCAAGCTGGCGACGCTGTCCAATGGCATGCGCCTGGAGGTCGATGAGCTGATGTTCGCAATCGGGCGGGTTGCCAATACCAGCGGGCTGGGGCTGGAGGCTGCGGGCGTGAAGCTAGCCAAGAGCGGCGCGGTCAAGGTGGACGAATATTCGCGCACCAATGTGGCCTCGATCTTCGCCGTTGGCGACGTCACCGACCGCATCAATCTGACCCCGGTGGCGATCCGCGAGGCGGCGGCTTTCGTCGACACCGAGTTCCACAAGCGCCCCACCGCGTTCGACCACGCCGACGTCGCCTCGGCGGTGTTTGGGCGGCCCCCCGTGGGCGCGATAGGGCTCACCGAGGAGGCCGCGCGCGCCGAGCTTGGGGCGGTGCGCATCTATCGGACTTCGTTTCGGCCGATGAAGCACATCCTCGCCGGCAACGAGCAGCGCAGCTTGATGAAGCTGGTGGTGGAGGATGCCAGCGACCGCGTCGTCGGCGTGCACCTGGCCGGCCCTGAGGCGCCGGAACTCATTCAGCTGGCGGCGATCGCGGTGAAGGCGCGGCTCACCAAGGCGCAATGGGATTCCACCTGCGCGGTGCATCCCACGTCGGCGGAAGAATTGGTGCTGATGGGCGAAACTGTGGCGCACGACAACGAAGCGCCGGCTTGATGAATTGCCGGACCGCCGGCTGGAAGCCGGCGGTCCGGGAGCGGCTCATTCCTTGCCAGCATCCTCGCGTTCTTCGGCGGTGAAGTCGCCCGCCTCGATGTTGCCGGTGCGCACGTAGCGGGTTTGCGAGGCCGAGACGTGGCCCATGGCCGCGCGCATTTTGCCCTTCTTCAGATGCAGGTACTGGCCGCCTTGAATGCCGATCGCTTGCGCTTCGGTGAAAGCGTCGACATCGGCGCCGAGGAAGGTGACCAGCCAGCCCTTGTTGTCCTGGCGGTCGGTGAGCAGCTTCCGAATCGTCTCCTTGGTGTGCTCCTTGCTGGCGTTTTCGAAGCCGTCTGTGAGGATGACGAGCGCGACTTTCTCGTCCTTGCGTAGCGCGACCTTGTCGATCTCGGCCACGGCGTGGCCGATGGCGTCGAGCAGCGGGGTGGAGGCGCGCGGCACGTAATTGGCGCGCGACAGCTCCACGAAGCTTTTCGCCGGCTCGGCGTGCTGAATCGCGTCGATGCTTTCCGAGTCGAAAATGGTCAGCGACAGCCGCGCGTCGACCTCATCGGAACGGCGCAGGCCCATGACATATTCGTTGAAGGCGTCGATCGCGGTGTCGCGGCAATCCTCCATGGAGCCGGAACGGTCGAGCAGAATGTGGGCGTAGAGCGGGGATTTTTGCATGCGTTTTCTCTCTTGTCCCGCGCCCCATCGCGGCGCGCGGGGCGAGGACATGGGGGGGCGCTGTGGCGGCGACAAGATAAGGCGCTGCGTTTTCTCGCGCGCGGCGCGCGGATTTGCGTAAGCGCGCTTACGCGTTGCCCATCGCACCCATAAGCTGGCTCGGGTCAAGCCCGAGCGTGGCGATGGCGCGGGTCCATTTGTTGTCGTGGGCTTCGCCGTAGACGATGGCCTGGTCAGGCTCGACCACCAGCCAGGCGTTTTTCTTCAGCTCTTCCTCCAGCTGCCCCGCGCCCCAGCCGGCGTAGCCGAGCGCCAGCACGAAACGCTCGGGCGCGGCGCTGTTGGCGACCGCTTCGAGCACGTCGCGGGTGGAGGTGAGGCTGATGCCAGGCGCGAGGCGCTGGGTAGCGCCGCTGGCGATGAAGTCGTCGGAATGCAACACGAAGCCGCGCTCGCGCCGCACCGGGCCGCCGTCGAGCACCTTGCGCTCGGCCAGTTCGGATTCCGCGTCCAGCCCGAGATGGCCGAGCACGTCGTTTAGGGTGAGTTCGCTCTTGGGCTTGTTGACGATGACGCCCATGGCTTGCTTGGCATCGTGCGCGCACATCATGATGACGGCGCGGTTGAAGCGGGGATCGCCGATCCCCGGCATGGCCACCAAGAGTTTGCCCGCGAGCCGGTCAGACATGGGGCGATGCTTGCGCTTTCCCCTGGCCCACGCAAGAGGGTGCTCGCATAAGGGGGCGCCAGTCCCTAGATAGAGCCCGGTATTGCGAGGAGAGACCCATGATCAAAGCCGGCGATAGCCTGCCAGATGTTGAATTTTCCATCCCCACCGCCGAGGGGCCCAAGAAGGCGCGCACGGCTGAGCTGTTCGGCGGCAAAACCGTGGCCCTGTTCGCAGTGCCCGGGGCGTTTACCCCGACTTGTTCGGCCAAGCATCTGCCGAGCTTTAAGGAGCAAGCCGCCGCGCTCCGGGCCAAGGGCGTGGACACGATCGCTTGCACCTCGGTCAACGATCAGTTCGTTATGAAGGCCTGGGCCAAGGACCAGGCCGCCGACGACATCGTCATGCTCGCCGACGGCTCGGGCGAGTTCGCCAAGGCGCTGGGCCTTGACGCCGATTTTTCGAAGTTCGGCATGGGGCTCAGATCGAAGCGCTATTCAATGATCGTCAAGGACGGCGTGGTACAACAACTCAACCTTGAAGAAGGTGGTGAATACAAGGTTTCCAGCGCCGAGCACATGCTGGGGCAATTATAGGGATTGGCGAATGGCGAGTGGCGAATGGGGGGGCTAAGCCAGCCCCAATCGCTATTCGCTACTCCCCATTCGCCACAAGGAGAACAGAATGTTCGGCGGCGTTGCGATTTTCTTTGTAGTGATGGCCTTGGTACTGGCGTTCAGCGCCATCAAGGTGGTGGCGCAGGGACAGCAATGGACGGTTGAGCGCTTCGGCCGCTATGTCCGAACGCTGCGCCCCGGGATTTCGTTTCTGATTCCTTTCGTCGACCGCGTCGGCCGGCGGCTGTCGATGATGGAAACCGTGCTCGACGTACCCCGCCAAGACGTGATCACCAAGGACAACGCCGTCGTGTCCGTCGATGCGGTGGTGTTCATCCAGATCATCGACGCCGCCAAGGCCGCCTATGAGGTGCAAAACCTCAACCACGCCATCCTTAATCTCTGCGTCACCAATGCGCGCACCGTGGTGGGCTCGATGGATCTCGACGAAGTGCTGTCGCAGCGCGACGCTATCAATGCGCGGCTGCTGTCGGTGATCGACGCGGCCACCAATACCTGGGGCACCAAGGTGCTGCGCATCGAGATCAAGGATCTGACCCCGCCGGCCGATATCACCCAATCGATGGCGCGGCAGATGAAAGCCGAGCGGGAGCGCCGCGCGCAAATCCTGGAAGCAGAAGGCGACAAGGCCGCCGCCGTGCTGCGCGCCGAGGGGGCCAAGCAATCGGCGATCCTGCAGGCCGAGGGCCGCAGGGAAGCCGCGTTCCGCGACGCCGAGGCCCGCGAACGCTCGGCCGACGCGGAAGCCAAGGCGACCGAAGTGGTCTCCGCGGCCATCGCCAAGGGCGATGTCAACGCCATCCGCTATTTCCTTGGGCTCAAATACGTCGAGGCCTTTGGCCAGCTGGCTTCCTCAAACCAGCAGCGCACCGTGATCATCCCCGCCGATCTTTCCGGGCTGGCTGGCTTGGTTGAAGGCCTGCGCGCGCTCAACACCCAGGGCGAAGCCGCCGCTGGCGGCGGGCCCTGGACAGCGCCAATTGCGCCAAATCCGGCGCCGCGTTGATGGACGCGCTGATGTCCCTGGTCGACCAGATCGGGCCGCAACATTGGCTGCTGCTTGGCCTGGTGTTGCTGATCGCGGAAATGGCCAGCGGCACCACCTATCTGTTGTGGCCGGCGGTGGCGGCGTTTCTGACCGCGCTGATCGCTTGGCTCGCGCCGACCGGCTGGGTCACGGAGCTTGGCGTGTTTGCGGTGCTGGTGATCGCGCTCACCGCCTTCGGCCGCCCGTTGGTGCAACGCTGGCGCAGCGAAGGCGAAGCCAACGGCCTCAACGAACGCGGGCAGGCCTTGATCGGCTCGCGCGGCGTGGTGGCGAGTTTCGCCGATGGCTTGGGCTCGGTCAAAGTCGGCGATACGGTGTGGCGCGCGGTGAGCGCGGAGGCGCTGACGGAAGGCGAAAGCGTGGAGATCGCCGGCGTCGACGGGGTGACGCTGCAGGTGAAGCGCGCGGGCTGAACTTGTTGCTTTCAGCTTGAACCCCGCGCAGTCCGGCGATGGATCAGGGTGCGATTCAATCTGAATGAAACGCGCGCTAATCCCGCGCCGCGTCGAGCACTTCACGCAGCTTCACCAAAAACGGCAGCGCCCGTGCGAACTCTTCCGCGCCGATTACATCAAGCAATTGCACCATGCCAGGGCGCACTGACGCCGCGCCCTTGTCGCGTGCACGGCGGCCCTTGGCGGTGAGGCGCACGATCTTGGCGCGCGCGTCGGCGGGGTCGGCGGCGATGCGCAGATAGCCAAGCGCTTCCAGCTGTTGCAGTGTGTAGGTCATCGCCCCCTTGGTGACTTGGAACGCGCGCGCCAGTTTGCTCGGACTCTCGCCCTCGACCCCGAGCCGCACGAAATGATTCAAGACGCCAAAGCCGGCGACGGAGAGTTCTTCCGGCAAAGCCTGCGCCAAAGCGGTGTCGGCCAAGTGGCCAATGATGGCGATCTCGGAGAGCGCCTGAAACGCGATGCGCAGCGCCGCTTCGTCCTTCTTCATGCGCGAACGAACGCCTCGATGTCGCGCCGTGCAGCCGGCTCGACCGGATCGGCGTAGCCAACCCGCACCAGCATCTGCACGGTGTGCCCCGCGCTCGCACCCAGCAACGTGTGCGCTTCCGCGTAGAGCTCAGCCATTTCCGCGTATTCCTGCAGCGCCTGGCTCCACGGATGCATGGCCAGCCCCGCCGCGGTGGCCGCCAGATTCATGCGCGCGTAGGCCATGCCGGCCAGGAGGCGCGTGGTTGGTGTGTCGCCGGGCGTGGTTAGCCACATGAAGGCCGGCGCGGTATCGGCTTTGCGCTTCCACTCTTCGGCGACTTTTTTGTTGGCGCTGGAGTCTGGATTCACCACAGTCTCTTCGTTGAGCATGCCGAGCGCGCGCAGCACGCCAGGAACGGGGACATCGATGTAGAGTCCGTCGCGTTGACGCGCGCGCTCCTCGCGGCCGAAGCGGAGCCATTGATACGTCTCCTCCTGCGCCCCGCGCGTGCGCATCTCGCGGTCGAACGCGCGCCAGACCAGGTCGCGGATCTGGGTGTTGAGCGCACCACCATTTTCTGAAAACACAGCCATGTTTTCCGCCTGTGGTGATCGCGGGGCGCCAGGCAAAGCGTCCAATCCGATCTCGGTTAGCGTGGCGTTATCGACCGTGCGATCCAGGAAGGGCTCGCGATTGGTGCGGCGCGCGACGATGTGCGCGAACAGCGGATCGGGCGCGGCGTTAGCGACCGGGTTGAAGCGCACATGCGCCAGCGGGCGCGCATCCAGACGCGGCGAAGGGGCGCCATCGGGGATGAATGTCACCTCCGCTACTTGGCCCTGCTGAGCTGCGGCGATGCGGTAAAGCTCGAGGAACGCCCCGCAGCCCATGGTGATCTGGCGATCCATCGGATCGGTGAACGGCAGGCGGCGATCAAGATCGCAATAGAGCAGCATTTCATCTTCGCCGCGCAATTCCACCAGCCAGGGCTGGGTGTTGTGCGGATTGGGCGCGAGGATGGCGTGCGCGAGAGCAAAGCGGCGCGGATCGGCCTCGCCGGCGCCGGGGTCGCGCCAAGCGGCGGTGTAATCGGGGAGGTTGTTCGAGCACGCCGAAGCAAACGGCGTGGCGGCCAGCAGGGCAAGGACATGGCGGCGGGAGGGCATAGGGAAGTCCGTATAGTTGAAGGTTGAACGATAATAGTTCTATATTACACTATATCTGGAAGTCAACCATCCGCAAGAATAACATCGTCATTCCGGACGCGCGGAGCGCGATCCGGAACCCAGGGGCAACCAGCACATCCCTTGCCCGGGTTCGGCCTTCGGCCGCCCCGGAATGACGGTGTTTGTTTTTCACCCAAGTGCGAATTTAGCGCAGCGTTTTGATCGCCCCGCGCGCCAACTCGTCGGCGCGATCGTTCATCACATCGTCTGAGTGGCCCTTGACCCATTTCCACGTCACCTGGTGGCGCGCATTGGCGGCGTCGAGCGCGCGCCAGAGATCTTCGTTTTTCACCGGTTTTTTGTCGGCGGTTTTCCAGCCGTTTTTCTTCCAGCCGTGAATCCATTTGGTGACGCCGTCCATCACGTATTTGGAATCGGTGTGCAACCGCACTGTGCTTGGCTTTTTCAGCGCGCTGAGCGCCTCGATTGCCGCCATCAGCTCCATGCGGTTGTTGGTGGTGGCCGCTTCCGCGCCGGAGAGTTCCTTCTCATGACCGTCCGCGCGCAGCACCGCCCCCCAGCCGCCAGGGCCGGGATTGCCGCTGCAGGCGCCATCGGTCCAGATATCGATGATTGTGCTCATGAGGCGGATTTAGGCGGATTCGGTGCGATGTTGATCACGGCGCGCGCTTCATCCAACTCCACCAACCAATGCGCGCAGTGCCCGCCCGCCATCATGGCTCGGGTGATGCGCTCATAGTGCTGCATAAACCGGTCCAGGCGGGCGCTGTCCTTGGGCGTGAGCGCGCGGCGCAAAGTCTCCGCCTCCTGCTCGGCGCGCCAGCTTTTCACCACCTCCCAGCTTGGCGCTTTGAGATACACGATGGCGTCGAACTGCGCGAAAAAGTGGGCGTAGGCATCGAACAGGAACGCGTTTTGCGCCTTGCGCCAGGCTTCGTCGCGATCGCTTGCTTCAATCGCGTTTAAGGGCGGACCCAGATCGGGCGCGAGCGCGCCGAGACACCAGCCGTCGATGAGAAACGCCTCCGGTTTGCCACGAAAACCGATCGCCGCTTCGATGCGCTCGTCGCTCGCCTTGTCGAAGCGCGGCAGTCGCGTTTCGCAGAGCTCAGTGGCGCCGCGCATGGTCGCCATCATGCCCAGGGCGTAGCCGAGATCATGCGTGCCAGGCGGGCCGCGGGTGATGAACAAGGGGTGCAGCGTGCGCGCGAGTTCGCGGCGCCGGGCGCGGGGCATGTAGAAGTCGTCGATGGAGAAATGCGCCACGCCCAGGTTCGCCGCAGCAAAAGCGCGGCACAGGTAAGATTTCCCCGAACCCTGCGCGCCGGATACGCCGATTACCGGCGTGCGCCCATAGCGCGTCTCGCGTACGTTGGCGATGAGTTGCGCCAGCAGGGTGGCAAATTCGTGATTCAAGTGCGCACCACCTCGGACAGCCGGCTTCCAGCCGGCAGACGCTGTTACGAACATACCCAGGCCCTGTGCATTTGCAGACACCGTATGCCGGCTGGAAGCCGGCTGTCCGATGTCGTGCGCGCTCACTCCACCAACACCCGCGGCAGTTTGAACACCACATCCTCGCGCGTCACCGCCACTTCCTCGATCCGCGCATCGAAGCGCGCCGCGATCGCCGCGATTAGCGCTGCCACCAGATCTTCCGGCGCGCTGGCGCCGGCGGTGACGCCCACGCGCGCGACGCCCTCAAACCAAGCCCAATCCACCTCCGCCGCAGATCCCACCAGCCGCGCCTCGGCCGCGCCGGCGCGTTTGGCCACTTCCACCAACCGCACCGAGTTGGAGCTCTTTGGCGAACCGATCACCAGCACCAAATCCGCATCGCGGGCGATGGCTTTGACCGCGTCCTGGCGGTTGGTGGTGGCGTAGCAGATGTCTTCCTTGTGCGGCGCCGCGATGGCTGGGAAGCGCCGCTGCAACACAGCGACGATGGCCGCAGTGTCGTCCACCGAGAGCGTCGTCTGCGTCACGAACGAAAGCTTCCCCGGATCGGCCGGCGTGAAAGCTTCCGCGTCCGCCACCGTTTCCACCAAGCTAATCGCGCCCGCCGGCAATTGCCCCATGGTGCCGATCACTTCGGGGTGGCCGCCATGGCCGATCAGCACGATCTCGCGCCCTTCCTCGAAATGGCGCTGCGCTTCCACGTGCACTTTGGAGACCAGCGGGCAGGTGGCGTCGACATAGATCATCGCCCGCCGCCGCGCCTCGGCAGGGACGGCTTTGGGCACGCCGTGAGCCGAGAAGATCACCGGGCGGTCGTCGGGACAGGAATCCAATTCCTCCACGAACACCGCCCCGAGCGCCTCCAGGCGCTCCACCACATGGCGGTTGTGGACAATCTCGTGGCGCACATAGACTGGCGGCCCCCATTTCAAAATCGCCTGCTCGACGATCTGGATGGCCCGGTCGACCCCGGCGCAGAAGCCCCGGGGTGCAGCTAAGAGGATTGAAAGCGTGGGTTTTTCCGGTGTCAGCATCGGGCTCGAATAGGGACTTTCAGGGCAAGGCGCCGGCCTTGGTTGCGGCTGGGCCGGCGCGAAGCTATCACGGCCCGTCGCCGGGCGCGCGCGGGTTTGGGAAAAGGTTTTGAACATGAAATTTGCCTCTGCACTTTTGGCCGCGCTCGCGCTGACGCTGACGGGCTGCGGCGGGACGCGCGAGGGGCGGACCATCGAATTGCCGGGCGGGGTCGCCCCCGAGAGCACCGAAGCCCCCGCGCCGCCGAACGTCTTCGAGCGCATGCTGGGACAGGACGACCGTCCCAATGTCGGCCCGTGTCCGCTGATGGGCGTGCTCTATGACAATTCCCGGCTGGTCAGCTTCGTCGGCGAGGACACCAGCCGCTATGCCGGCATCACCTTCACCGCCGAGATGCAGGGCGTGCGTGGGCTGTGCCGCTATGTCGAGGCCGACCCGATCGCCATGAGCATCGAGATCGACATGGCCTTCGGGCGCGGCCCGGCCGCCACCGCCGACCGCCAGACTTATCGTTACTGGGTGGCGGTGACCCGGCGCGGGCGCGCGCCGATCGAGAAAGCTTATTTCGACGTCGATGTGCGCTGGCGCCGCGGCGAACAGGTGGTGACCCGCACCGAACAGATTGAGCGCATCGAGATCCCCCGCGCCAACGCCGAGGTCTCGGGCGAGAATTTCGAAATTCTGGTCGGCTTCGAACTCACCCCCGAGCAGCTGCAATTTAACCGCGACGGTCGCCGCTTCCGCATCGACGCGCCGGACCGGGCGGGCTGAGCCGCCTGATGGCGGATAGCGACCCCGCCCCCCTGGGCGCGGCTGCATTTCCGCGTTAGCTTGAGGCTCGGCGGAGACTGGCGATGGCGATTGGCGTGAAACCCCTGCCTGGCGTGGGCGCGGAGATCCTTGGCGTCGATCTGGCGCGCGAGGTGGGCGAGGCCGATTTCAGGGTCATGCGCGAGGCCTACGCCGAGCATGGATTGATCTTGTTTCGCGACCAGGCCATCGACGAAGCCCAACACCTCGCGTTCGCGCGGCGCTGGGCGCGGATCGACATCAACCGCTTTCTCGTCGCCCACCCGGCGCACCCGGAGATCGCGGTTTTGTCGAAACAGGCCGACCAGACCGAGAATATCGGCGGTGCCTGGCACACCGACCAATCCTACGATTCTGTTCCGGCCATGGGCTCGATCCTGGTGGCGCGCGAACTGCCCCCCCGCGGCGGCAACACGCTGTTTGCCTCGATGTACGCCGCGTATGACGCGCTGCCCGAGGCGATGAAGGAAAAATTATCGACGCTGAACGCGGTACACTCGGCGCGGCACATTTTCGGCAAGGACGCGCTTTACGGCAGCGCCCGCGGCGACCGCATCGGCAATTCCGACGCCGCCGAGCAATTGGTGGACGCGGTGCACCCGGTGGTGATCGTCCATCCGCTCAGCGGCAAGAAAGCGCTCTATGTGAATTTGGCCTACACCACGCGCATCCAGGAATTGCCGGAGGCGGAATCGAGCGTGCTGCTCGCCGAACTCTACGCCCACTGCATTCGCCCGGAATTTGTCTATGAGTTCGTATGGCGGCCGGGCTCGATCGCCTTCTGGGACAATCGCTCCACCTGGCACTGCGCCAATAACGATTATCACGGCCACCGCCGCGTCATGCACCGCATCACCCTCGAAGGCCAGCCGCTCCGGGGGGCTCATCATTAACGCGGCTTGACTCGCCGCGCGGCGAGACTTGTGCTAAAGTTTAGGCCGGACAGGTCGGAAAGCAGTCATGGCGGACGCAGCTACACTCGAGGAAGACGAGGTTTTCGAGATGGCGAACCTCTCCGAGGCGCGCACGGGCATTCCCGGGGTGGTCTATGTCTCCACGCGCGTCGGCCGGCACGGGCCGCGGGTGAAATATTTCGAGCGCGCCGGCGGCGACCAGCCCAGCTTCTCGGTATCGATCGCCGAACCGCCGGAAGTGGTCGCTAACAGCTTGCCGGAGCGAGTGGTGAACCGCATGTCGCCGCTGGTGATCGCGTGGGTGGGGCTGAACCGGGACGCGCTGCAGGAATTTTGGTTGCGCGGCGATGCGTGGATGGATGAGCAGGTCACCGACTTCAAGAACGCGCTGGTGCGGCTGCCGTAGCGCGCCTCTGGCCTAAACACCGTTCCCCGGTCGCGCCGCCAATCGCGATCCGGGGGCCATGGCGTGAACGCCCGCTAACCCGAGCGCTTGCGCAAGAGCCGCTTGCAACCGTACATGCGCGTCCCATGGCCCGCTACCTCATCACCTCCGCGCTGCCCTATATTAACGGCATCAAGCACCTCGGCAATCTCGCCGGCTCGATGTTGCCGGCGGATGTGCACGCGCGCTTTCGCCGCCTGCAGGGCCACGAGGTGCTGTTCATCTGCGCCACCGACGAGCATGGCACGCCGGCTGAGCTTGCGGCCGCCGAGGCGGGCCAGGAGGTGGCCGCTTATTGCGACGCGCAGTACGAGATTCAGCAGGGCGCCTGCGCCGGCTTCAAGCTCTCGTTCGACCATTTCGGCCGCTCCTCCAATCCGCCCAACCATCGCCTGACGCAATATTTCTGCGAGGCGCTGGAAAGGAACGGCCTGATCGAGGAGCGCGTTACCAAACAAGTGTATTCGGTCGATGACAAACGCTTCCTGCCGGATCGCTATGTCGAGGGCACATGCCCTGCCTGCGGCTACGAGCGCGCGCGCGGCGATCAGTGCGACAATTGCCAGCGGCTGCTCGATCCCACCGATCTGATTCTGCCGCGCTCGAAAATTTCCGGCTCGACCAATGTCGAAGTGCGCGACACCGCGCATTTGTTCCTGAAGCAGCCCTTGATGCAGCAGCGCGTCCGCGCTTGGGTGGATAAATCCAACGATTGGCCGCCGCTAGCGCGTTCGATTGCGTACAAATGGCTGGATGAAGGTTTGATCGACCGCTCGATCACCCGTGATCTCGCCTGGGGCATCAAGGTGACCCAGAACGGCGCGCCGCGCGCCGGCTTCGAGAAAAAAGTGTTCTACGTCTGGTTCGATGCGCCGATCGAATATATCGGCGCGACGGTGGAGTGGGCGGAAGCGACCGGCGAAAATTGGGAGCGTTGGTGGCGCGAGGACAAGGGCGCGGGCGATGTCACCTATGTCGAATTCATGGGCAAGGATAACGTCGCCTTCCACACCGTGAGTTTTCCAGTGACCATCATGGGTTCCGGGGAACCATGGAAGCTGGTGGACCGGTTGAAGGCGTTCAATTGGGTGACCTGGTACGGCGGCAAATTCTCCACCAGCGAAAAGCGCGGCATCTTCATGGACCAGGCGCTTGAGCTACTGCCTAGCGATTATTGGCGCTGGTATCTGATGGCCAACGCGCCGGAGAGTTCCGACGCCGCCTTCACGCTCGAACAATTCCAGCAAAGCGTGAACTCCGACCTCGCCAACGTGTTCGGCAATATCGTCAACCGGATTACGCGATATTGTGCCGCGAAGTTTGACTCGAAGGTTCCGGATGGCGGCGAGGCGGGACCGGCGGAAGAAAAGCTCGCGGCCGAGTTCTACCAGCGCCTGACGGCGCTGACGCAGTTCCACGAGCAGATGGAATTCCGCAAGGCCGCCGCCGAATTGCGCGCGCTCTGGGTCGCCGGCAACGAATATCTGCAAATCGCCGCGCCTTGGACCGCGTTTAAAACCGATCCCGCCGCCGCCGCCATCGGCGTGCGCACCGGGCTCAATCTCGTGGTGCTGTTCGCCATCCTGGCCCAGCCCTTCATCCCCGACGCCGCCAAGAGCGTGCTCGATGCGATGGGCGTGCGGGAGAAAAACCGCAACTGGCCGCTGGCGACCGACAAGGGCCTGCTCGACGCGCTGCCGCGCGGGCTCTTGTTCACGCCGCCTGACGTGCTGTTCAAAAAAATCGAGGACGCGGACGTGGCGGCGTGGGGCGAGCGGTTTGGGGCCGGCTAGCGGCTGGACGGGCGTCGGCGGGCCCCCTAGTGTCCGTTCACTTTTGGTGTCGCCGGAGGGAACGACATGCAGGATTATTTGGCGCAGGCGGGCGCGGTGCTCGAAGCGGGCTATGACAAAATCAACGGCCCGCAAGGGCTCCTCATCGCGCTCGCGGCCACGATCTTTCTGCGTTCCTGGAAACAGTGGATTCCCGCCGCTTTCATCGCCACCTTGATCTATGTCGCCATCGAACATTTCAGGGAGGTGTTGCGAGATGGAAACGGGCTAGCGCTGCCGGACTTCATGGCGGCCGGCTTCTGGAGCCAAACCGGCGTATTGTTGGTCGGCTTCCTGGTTGTGATCGGCATCCTCTTCTTCGCCAAACGCATCGTTATGACGGCGATGGCTGGTGCCGGTGGCGCGAAACAAAGACACTGAGCTCAGCGCCCGCGCGCGGCCTCATACAGCGCGATCGCCGCCGCCGCTGAAACGTTGAGGCTCTCCATCGCCGCATCGATCGGGATACGGGCGCGCTTCTCGCAGGCCTCGGCAACGCTGGGGCGCAGGCCCTTGCCTTCGGCGCCGAGCACCAAAGCTACCGGCCGCTTGTCGATCAATGCCTGCGCCAAAGCTTCGCTCGCCTCGCCTTCGAGCGCCACGGTGAGGTAACCCAGCGAACGCAGCGTCTCGGCCGCGCGGGCAAGGTTGACCGCGCGCACATGCGGCACAAGCTCGATCGCGCCGGTCGCCGCTTTCGCCAGCACCCCGGTCAGCGGCGGCGACTTGCGGTCCTGCAGGATCACCGCGCGCGCTCCGAAGGCTGCCGCGGAACGAAACGCCGCGCCCACATTCTGGGGATCAGTGACGCCGTCCAGGATCAGCACGCTGCGCCCATCCGGCGGCGCGCAGGCGGCCTCAAGCGAGAGCGGCGCCAGCGGAAACGCGCGCACGGCGATACCCTGGTGGACCGCGCCCGGGGGCAGCATGCCGTCGATTGCGTCTGGATCGAGGATCTGCGGCCCGGCCCCCTCCGGCAGGCGCGAGGCGGCGTTGCGGGTGGCGACCACGCGCTCGATCCGGCGCGCCGGGTTGGCGTGCGCGGCCAGGCTCGCATGCACTCCCCAGATCCAGGAGGGACCGCCGGTCTCCTCCTCGAACTGGCGGCGCGGCAATCGGTCGGGGGGGATGGCATGGGGCCTAAGCGGGGAAGGCTTGAGTGGGTATGGGGGCTTGGCTATAGGAGCGCTCCTTCAGGTGTCGGGTGTCAGGTATCAGGTGTCATAAGCCCTGACACCTGGAACCTGACGCCTGACACCTGATGGAAGGGTGGCCGAGTGGTTAATGGCAGCAGACTGTAAATCTGCCCGCGAGAGCGTACGCTGGTTCGAATCCAGCCCCTTCCACCAGTGTCTATGCGGCGAAATTGTTGATAGTATAAGATATAATCGGCAAATTGGCGGATGGAATGAACGGCCTACCCACGTTCCTACCCACGCGAATTTCCAATTGGTGGGGCAATAATTGTGCGTTGAATGCGCGTGCGGCGGCCGCGAAATAATTTTCGGCGTGCGCGCGTGATCGGCCCCGTGCGTCGGCGTTCGCGGTTGTCGGAACGCGGGAGCAAGCCGCGATAGGCGGCAACACATCGTTAAGTTTATGGCGCTCAGCCTCGCGCCTGGCTTTGCCCTCGGAGCGCGCGTGATGCGGCTGATCATGACCGACACTTCAAGTGCGCCGGGGTCGCCATGAACGATTCCCGCGTCCCGTGGCAATGGACAAGGCGTTTCGCCGTGGGGCTTACCGTTTCGGTGGCGGCGTTTTCCGCTTGGGGTGCGCTGGCGCCGCACATTCCCATGGCCGATTGGGCCGCTCCCACGGCGGCGGGGGCGCTGATGGCGGCGCTCTATGGCAATTCCCAAGGGCTGGCCAATTGCATGGCGGCGAACGCGCGGCGGGCGTGGGAACGCGGGCGGGGTTATCGTTTGCCTTGCTTTTTCTTTGCGGTCTGTTTTGTGGGCTTTGCGCTCTTGTCGATGTCGGGCCTGCACAGCGCGTGGGAATTCGTCAAAGTCAATGCCGCGGGCGCGCCGCTGCCGGCGGATGACTTGATGCGGGCGTTGTTCTTGTTCGTGGCGTTCTCCGAGCCGGCGATGAATTATGGCATCGAGGCGCTGAAGGGCCTGCACAAGGCTGAGGAGCACGCCGAGGAGCGCGACGCGCTCGACGCCGCTGCCGCGCGCGAACTGCGCCAGCGCGACGCGGAAGCCCGCCGCAAGGGCTTTTTTGCCGTCGCGGCGCCCGCAGCGGCGGTGATGGCATTTGCGGCGGCGCCGGCGGCGCATGGCGCGGAAATGAGTGCGCGGGAATTGCCATGCCAACCGGTTTCCCACGTGGCCGCTGCAAGCGCGGCGGCGGACGCCCACACCGCCCATGGTTGGCGCGGGCCGCGCGACCCGAAGCGGTGGGAGAAGTTCGTGGAAGCCCACGAGCTGGGCTTGTCGCCGGCGGAAATCATTCGGGAGACTGGGCTCGCGTCCACCACGGTTTACCGGTGGCGAAATCTCTTGGGTGGGGCTTCTCGCACCGAGGCGGTGGAGGGCTAGAGCGCCGCGGCCTCGCCGCCATGAAGCTGGCGAATCCAGAGGTAAGTGTGATCGACCTTGTCGGCCCACAGGGGATCAACATAGCGCGCGCGTGGCAGTTCATCGAGGATGGTGCGGATCGCTGATTGGACGGCGGCGCGGGTGTGCGGGTTGCGTTGCCAATCGATCGCTTCGATTTCGTGCTGGACCCTGTCTAGCAGTTCGCGGGCGATGCGTTTGACCGTGTCGCGCTCGTCGTCGGTCAGGGCGAGGTCAGGCTTGGTCAAGATGTCGAAGACGGCGAGTTCCTCTTCGCTGAGGTTCTCGCGCACGGCGCGGCAATCCTCTTCCGACAAATCGCGGAGCAGGGCGAGCAAATCCTCAAACAATTGCCCGGTTTCAACCGAGCCTGAATTGTAGCGCGCGACCAAGTCTTCCAGGCGCTCGACCAGATTGCGCCGGGTCGGGTTGGCGCTGACCAAGCGGGCGATGTGCGCTTCCACCGCGCGACGTATTTGCTGGGTCTGGGTGCGCGGGCGGGCGGCGGCAAATTGCGCGCGCAGCCGGTCGAAGTCGATGCGCGAGAGGTCGATCAAGCCGTCGAGATCGCCACCGGTGCGAATGGGTGCGGCGATGGAAATTCCGGCGATACTGTCGTCGAGCAAAAGTTCAATGTCGCGGGCGGTTGCCGACACGTCGGGCCGGTCTAGCTGGGCGCGTACGGCTTTCGCCAGCTCGCGCAGCGCCACCGCCTCGATCCGATGGGTGTCGGCGAGGGGATCGCCAGTGAGCCCGCCGCGTTGCACTCCGATGGACAGGTGGAATTCTGGCTTTCGCCTGCGCGCCAGAGTTGCCAGCCTGGCGCGCCCTTGGGTTTGCTGGGTCCCACTCCGTGCAATTTTGTCGAAGCCGTGCCAATATCGTCTTGACTGAAGGATTAGGGGGATTCGCACGGCGCGATGGATAAACGAAGCCTCACCGAACGCGATATCTGCACGAAGTTCATTCTGCCCGCCGTCAAGCGCGCGGGCTGGGATGATATGTTGCAGGTTCGGGAGGAGGTCTATTTCACCAAGGGCCGGATCATCGTGCGCGGCAAGCTGGTGACGCGCGGTAAGGCCAAGAAGGCCGACTTCGTTCTCTACTACAGGCCGAATATCCCGATCGCGCTGATCGAGGCCAAGGACAACAATCATTCGGTCGGCGACGGCATGCAGCAGGGTCTCGACTACGCCGCGACGCTGGATATCCCCTTCGTGTTCTCCTCCAACGGCGACGGCTTCGTGTTCCACGACCGCACCGGCCAGAGCGCCACGATCGAAACCAATCTCGGGCTCGACGCCTTTCCCTCGCCCGCCGATCTGTGGGCGCGCTATCGCGTCTGGAAGGGCCTCGACGCTGAAGCCGAACAGATCGTGCTTCAGGACTATTTCGACGACGGCAGCGGCAAGGCCCCGCGCTATTATCAGGTGAACGCCGTCAACGCGGCGATCGAGGCCATCGCCAAGGGCCGGGACCGCGTTCTTCTGGTCATGGCGACCGGCACCGGCAAGACCTACACGGCGTTTCAGATCATCTGGCGCTTGTGGAAGGCGGGGCGGAAGAAGCGCATCCTGTTCCTCGCCGACCGCAACGTGCTGATCGACCAGACGATGGTGAACGATTTCCGCCCGTTCGGCGCGGCGATGGCGAAACTATCCACCAATGCCAAGACCATCGAGCGGCAGGACGGCAGCACGGTCGATCTGACGCTGGCGCTCGACACCAAGCGCCGCATCGACACCGCGTTTGAAATTTATCTCGGGCTCTATCAGGCGATCACCGGGCCGGAGGATCGACAGAAGCTCTATCGCGAGTTTTCGCCCGGCTTCTTCGATCTGATCGTCATCGACGAATGCCATCGTGGCAGCGCTGCGGCGGATTCGGCCTGGCGCGAAATCCTCGATCACTTTACCGGCGCGACTCAGATCGGCCTCACCGCCACGCCGAAGGAAACCGAATATGTTTCCAACATAGATTACTTTGGCGAGCCGGTTTTCACCTATTCCTTGCGGCAGGGCATCAGTGACGGCTTCCTCGCCCCTTACAAGGTCATAAAGGTTCACATCGACCGCGACGTGGAAGGCTATAGGCCCGAGAAGGGACAAGTGGACCGCGACGGCGAGGAGGTCGAGGATCGTATCTACAACACCAAGGATTTCGACCGGACGCTTGTGCTGGACGAGCGCACCAAACTCACCGCCAAAAAGATCACCGAGTTCCTGAAGGAAAGCGGCAACCGCTTCCAGAAAACCATCGTTTTCTGCGTCGATGAGGAACACGCGGCGCGGATGCGGCAGGCGCTGATCAACGAGAACGCCGATCTGGTCGCGGAAAACCTGCGCTATGTCATGCGCATCACCGGCAGCGACAAGGAGGGCCAGGATCAACTCGGCAACTTCATCGACCCGGAATCGCCCTATCCCGTGCTGGTCACAACCTCGCGGCTGCTCTCCACCGGCGTCGATGCGCAGACTTGCCGCCTGATCGTGCTCGACCGCGCGGTGGGCTCGATGACCGAGTTCAAGCAGATCGTTGGGCGCGGCACCCGCGTTCATGAGGATACGAAGAAATTCTACTTCACCGTGATCGACTTTCGCGGCGCGACTAGCCATTTCGCCGACCCGGATTTCGACGGCGATCCGGTGCAGATTTATGAACCTGGCCCTGACGATCCGATCACGCCGCCCGATGAGGCGATAACGGGCGGACTAAGAGAGGACCACGCTCCCTTTATCGGCGAAGGCGAAGTGATCGTCGATCAGCCCGGCCTGCCGCTGCCGCCGGGCGAGCGCGTGCGCAAGATTTATGTCGATGGCGTCACGGTCACTATCATCGCCGAGCGGGTGGAATATCTCGACGAGAACGGCAAGCTGGTTACTGAAAGTCTTCGCGATTTTACCAAGGATGCGCTGAAGAAGCGTTTCGCCAGCCTCGATGATTTCCTCAAGCGCTGGAAATCGGTGGAACGCAAGCAGGCGATCATCGAGGAATTGGAAGCCGAGGGCCTGGCGCTTGACGCTATCGCCGATGAACTTGGCAACAACCTCGATCCCTTCGACCTGATCTGCCATGTCGCCTTCGACAAAAAGCCCTTGACCCGCCGCGAGCGGGCCGAGAACGTCAAGAAGCGCGACGTGTTCACCAAATATGGCGGCCAAGCCCGCGCCGTGCTCAATGCGCTGCTGGAAAAATATAGCGACGAGGGCGTGCTCAATCTCGACGACGCCAATGTGCTCCGAATCGCGCCCTTCAGCGCCATGGGCAGCGTCGTTCAGCTCATTAACGCCTTCGGCGGCAAGGAAGGCTTCGAGCAAGCCGTCCATGAGATGCAGGACGCGCTTTATCAGGAAGCCGCATAATCATGTCCGTCCGCACCCTGGTCAAATCAATCCAAGACATCATGCGCCAGGATACCGGCGTTGATGGCGATGCGCAGCGCATCAGCCAATTGTGCTGGATGTTCTTCCTCAAAATCATCGACGATCAGGATCAGGAACTCGAAATCACGCAAAGCGGCTATCGCTCGCCGATCCCCGAGCGCCTGCAATGGCGCCATTGGGCGGCGGACCCGGAGGGCGTCACCGGCGAGGCGCTCGCCGCCTTCATCAATGGCGAATTGTTTCCGGCGCTGAAGGGCTTGGCCCTCACCGGCAAGCTGGGCGATCGCCGCCGCGTAGTGCGCGACGTGTTCGAGGACGCCTACAATTACAAGAAATCCGGCCAGCTGAAGCGCCAGGTGGTGAACAAGATCGCCCAGGTCGATTTCAACAATCTGGCCGAACGCCAGCACTTCGGCGACATTTACGAGCAATTCCTCACCGATCTGCAATCGGCGGGCAATGCCGGCGAATATTATACGCCGCGCGCCGTCACCGCCTTCATGGTCGATCGGATCGACCCGCATCTGGGGGAAATTCTGTTCGATCCCGCTTGCGGCACTGGCGGCTTTCTCACCTGCGCACTGCGTCACATGCGCGAGCGCTACGTGAAGAAACCAGCCGACGAACAGAAGATGCAGTCGGCCCTGCGTGCCTGCGAGAAAAAGCAGCTCCCGCACATGCTCTGCGTGACGAACATGCTGCTGCATGGCATTGACGATCCCTCCTTTGTCCGCCACGACAATACCCTGGCCCGGCCCTATATCAGCTATGGCCAGGCCGACCGTGTGGATATCGTCCTCACCAATCCGCCCTTCGGCGGCAAGGAAGAGGATGGGATCGAAAGCAACTTTCCAAAACATTTTCAGACGCGCGAGACAGCGGATCTCTTCCTCGCCCTCATCGTCCGTCTGCTCAAAACCGGCGGTCGCGCCGCCGTCGTCCTGCCCGACGGCTCGCTGTTTGGCGAAGGCGTCAAAACGCGGCTCAAGGAACATCTCATGGAGGAGTGCAACCTCCACACCATCGTGCGCCTGCCCAACAGCGTCTTTAAACCCTACGCCTCCATCGGCACGAATCTTTTGTTCTTCGAGAAGGGCGAGCCGACCAAAGACATCTGGTTCTACGAGCACTGCGTCCCTGATGGGCAGAAAGCCTACTCGATGACGAAGCCGATCCGCTTCGAGCATCTGAAGCCCTGTATCCACTGGTGGGGTGGAGCGAAACGAAAAGGCCGCAAGGAAACTGAAGACGCATGGAAGGTAACCGCCGACGAAGTCAAAGCC
>JANNQT010000079.1:0-29232 GCA_031400895.1 Alphaproteobacteria bacterium | reverse complement strand
GGAAGCCGGCGCGACGCCGGAGCAGGAACTCGCGTTCGCGCTGGCGGCGGCGATCGCGGTGTTGGATGCGGTGCGCCTTGAGCATCCGGAGGGGGGGCGTGCAGGAGAAACCGCGACGGCGCCGTCAGTCAACCTCACCCGGGTGTTCTCCCGCGTCTCCTTCTTCGTCAACGCCGGCCTGCGCTTTATCACCGAGACCTGCAAGATGCGCGCGTTTGGTTTGCTGTGGGAGGAGATAGGCCGCTCGCGTTATGGCGTCACCGATGCAAGCGCGCTGCGTTTTCGCTATGGCGTGCAGGTCAATTCATTGGGGCTGACTGAGAGCCAAGCCGAGAACAACGTCTATCGCATCTTGCTGGAAACGCTGGCGGTGACGTTGTCGAAAAACGCACGCGCGCGCGCGGTGCAGCTGCCGGCTTGGAACGAAGCGCTCGGATTGCCCCGGCCATGGGATCAGCAATGGTCGCTGCGCCTGCAGCAGATCCTCGCTTATGAGACCGACCTGTTGGAATTCGAGGATGTGTTCGAAGGCTCGCACGTGATCGCCGCGAAGGTTGCGGAACTGGCCGAAGGCGCGCGCGCGGAACTGGCCAGGATCGAGTCCATGGGCGGGGCGGCGGCGGCGCTCGATTACATGAAGGCGGCGCTGGTGGAATCCAATCGCGCGCGGCTGGAAGCGATCGAGCGCGGCGAGGCCAAAGTGGTCGGCGTCAACGCCTTCACCGAAGCCGAACCCTCCCCGCTTGAAGCGGGCGAGAAAAGCATTCTCAGCGTCGACATCGCCGCGGAGGCTGAACAAATCTCGCGGCTGAAAGCCTGGCGCAACCAGCGCGACGGCAAAGCCGCCGAAGCGGCGCTGGGAACATTGCGCGCGTCCGCGCAGGAATCCCGCAACGTCATGCCGGCCTCGCTGGCTTGCGCAAAGGCTGGCGTCACCACCGGTGAGTGGGCGCAAACGCTGCGCGAGGTGTACGGCGAATATCGCGGCCCCACCGGAGTTGCGCTGGTGATCGAAAGCGGCGGCGATGCCATTGAAGCGGTGCAGCGCGATGTCGCCGCGCTTTCGCAGAAACTCGGCCGCCAGCTGACGCTGCTGGTCGGCAAGCCGGGGCTCGACGGCCATTCCAACGGCGCCGAACAGATCGCCGCGCGCGCCCGCGCCGTCGGCATGGAGGCGGTCTACGAAGGCATTCGCCTGACCCCCGCCGAAATCGTCGCCGCCGCCAAGGAAAAACGCGCGCACGCGGTGGGCCTGTCCATCCTCTCCGGCTCGCACCTCGATCTGGTGCGCGAGGTGATGGCGCTGATGCGCGCGGGGGGGCTCGGCGATGTTCCGCTCATCGTCGGCGGCATCATTCCCCCGGCGGACGCGCTGGCGCTCAAGCAAATGGGCGTCGCCGCCGTTTACACGCCGAAGGATTTCCAGCTCACCGCCATCATGGCCGACATCGTCAAGCTGGTGGCGCGGCGGACGGGTTCGTGATAGGCTGCCGCCGATGACCCGCGATGAAGTGCTTGCTAAGCTGCGCGCGCTGAAACCCTGGCTGGAGAGCCAGGGCATCGGCCGCGTGCGCCTGTTCGGTTCGCACGCCCGCGACGAGGCGCGCTCCGACAGCGATATCGACCTGATCGTCGAGGTGACGCGACCGATGGGCCTCGACTTCTTCCGCATCGAGGACGAGTTAAGCGAAAAGCTAGGCGCAAAGGTGGAAATGAGCACCGAGGACGCTCTGCACCGCATTGTTCGCCGCCACGCGCTAAAAGAAGCGATTGATGCTTGACAGGGCGGTGCTGCACCTGACGCGCCTGGTTGAGGCCGTTGACGCAGTCGAGGGGCACGTGGCTGGCGTCGATCGTGCAGCCTTTTTGTCCGATGGCTTGCGACGCGACGCCGTCGCCATGAATTTACAGATTATCGGCGAGGCGGCGCGTCATCTCACTACCGCCGAACGCGCGGAGGCGCCGGAAATTCCGTGGCCGCAGGTGGTAAACCTACGCCATCGGATTTCGCACGACTACAGGACCGTCAACTTCAATCTTGTGTTCGATATCATTGAAAACGACTTGGCCCCGCTCCGCGCCGCCGTGCAGCGCATGCTAGCGGCGCGCGGCGAGGCGTGAGCGTCAACCCGGTTGCGGCGACAGCGACTTGAGTAGCCGGGTCATGGCGCTGGCAGCGAACAGCGGGGCGACAAACGGCAGCAGCGCGGCGAACAAGCCGATCGCGAAGATCGCCGCGCCGTGCTGGCGCCGCAGCGCGCGCGCTTCTTCCCACGTCAGCCGCCGCAGCGCGGCGAGCGAGAAAAATTCGCGGCCCATCAAATAGCCGTTGAGCGCGAGAAACCAGAATAGGTTGAGCACCGGTACAAACAGCAGCGGCAGCGACACGAGATTGAGCAGCAGCGCCGGCCAGGCGATGCGCAAGCCGTTGCGCAGACCCTCGTGCGGCGGCGTCGCGCGCCCCTCGGCTAGCCCGATATCCCGCTCCACCCGCGCCGCGGCGACATCGAACAAAGCCCCGCCAACCGCCATCGACACCCCGGGCGACAGCGCCGCCGCCAGCACCACCACCGCCACGCTGGCGGCAAACGAGCCAGCCCCGGAGAGATAGGCGAGCCCGCCCGATCCCATCGGAATGAGCGGGACCAGAAAATGCATCCCGGCCCACGCGAGCACGCACACGATCACCAGCGCCGCCACGAGATTGGCCGCGGCCAGCCACGAGAGCCGTCCACGAAACACATCGGCCAAACCGCCCAGGATCGCCGCCGCTGCCTGCATGTTCCCGCGCTATCATTCCCCGCGCTTGGCGTCCAATGCGAGAAACCAGAGCCGGTTGCTTGCTGGTGGCAACGCGCCAGCTGGTCGCTCCGAAACGATCACTCGCCGGGCCCGGGGATCAGGGCGACGCCGGTCGGCACCGCATTGATCACGCGGTCGTTGCGGGTGACAGGCGCGCGCGGCGGAGAGTGGGGCGGCGGTCAAATGATTCGGCTGCTTTTGGACATTGCGTAGGAAATAACCTATCATCGCGGCCATGAACGCTGCACACCCCAAGATCACCTGCGATCCCAAAATCATGATGGGCAAGCCCACCATCGCCGGTACGCGCGTGCCAGTGGAAGCAATCTTACGCCAGTTCGCGGCGGGGGCGGATATGGCCTGGGTTCTGAAAGGCTTTCCCGATCTCAGTGAAAGCGATGTGCGCGCGGCGCTGGAATATGCAGCCTCGTGCGTATCGCAAGCACACACCTTCGCCGCCGAGTAGATGCGCTTCGCCATCGATGCCTGTGTGCCGGCGCAGTTAGCGGATGCGCTGACGGCGCGCCACAATTTCATCAAACGAAGCCCGAAGATGCATCTTCGGGTTCTCATTTCCCTTAACAACTGTAGGAAACACATAACCAGCCAGTCGCAATTGCATTTCACGACGAAAGCGGCTCCACATTTCGGGGAGGGCCCACCCCGCAACCATCAAAACAATGCCGCCGACTATGTTGATGTAGTCACTAAGGTCCACTTCATATTCCTCCGTCCAATCACCCCGCCCCCAATTTCCCCGGCAGCGCGTTCGCGTACGCCGTAATATCCCCCGCCCCCAAGCACACCACGATATCACCGGGTTTGGCTTCGGCGCGCACGAATGCCGGCAGCTCATCCAAGCTCGCAAGCTTGCGCGCGTCGCGGTGGCCGTGGCTTTTCAGGCTCGCCGCGAGCGTATCGGCGTTCACGCCCTCGATCGGCGCTTCGCCGGCGGGGTACACGTCCACCACCGCAGCAATATCCGCATCGTTGAAGCAGGTGGAGAAATCCTTGAACAAATCGCGCAGGCGCGTGTAGCGGTGCGGCTGCATCACCGCCAGCACGCGGCCTTCGGTCATCTCGCGCGCGGCGGAGAGCACGGCGGCGATCTCCACCGGATGGTGGGCGTAATCGTCGATGATGCGCACCTCGTTCCAGTAGCCCGTGGTGGTGAAGCGGCGCTTGACGCCGGAGAACTTCTTCAAGCCGTTGCGGATGCCGGCATCAGTCACGCCAAGCTCGCGCGCCACCGCGATTGCCGCCACCGCGTTCTGCACATTGTGCCGCCCCGCGACCGGCAAAAACAGATCGTGCATGGTCACGCCCGGGCCCTCGCCCTTCTTGCGCGCCACCACGTCAAACGTGGACCCATCGCGCGAGGGGCGCACGTTGACCGCGCACACATCGGCCTGCGGATTGAAGCCGTAGGAAATCACGCGGCGATCACGCACTTGGGCTGCAAGCGCCTGCACCTGGGGATGATCGAGGCACATCACGGCGAAACCGTAAAACGGGATGTTTTCGACAAACGTTTGAAACGCCGCGTTCATGGCTTCGACATTGCCGTAATGATCGAGATGCTCAGCATCCATGTTGGTGACCACCACGGCGGTGGCGCGCAATCGGGTGAAAGTGCCGTCGCTTTCGTCGGCCTCCACCACCATCCACTCGCCCTCGCCCATGCGCGCATTGGCGCCGTAGGCGTTGATGATGCCGCCATTGATCACGGTGGGATCCTTGGCCCCGGCGTCGAGCAGCGCCGCGATCATCGAAGTGGTGGTGGTCTTGCCGTGCGTGCCGCCGATCGCCACGGTCCATTTGAGGCGCATGAGCTCGGCCAACATCTCGGCGCGCCGCACGATGGGAACCCCGCGGGCGCGCGCTGCGTCGGTCTCGGGGTTGCCGTTTTTAATAGCCGAGGAAATCACCACCACCCCGGCCTGCGCCGCGTGCTCGGCCTTGTGGCCGATGAACACGGTGACGCCCTGCGCCCGCAGGCGCTCGGTGTTGGCGCTCTCCTTGGCGTCGGAGCCGGTCACCTCGTAGCCGAGGTTCTTCATCACCGCAGCGATGCCCGACATGCCAATGCCGCCAATGCCGACGAAATGAATGGGGCCGGTGTCGAACGGTATGGCGCGGCGGATCATGGGGGCTCTGGAATTGGTCAGGGCCGCGCCCGCAAGAGCAGTCGCGAGCGCGCCAACAGAGCGTGCGGCCCCTCGATGGTCAAGACCGCCAGCACATACGCCAGGCTCACCACCCCCGCAACCATCAGCCAGGGCTCGGCTTGGGCGAGGGTAAGGCCGACCGCCTGGGCGGCGGGAAAGGTCAAACCGATGACGGCGAACACAACGACAGTGGCGCCAGCGCGGCGGCGGGCGGCGCGGCGCAGCGAACGCCCGGCCATACGCGCGAAGACATCGAAGCGGAATGCCGGGTCCGGCGCGCGCGCGGCATCGCCCAACAAAGCCGCAAGTTCGAGATCGTCGTTCATGCTCCTGCCTCCGCCGTGACGCCAAGTGCGAGCTGCAGTTTTGCCCGCCCGCGGGTTACGTGCGACTTTACCGTCCCCAGCGGCAAGCCGAGAATGTCGGCGGCTTCCGCGTGGGTGAAATCCTGGCCCAGACACAAAGCGAGCGCGGCGCGCTGGTCGGCGGGAAGATCGTCCATCGCGCGGCGCAGCGCAAGCGCTTGCGCCGGTCTAGACGAAGGCGCGACCTGGGTATCTTCTAGCGCGGCATATTCGCTATCGCGCGCCAGCGAACGCGACTGGGCCCGGCGGGCGCGCCGCCAATATTGAAACCCCACGCCGCAAACGAAGCTCTTCAGGCTGGAGCGACCGTCAAAACGGGCGAGCACTTCCCAGGTGCGCGCAAACGCTTCCTGCGCCAAATCGTCGGCGTCGGCGGCTACGCCAACCAGCCGGCGCAGAAACCCGCGCACCGCCGCTTGATGGGCATCCACCAGCGCGCCGAACGCGCGTTTGTCGCCGCCGCGTGCGAGCGCAATCAAGCGCGCCTCCTCTGCGGATTGCATCGGTTCAGCGCTTGGCGCCGAGCACGAGCATGACCAGCGCCCCCGCCGCCATCACGGCCATGGTCACCGCAACCGCGAGAAACACCCAGGCCCAATCCTCGGTCGGACTGGCAAACGCGTATCCGGTCGCAAAGCCGGCGGCCAAGCCGGCGAACAGGAAAAACGACCAGGCGCTTGCGTGCCTGGATGATTGCGGCGTGGAGGGGGACCCGTCCTCGTCGCTCTCCAAGCTCTTGGCGGCAAGCCGCAACAAATCCGCCGGCGGCTCCTTGCCTTGGTCGGTGTAGGTCTTGATGAGATCGATGACATTGCGGCTGCGGCGCTCGCTGTGAGACATGCCCCAAACGCTCATGGCCATGCCGAAAATGGGAAAGATCAGCCACCAGAAATCGCGAAACAATCCCTCCATCAGCCTTGCTCCTTCAGCGCATCGCGCGCCCAGCGCAATGTCTCGTCCTCAAGCCGCGCCTCGCTGGCGCGGCCAAAAGCCCACATCGCCATCCCGAACACTGGAAATATCAACCACCAATAATCACGGAACAATTCTTCAGTCATCCGAGCCTCCCGGCGCGCCCAACTGGCGCCTTCACCCCTATCCGCCGCTAGGGGCGGGTTTGGATGCAGGGAGCGAAATTAGGCGCGTTCGACTGCCACGCCCAGCTTCTTGGCGCTGGCGACCAGCTGTTTGTCGAAGCTCAACACCGAAGCCCCGAGTCGGCTGGTCCAGACTCATCGCCCCGCCGTCGCCTCAGCCAAATCCGCCAGCGCTTTGGCGGCTTCCGGCTTGGCGGCGGCGCGCGCGGCGGCGGCGCGCACCGACAGGCCATGGGTGTCGGAGAGGCGTTGCCGCAGCAATTCCTCCAGCAAGACCGGTTCGAATGCGGCCTCGGCGATGAGGTCGGCGGCGCCGACCGAAGCGAGCGCGGCGGCGTTGGCGGTCTGGTGATCGTCGGCGGCGGCGGCGAACGGGATCAGGATGGCGGGACGCCCGACCACTTGCAGCTCGGTCACCGTAGAAGCGCCGGCGCGGGCGAGCACCAGGTGCGCGGCGGCGAGCTTGGCGCCCATGTCGGCGAAAAACGGTTCGACCTCGGCATTGACGCCGGCTGCCACATAGAGGCTGCGCGCGGCTTCCAATTGCTCCTCGCGCACCTGATGTACAACTTCCAGACGCGCGCGCAAATCTCCCGGTAAGGAGGCGATCGCCGCCGGGATCACCTCGCCGAAAATGCGCGCGCCCTGGCTGCCGCCGATGATCAAGAGATTGAGCCGCCCTCCGGCGGGCGCTTCGGGATAGCCGCGCTCGCGCGCCGCCAGGATTGGCGCGCGCACCGGGTTGCCGACCACGTGCTTGCGGTCCACCGCGGCCGCCGGCAAGCGATCCAGCCGCTCGAACCCGCAGGCGATGACGGCGGCGCTGCTCGCCAGCGTGCGGTTGACGCGCCCGAGCACGGAATTCTGCTCATGAATGAGGATCGGAACCTTGTGCGCGCGCGCCGCCATCAAGGCGGGAAAAGAAGGATAGCCGCCGAACCCCGCAACCAGCGCCGGCTGCAATTCCGCGAAGCGGCGCTTGGCTTGGTTCACGCCGCGCCAGATTTTAAGCGCCGCGGGGATCGCCTTGAGCGGATGCAGCGTCGGGGAAGCCGCCGCGACGTCCTCGACCCGCTCGGCGGGAAAATTCTCCGCATAGCGGCGCCCGCGCGCGTCCGTCATCAGCACCACGCGCCAGCCGCGGGCCTTCATTTCCTCGGCGAAGGCAGCGGCCGGAAACAGATGTCCGCCGGTGCCGCCCGCGGCGATGACGACGAAACGCTTGCTCATAAATGGGCCCTGCCCTCGAACACGAACGCGCCTGGCCGGTTGCGCAACAACGACAAGCAAAAGCCCAGCGCCAGCGCCGAACCGATCATCGACGAGCCGCCGAAGGAAATGAACGGCAACGTCATCCCCTTGGCCGGAAGCAGGCTCAGATTGACGGCGATATGGATGGCGGCTTGCGCAACCAGCAGCGTCACCAGCCCGGCGGCGGCCAATTGCTCGAACGGATCGTTGAGCCGGCTGGCGCGCGAAAGCCCGCGAAACGCCAGCGCGCCAAACGCGGCGATCAGCCCCAGCGAGGCCAGTAGTCCGAATTCCTCGGCCGCCACCGCGAACACGAAATCGGCGTGCGCGTCGGGAAGCGCCCGTTTTATCACGCCTTCGCCCGGCCCGCGCCCGAACACGCCGCCGGCGGCGATGGCGTCGAGTGCGCGGCCGACCTGGTAGCCGGGGTCGCCGTCGCGGCTGAAGAAGGCGTCCAGGCGCTCGCGCGCGTGCGGGTAGAATTGGTAAATCGCCCACCCCGCCAGTCCGCTGGCAGCGATGCCGCCCAGCACCCAACGCAGCGCCAAGCCCGACAGGATCAGCATCGGCCCCAGCACCAAGGCGAGCAGCGCGGTCTGGCCAATGTCGGGCTGCGCCAGCAGCGCCGCCGCCGCCAAAACAAGCAGCGCGATCGACACGGCGCGTCCGGGAAAACGCGCCGCCTTCATGCTCTCGCTCAGCATCCAGGCCCAAACCACCACTAAGGCCGGTTTGAGCAATTCCGAGGGCTGCAAGGAAACCACGCCGAAATCGAACCAGCGCCGCGCGCCTTTCACCTCCGGCCCGATCCAGGCCGCCAGCGCGCACAACGGCAGCGCCACGCCCGCGATCAAGGTCGCGGCCCGGCGCAAACCGCGTGGATCGAGCGAGGCCGCCACCAACAGCATCACCACGCCGACGCCCGCATAAGCCGCCTGCCGCGCAGCGAAATAGAACGCCTCCTCGATACGGATGCGCGCTGTAGCGGCAGGGCTTGCCGCCATCGAAAACAGAATGCCGAGCCCCAGTAGCGTCGCCGCCACGATCAGCAGCGGCCGGTCGTAGGTGCGCACGCGCTCGAACGCCGCGCCGACGCGCTCGGCGAACGCGCTCACGCCTTGCTCCCGAGCGGACGCGCGCGCAGCGGCTCGGTCAGAGCGGCGACGATCGCCTTGAATTCATCGCCGCGGTGCTCGTAGCTTTTGAACTGATCGTAGGAAGCACACGCCGGCGACAACAGCACCACCGGATGGGGCTCACCCGAAGCGCGCGCGTCGGCGTAAGCTTGCTTGGCGGCGGCTTCGAGATTGCCGGCCATGACCACGGTAACTCTGCCGCGCAGCGTGTCGGAAAACTCCCCCGCCGCCTGGCCGATCAGATAAGCGCGCGCCATGCGCGGAAAGAACGGCGCCAATTCGTCGATGCCGCCATCCTTCGCGACGCCGCCGGCGATCCAGTAAACGCGTGGGAACACCGCCAGCGCCTGCGCGGCGGCGTTGGCATTGGTGGCCTTCGAGTCGTTGATGAAGCGCACCCCGGTCACCACCGCGACCCGCTCCAGCCGGTGCGGCAAGCCGGCGAAACTCTTCAACGCCTGGGCGATGGCGCGCGGATCGAGCCCGAGCGCGCGCGTCGCGGCGTAGGCGGCGGCGGCGTTCTGGGCGTTGTGACGGCCCGCGAGCGCCGGCGCTTGGGCGAGATCGGCGACGGTTTCCGAGCGGCCGTGCAGCGCATCGACCAGATGCTCGCCCAGCGCCGAGACGCCGCGTCCGAGCACCTGCCCGGCCGAGATCGGCGCGATGTGCTGGGCGGCGGCGCGGGTCAGATCGGTGCAGGCGGCGGCGCCGTGGCTGTCATCGACGCCGACGATCGCCCAATCGCCCGCGCCCTGGTTGGCGAAGATGCGGCGCTTGGCGGCGACATAGGCGCCCATGTCGCCGTGGCGGTCGAGATGGTCGGGCGTGGTGTTGAGCCACACCGCCACATCCAAGCGCAGCGAATAGGTAAGATCGAGCTGGAACGAGGATAGTTCCACAACGTAATAGGCGCCCGCGTGCAAGGGCGGCTGCTCCAGCACCGGCTCGCCGATATTGCCACACAGGCGCACGTCCTTGCCCGCCTCGCGCAGGATATGGGCGATCAGCGCCGAGGTGGTGGATTTGCCGTTAGTGCCGGTAATTCCGATCAGCTTGGGGCGCTGCGAGGGCGGCAGCGCGTTGACCGCGCGCGCGAACAATTCGATGTCGCCCATCACCGGCACGCCGACAGCGTCGGCCAGGGTGACGACGCGGTGCGGCTCGGGGAAGGTCAACGGCACGCCAGGCGACAGCACCAGCGCCGCGAACGAACGCCAGTCGCGCGCGTTTATGTCGGACACCGGCACGCCCGCGGCTTCGGCGGCGGCGCGGGCGGAATCGCTATCGTCCCAGGCGTGTACGCGCGCGCCGCCAGCAGCAAGCGCGCGCGCCGCCGCGAGCCCGGTCCGCGCCAAGCCGAACACGGCGATGTCGCGGCCCTTGTATTCCGTGAGCGCAATCATGACGAAACTCGGCAATCGTCAGTCGGCAATCGGCAGTCGCAATGCCGCCGCCGCCATCGATTGCCGATTGCCGACTGCCGACTGCCGAATCTCATCAACACGCACGCCTCCAGTGAGCGCCCGATGTGCGCTGCTTCGCGCAATTAACGCAACTTCAATGTAGCCAACCCGGCCATCGCGAAGATCACCGCTATGATCCAGAAGCGGATGACGATGGTCGGCTCCTGCCAGCCGAGTTTCTCGAAATGGTGGTGAATTGGCGCCATCAGGAACACGCGCTTGCCGGTGAGCTTGAACACCGCCACCTGCACCATCACCGATAAGGTTTCGAGCACGAACAGACCGCCGACGATGCCGAGCACGATTTCATGGCGCGCCGCCACCGCCACCGCGCCCAGCAGGCCGCCAAGCGCAAGCGATCCGGTATCGCCCATGAACACACGCGCTGGCGGGGCATTATACCAAAGAAAACCAAGCGAAGCGCCCAAGAGCGCACCGAGAATCGTGGCCAACTCGCTCACGCCTTCGACGTGAACGATGCCGAGATAAGAAGCGGTGTCGAACCGCCCAACCAGGTAGGTAATGAAGCCGAACGCGCCGCCCGCGACCATCACCGGACCGATGGCCAGGCCATCGAGCCCGTCGGTCAGGTTCACCGCATTGCCGAAGCCGACCATCACCACCATCGAAAACAAAATGTAGAAACCGAGCAATTGGATGCCCCAATCGCTGAAGAACGGCAGCGACAACGCCGTCAGCGAATCGCCCGCCATCAACGCGTTGAAGAAACCGGCGACATCGTGGACCGCGTATGGGGTGCGCGAGACCCATTCCGCCGCCAGCATGACCAACGCGGCAAGCAAGGCGATCGAGAACTCGAACCCGAGGCGTGTCCGCGCCGAGAGCCCGCCATGGTGTTGCTTGGTGACTTTGGCGTAATCGTCGATGAAGCCGATGATTCCAAAGCCCAGCGTCACCGCCAACACCGCCCAGACATAAGCGTTCGACAAGCTCGACCAGAGCAGCGCGGAAACGCCAACGCCGATCAGAATGATGAGCCCGCCCATGGTCGGGGTGCCCTTCTTGGTCAGCAAATGGCTCTCCGGGCCGTCGGCGCGGATCGGCTGACCCTTGCCTTGTTTCTGGCGCAGCCAGCGGATGAACGGCCCACCGATGGCGAAGGCGATGATCATGGCGGTGAACATGGCGCCGCCGGTGCGGAAGGTGATGTAGTTGAAAAGATTGAAGAATTGCCATTGCTCGACGAAGTCTTTTTGTCCCAAAAGCTCGAGCATCAAGCATCCCCTTTCAGCGCCATCAGCGCCGCCGCCACGTTGCGCATGCGCGACCCGTTTGAGCCCTTCACCAGCACAATGTCGCCCGCGCGCAAAACCTCCGCGAGGAGTGGGGCAAGCGCATCCGCCGTGTCGGCATAGCCCCCGATCCTGGCCGACGGAAGCGCCTCAATCAGCGCCGCCATGCGCGGGCCGGCGGCGAACACCAGATCGACGCCAGCAGCCACCAAAGGCGCGGCCAAACCGGAATGGTAATCGCGTTCGTTCGTGCCTAGTTCCAACATATCCCCAAGCGCGGCGATCCGGCGGCCGCCTGGACCGGGCGCGCGCGCGCCGAGCGTGGAAAACGCCGCCGCCATCGAGGCGGGATTGGCGTTGTAGGAATCGTCCACCAGCACGAACTCGCCGAAACCGGCGGCGATGCGGACAGCGACGCCGCGGCCATCGACCGCGCGCAGATGCTCCAGCGCATGAGCGGCGGCGTCGAGATCGGCGCCGACAACGTCAGCGGCGGCCAGCGCCGCCACCGAATTCAGCGCCCAGTGCGCGCCTTCCACGCCGATCCGATAGCGGATGAAGCGGCCGAGGATTTCCGCCTCAGCGGTTGAGCCGGACGCATCCATGTCGAATCTGAGCAACCGCGCCTCGCACTCGGGCCCGCGGCCAAAGCGGATCAGGCTGGCGCCATTGCGTTCGGCGGCGGCGATCAGGCGCTCGGCACAATCGGCCTCGGCCGGAACCAGCGCCGCGCCGCCCGGCTCAAGCCCGCAATAAATCTCGGCCTTCTCGTCGGCGATTGCTTCGAGCGAGCCGAGGTTTTCGATATGCGCGGGGGCGATGGTGGCGATCAGCGCGGCGTGCGGGCGCACCATGTTGGTGAGCGGCAAGATCTCACCGCGATGGTTCATGCCCAGCTCGAGCACCGCGAAAGCGCTCTCGCGCGGCAGCCGCGCCAGCGTCAGCGGCACGCCCCAATGATTGTTGTAACTCTTCACCGAACGATGCGTCGCCCCGCTCGCGGACAGGCACAGCGCCAACGCTTCCTTGATGGATGTCTTGCCGACCGAGCCGGTGACGGCGACGCGCTTGGCGCGGCAGCGCTCGCGCGCGGCTTCCCCCAGCTTGCGCAGGCCCTCAAGCACGTCCGGCACCAGCAGCGCCGGGCCCAAGCCTTCGGCTCTCGCTGCGTCGGAGATCAGCGCCGCGCTCGCCCCCGACACGAACGCCTGCGCCAGAAAATCATGGCCGTCGCGCGCGTCACTCAGCGCCACGAACAAATCGCCGGGCGCCAACGAACGGGTGTCGATGGAAACTCCGCTTGCGCCCCAGTTTTCGCCATTGAACAAGCGTCCGCCGGTGGCGCGCTGCGCTTCAGCGGCGGTCCAGAGTTCGCTCATGCCATCGCCTTTCGCGCCACTTCCTGATCCGAAAACGGGAGCGTTGCGCCTTTGACGATCTGCCCGGTCTCGTGGCCCTTGCCGGCGATCATCAGCGCGTCGCCCGCTTGCAGCATGGCCACCGCGTGCGCGATCGCCTTTCCGCGGTCGCCAATCTCGATCACGCCTGGCGCGCCTTGCAGAATCTGGGCGCGGATCAAGGTCGGTTCCTCATTGCGGGGATTGTCGTCAGTGACGATGACGATGTCGGCCTGGCGCGCGGCGATCGCGCCCATCTTGGCGCGCTTGTCGCCATCGCGGTCGCCGCCGCAGCCGAACACGACGATGACCCGCCCCGGCGCGTGCGGACGCGCCGCGCGCAACAGGACGTCGAGCCCATCGGGGGTGTGTGCGTAATCCACGAATACGTGCCCACCGCTTTTGCTTTGCCCGACATGCTCGAGGCGCCCCTTTACGGGCCGCAGCCGCGCCATCGCGGCCCACACCGCTTCCGGCGCCTCGCCCAACGCCAGCGCCAGCGCCGCCGCGCACACCGCGTTCAACGCCTGGAACTCGCCGATCAATGGCAGCTCGACCTTGGCCTCCTTGCCGTTCCAGAGCAGAATCATCGCTTGCGCGTTAGGGCGCGGCTGGATTTCCACGATCTTCAGCGCGTGCGCGCGCGGCGCGCGCCAGCCGCAAAACACGATCTCGAGCGCCGGGGCGATATGCCCGATGTCCGCGCGCGCCCTCACCTCGAACACCTCGGCTTGCGCGGCGTCGGCATTGATCACCGCGATGCCCGGCCGCTTGACGATATCCCAGATGCGCAGCTTGGCGGCGCGGTAAGCCTCCATGGTCTGATGATAATCGAGGTGATCCTGGGTGAGATTGGTGAAAGCGGCGGCGTCCAGCGCAAGCCCATCGACGCGGTGCTGCGCCAGCCCGTGGCTCGACACCTCCAGCGCCGCGTGAGTGACGCCCTGGTCGGCCAGCATCTGCAAGGTCTGGTGCAATTGCACCGCGTCGGCGGTGGTGTGACCGAGGTCGCGCACGGCGCCGTCCCAGATCGCGCCCAGGGTGCCAAGGCTCGCCGCGCGCTTGCCGCACGCGGCCCAGATCTGACGCAGGAAATCCACGGTGGAGCTCTTGCCGTTGGTGCCGGTGACGCCAACCAGCACCGAGGGCCGGCGCGGATAGAACAACGACGCCGCCGCCGCGAAATCCGCGCGCGCCTCGGCGCTGACAATGTGGGGCAAGCCGGGATCGCCGCCGAGGTCGCCGGCGCTGAGCACGGCGACGGCCCCGTTGGCCTTGGCCAGAGCCAGAAAATCGCGCCCATGCGCGCCCACGCCCTGGAACGCCGCGAACAGGAAGCCCGGCTGCACCTGGCGCGAGTCCGCGCTCAGGCCGGCGATCTCCAGATCGCGCGCGGCGTCAGGGACGCCGCTGGTGAATAATTCCGACAGCTTCATGCGCGGTGCGAGCGCACGCAGACAGAAAAACGGGTGGCCATGGGCCCGTCCTAGCGCGTCTCGGCCGTCATCCGCAAACCCAGCATCGGCGCCACCCGGCGCAGCGTCGCCGCCACCACCGGCGCCGCCACCACGCCCCCGGCGTCGCCCTCGGCCACGTTATCAAGCGCGATCACGATCACGTAGCGCGGATCGCCGGCCGGGAACACGCCGGCGAACGAGGAAAAGTTGCGAGCCCGGTCATAGCCCTCCTCGCCGCCTAGTTTCTCGGCGGTGCCGGTTTTGCCGGCTACGCCGAGGCCTGGCACGTCGGCGGCGCGCCCGGTGCCGTCTGTGACGGCGGCGCGCAGATAGGACAACACCTGGCGTGTGGTCTCGGGCGAGAACACCGGGCGGCGTTCGACCGGAACATCGCCGGGCCGCAACACCAGCGTCAGTTCGACGCGCGCGCCCTGGTTGGCGAACACGGTGTAGGCCCCAGCCAGCGAAGCCGGCGTCGCCGCCAGCCCATAGCCGAAGCCGAGCCCGGCGACGTCGCGGCGCCCGCGCGCGGCCGGCGCCAGCGGGGCCTGGTTGCGCCCGCTCTCCAGCCGCGCTGGCTGGGTCAGCCCCAGCCGCTCCAAATAGGTGCGCTGGCGCGTCCCGCCCAGCCGCAGCGCCAGGCGCGCGGCGCCGATATTGGAGGAGCGGGCGATGATATCGCGCAAACCGGCGCTACCCTGGATCGTCTCGTGATCCTCGATCAGATGGCCGTCGATATCGAACGGCTGCGACAGGTCGAATTGCTCGCCGCCGCTGGCGACATGTTCTTGCAGCACCATCGCCACCGTGAACGGCTTGATGGTGGAACCGAGTTCGTGGACATCGCCGGCGACCCGGTCGCGGCGCGCCGCCTCGCTTGCCCCGCCAGCGGCATTGGGATCGAAGCTTGGCCATGACGCCAGCGCCAGAGTCTCGCCGCTCCTGCCATCGATCAGAATGCCGGCGCCGCCGCTGGCGTGCGCGGCGCGCGCGGCGGCGTCGAGTTCGATCTCCAGCGCGTATTGCACACGGATGTCGAGACTGAGCGCAAACGGCCGGTTGGCGGAGGCGGCGGCGCGGATTTGTGCATCCAGCCCGCGCTCGGCCCCCGCCAGCGGGTTGAGGTCGACATCGGTGAAACCCAGCGCGTGCGCGGCCAGCGCGCCGTGGGGATAAACTCGCTTGTCCTCGGCTTCAAAGCCGAGGCCGGCGAGCCCCAGCGCCATCACCAGCTCGCGCTCCTCGGCGCTGAGACCGCGGCGCAGGAAAATGCTTTCGCGGCGGCGATCGGAGAGGCGGCGCACCAAGGTGGCGCGGTCGAGTTCGGGAAACAAAACCCGCAGCGCCTCAGCGGTCTGTTCGGGATTCCACACCCGCTCCGGAACTGCCGTCAGCGCATAGGCGCGCACGGTGGTGGCCAGCAGCACGCCGTTGCGATCGACCAGATCGGCGCGGCGCACCGAGGCGGCGCCGGCGCGCCCCGGCGCGGCCAGCGGATCGCCGGCGAACGCAAGCTGCACCGCGCGTCCGCCCAGCAGGAACAGCACCGCGAACACGCCAATAGCCAGCATCCGCACGCCCTGGCGCGCTGGCGCGAATTGGTCGCGACCAGGATTGTACTCACTCATTGCCGGACTTACTCGTCGCTGCCTGGTGCGGCGCTGGCAGGTTGGCGTCCATCGCCGAATTGGGCAAGGCTGGGGCCTGCCCGCCGGCGGCGAACCCAAGATGGGTCCGCGCCATCGCCTCGATATTGGCGGGACTTTCCGCGCGCGCGATCTCAGCGCGCAACGCCCGCATCTCGGCCTCGGTGTCGGAAATCCGCGTTTCCATTTCGAGCACGCGCGCCTCGGTGCGCGCGGCATCCGTCTTGGCCTTGTAGAGGCCGATCACCAACGCCGCAGCCAGGATCGCCGCGCCGATCTGCAGCGCGCGCCTTAATTGAGTTTTGTCCATTCCGCCTCCGCGCGCGGCGCCAGCACCGGCGGTTCGAGTTCATCCCAAGCCGGCGCCTCGGTGCGCACCGCCCAGCGCAAGCTTGCCGAGCGCGCCCGCGGATTGGCGGCGGTTTCTTCGTCTCTTGGCGCGGTCGAGCGCTTGCGTTCGAGTGCAAAGCTCGGCGCGCGTTCCGCCGCCACATCGGGAATGTGGCGCGAGCCACGCCCCTGCGCGTCGGCGCGTGCAGTGATGAATTGCTTGACCATGCGGTCTTCGAGCGAATGAAACGACACCACGCAGAGCCGCCCGCCCGGCGCCAGCGCCTGCTCGGCCGCGGAAAGCCCGCGCGCGAGTTCGCCCAGTTCGTCATTCACCAGGAGGCGCAGCGCCTGGAATGTCTTCGTCGCCGGGTGCGTGCGCGCGCCTTTGCGGCCGCCGACAGAATCTTCGACGATTTTCGCCAACTCCAAAGTGCGCGCGATCGGCTTTGCGGCGCGCTCTTGCACGATGGCGCGGGCGATGCGGCGGCTGTCGTCGTCCTCGCCGTAATGATAGATCAGATCGGCGAGCGCGGTTTCGCTGAGCCGGTTGACGGCGTCGGCGGCGCTCAAGCCTTCTTTCTCCATGCGCATGTCGAGGTCCGCATCGGCCTGGAACGAGAAGCCGCGTGTCGCTTCGTCGAACTGAAACGAGGAAACCCCGAGATCGAACACGGCGCCCCTTAAAGGTTCGTTTACAAACCCCAACATTTCGGAAAATCGCGCCCGATGCAGCGTGAAACGATCGGGGAATGCCGCGCTGAGCGCCGCCCCGCGAGCGATGGCGTCTGGATCGCGATCAAAGGCGATGACACGGGCGCCGGCTTCCAACAGCGCGCGGCTGTAGCCGCCGCCGCCAAAGGTGGCGTCGACGATCAGCGCGCCGGGAGTGAGCGCGAGCGCTGCCATGGCTTCGGAGAGCAGGACCGGGGCGTGGGTCATGGGGCGTTCCCCGAGCCAATCCAACCACAGTCATTCCGGGGCGCCCGCAGGGCGAACCCGGAACCCAGGGGCCACAGCCGCACCCTACGATCCCCTGGGTTCCGGATCGCGCTCCGCGCGTCCGGAATGACAGTGATTGGAAACATCGAACTAGTCTACACCGAGTCCATGGCGGTAGACGCCTGCGAACTGCGGTGCCGACACGCGCGACCGGTCGGCGGTCGTATTTAGGTAAACCAAGGGACATTCGGGCAGGTGTTAAACGTCCAGCGGCTCTGTGTCTGATCGGATAATGCGCGCAGCGCCTTCCTGAGGCGTCAGCACGAGGACGCAGCGATCAGGCTCAACCCAGCGGAACGTGCGGAACAATGCGACGAATTCTTCTTCCAGGAAGTAGTTGTAACCTGCGACGTAGACACTGATTTCGGGATGCTTGCTGCCAACCGCATGCGCTTCGGCCAGGTCCGCAATCGGCGCAAATCTATGCGCAGCTAGCCATTCGTTCATGCGCTCGACGTTCGGCGATGGAGAACCCTCGCCATAAGAGCAAACCAAAACGAACCCTGTTACAAGCGACAAGTTTGATCCATACGCTCACTCCGCCGCGACCAACGCCGGCTTGGTTTGATCGCCGCGTCCAGCGAGCAAGCCTTCGACCGAAATATCCTCGTCCAGCGCTTCCCAGTGCAGCCCACGGCCGGAGGGGCTGATGCGCACGCCCGCGCGCTGCTCTGGCGTCGCGCGAAGCAAGCGCGGGAACCAGGCCAACGGCGCGCCGATGCTGCGCCCGTCGGCCAGTTCGACCCACAACGTGTCCTCGTCGCAACGCACGGATTCAGCCGAAATGCTCATGCCAAGCCCTTATTATCTCATCTCGACGCTCAAGTACAATTTTCGTTAGCTCCGTCAGCTCCCGGCGGGTGAACCCGAAGCTCTCCGCAACCGAGACATCCGGCTCTACCCACAATTTCGCTTCGCAGTCGCCACGAAGAACATGGATGTGCACGGGCTCCCTGGGGCTGCCCTCGTTGGAAAAGAAGTGGAAACGGGCGCCATTGTGCCGAAAGACCACGGGCATGCGCATACTCTTGGCAGAGTTCGCTCAAACTGTCAGCAGCGTATAATTTTCAAATCGGCTACCAACTTTCACGTTTAACTCGGACCCAACGTGAGCCAGCAAAAAGACTGGACACAAACGCAATCACCCGGCCGATCATAGACCCGCCAACAAAGCCAGCGAGGGTGCTGGCGACTACTACCATCCCGTCACCTGATGACATCGCTGAGGCCGCTAACAGTCCAGCGGATGCAACGGCGGTTGCCAGCACTATCATGCGCCGCATTCCAGTCGAAAGCCCCCGCACCTTCTCCGCGCCGCAACCCCGACAAACAATTGTACGGGGGACTAGCTCAGTTCCGCAAAAGCCACATAGCTCACTCGAACCCTTCGCCATTTTCGCCTCTCGCCAACCTTACGATGTAGCGACCGGCAAACTGCCCCCCCCGGGACGGTCAATATGCTGAACGCCCCAATCTAAGTAAAATGCCAGTCGGCCTGTAAGCCGGGTTCTGTACCTGAATCGTAGCTCAGGCGACGACCATTCCTCTGGACCGTGCGTCGCCGCACGGTTCTCGCGACCTACCCGGATGCGCTCCCACGGACGGGCCGTATCCCGGATCAAGTCCAGGACCATCGCATCCCTATTCGGTCTTGCTCCCGGCGGGGCTTGCCGTGCCGCCTTCCTTACGGTCGGCGCGGTGGGCTCTTACCCCACCGTTTCACCATCGCCTGCGCCCATGGTCCGAAACCCAAGACGCTTTCGGCAGACTGTTCTCTGTGGCGCTATCCCTGAAGTTACCCTCGGCGGGAATTACCCGCCGCCGTATCCGCGTGGAGCCCGGACTTTCCTCGAACGCGTCCTTTCGAACCTGCGCCCGCAGCCGTCCGGCCGACTGGCGAGGGAGATATAGCTCTTCGGAACGTCGGCTTCCAGCCGGCATTTTTGCTGCCGCCAAAGAAAAACAAGAGCCGTTCCGGGTTCTCGGCTCTCGCCGAGCCCCGGAATGACCGGGCGCCGGCGGTCCGAAAAGTTACCCGCTTGACCAAGCTGCCAACCCTCAATTCAGCCGCAGCACGCGCTGGAAGAACAGCGTTTCCGCTTCGCGTTGCGCGGCCTGGTTTTCGCGCCGGGTGAAGCCGTGGCCCTCGTTCATGGCGATCATCAGCCAGGGATCGCCGCCATTGCGCCGCACCGCGGCCAGCACCTGCTCTGCTTCCGACACCGGCACGCGCGGATCGTTGAAGCCGTGCACGATCAGCATCGGCTTGTTGATGCGGGCAATATTGTTGAGCGGCGAGATGCGATCGAACACGGCGCGCATTTCCGGGTCGCGCTCGTCGCCGTATTCGGCGCGGCGCAAATCGCGGCGATAGCCGGAAGTGTTTTCCAGAAACGTCGCGAAATTGGAGATGCCGACGATATCGACCGCGCCGGCGAGGCGGTCGTTGTAATGGGTCATCGAGGCCAGCACCATGTAGCCGCCATAAGAGCCGCCATAGACGACGACGCGGTTCTTATCGAGGTTCGCCTGCGCGTCGATCCAATCCAGCAGCGCGCCGATGTCGCGCACCGAATCCTCACGCAGCGGCCCGTTGTCGAGCCCCAGGAAGTCGCTGCCGTAACCGTCCGAACCGCGCACGTTCGGGGCGATCACGGCGACGCCCAATTCGTTGACCCAATATTGGATGGTGGGCGAAAAGCCCGGCCGGAACTGGTTTTCCGGCCCGCCATGGATTTGCACGATCACCGGATGTGGGCCCGGCGTGCGCGGGCGATAGAGGAAACCGCTGATCTCCAGCCCGTCGAACGAAGGCCAGGAAATAAGCTCCGGTTCCACGAAGCTGGCGGCGGGGATGCCACCGGTTTCGCTTTGCGTCCAGCGCGTCAGCCGGCGCGCGCGCCATTCCCAGGAATAAACATCCCCAGGTGCGGTGGCGCTGTCGAGCGAGAAGCCGAGCCGGCGACCGGCCGGGTCAAATCCGAGGCCGCCGACGATCCCGGGCGGCAAATCAGGCGCCGGCAGCGGTTGCAGCGTGCGCGCGTCCATCAACCGCAACGAGGATCGCCCCGCTTGGTTGACAGCGTAGGCAATGACGCGCCCGTCCTGGGAGAGATCGAAACCCTCGACGTCCCAGTTGAGGCCGGGCGTCAACATCTGCCGCGCGCCGCCGGCGAGGTCGACCCGCACCAGCCCACGAAACTGCGAACCTTCGTTCGACACGGTGATGATCGCGCGTCCGTCAGCGGTGAACTCGCCGCCATTATAGGCGACGGTCAGTTCGGGCGTGATCGGCGTCGTCGCGCCGGAGGCGAGGTCGAGCACGAACAATTGGCTCTCGCTGATGGAGATGATGCGCTGCACCAAAAGCTTGGTCCCGTCCGGCGAAAAATCGCGCGGATAGAGCGCGCCCTCTCCCGCAAGCACGCGGCTGGCCGCGCCCTCGCCGGGGCGCGCGACATAGATATCGTAATTCGGCGCCGCCGCCGGAACATAAGACCAGGCGATGCCCGCGCCGTCGTCGCTCCAGACGAAGCCTTCGTTGCGGCTATCCGGTTCGGTCAGCTGACGCGCGCGCCCGCTGGCGGGGTCGAGCAGATAGCCGCCGAATCTCTCGTTGCCGCCAACATCGCGGGCGAAAAATATTTGCTCGCCGCCCGGCCGCAGCGCGGCGGCGGAGATACGCTCGTCGAAAAACGTGAGCTGGGTGCGCGCGCCCATCGGCCGATCGACGCGGTGGAGTTGCACCGTGTCGCCAAAACGCGTGGTAATCAGCACGCCGCCCCCCGGCAGCCAGTCGGCAAAGCCGGCACTGCGCGTGTTCACGTACTGGCGCAGCCGCTCGGATATTTCGACCGGCGTTTCCGGCACATTCTCAACCCGCAGCGCCCCGCGCGCGATCCGTTGCGGCGCGGTTTGCGCTGAGGCCGAAACCGTCAGCGCGGCGAGCGCCAGCACCACAACAAGGACACGCATGAACCACCCCTAAGTAGGACCGTTCTTGGGTAGCGCGGCAAGGGCAGCCGGTCCAGCGGCCCGCCGCTTGCAACACCGCCGGCTTGCCGGGATTGACACCCCGGGTGCATAGACCCGGCCGATGGCCCGCGATGTCGATCCCAAGCGCACGCGCAAGGCGCAGCGCCTGATCCGCAAGCTCAGCGCCAAGGCCGCGGCGCCCGCGAGCATCGATCCTGAAACCGGCGAGCCAGCGCCCAGCGCGGTCGAATACTCGTCCTGGGAGCGGAGCTTTCTCGGCGAGGTCGATACCCGGCTGGAAAAATACGGCTCAGCCTTCGCCAATCTCTCCAAGGGCCGCAAGGAAGACGCGCTCTCGGTGCTGCAAACCGTAAAGTTGAAAGAGATCGCCGCCAAGGCGCGTGGAAAAAAGCGCAAAGGGCTGACGACCAAAAAGCCGCTGGGGTGGAAGCGGCGCGCACGGCCCGAGGAGGAGGAACGCTGACAGCGCCCTAGCCTCACCGGCCTCTTTGGGCGCCAGATCAAAGCCAGCAGCTCAAGCGCCGCTCAGTTTGACCGCACGGCGGTGATGCTCTCGAACGAAGCCGCCGCCGTGCGCCAAGCATCGCCTTCAACCACGACGAATGTGCCGCTCAGCGACAACGGATGTTCGCCTGAAACGGGCGTGACGCAAAAATTCTTGTGGAACAGCAGCGTATGCACCAATGAACCGTGCGGGGGAACGGGACTGAAGTAAGTTTCGAAGCGTCCCGCTCGCTGCGGCGTAGCGGTCACCGGCTGGAGCGTGCCTAGCGATTGACCGCTGGTACGACGCGTCCATGGGCACGAACCGCCGAATCCATCTGTGAGGTTGAAATCGCCGGTCCCGTAGGCTGCGTACCGCACACCGATGAGCTGCTCGGCATCGCTGTCATTGGTACCGAAAAAAGCGCGGGCGTCTCGGCCAGGCTGACGACGGCAACGGACAAATTTCCACCAAGGGGGCGCGGGGCGTCCGCTGCAAGCGGCGCAACCACCACCGGCGCTGATGGCGTTTGCTGCACGGCCGCGCCACTAGCGGCACCGGGCTGCGCCGTTTGCGGGTTTTCCCGAAGTTCCGCCGCGACCACCACTTCACGCAAGGTCTGCACCGGCACCACCACAGTAATCAGGTCAGGCTTGGCGGCGAAGACGCCAAGGACTGAGGCGGTGCCTCCGATCACGCCACCGATCGCGCTGACTATCGCCCAAAACCCCTCTTTGCGTCCTCCGGATGATTGTTCAGCCACGTGAATCCCCCATTTTGCTGCTCCCGCCGCGCTAGAAAACACACGCGCCCGTGCGCGTCAACTTATCCACAGACCCGTCGTAAAAATGCGCGCCAGCGACTTGCTCCGGACGATCAGCTCGCGGAAGTGCGTCGGCGCCGCGCGAACGGCTTCACACCCGGCGACCCAAAGCCGCATTGATCGCTTGCTGGCGCGGCTGGCGTGAAGGCTCGGTCCGCCGGCTTCCAGCCGGCATTTTTTTGCCGCCGGTCAACGCCGATGGCGCTCCAACCAAAAACGCACGCCTTGGTTCTCACCAAGCCGCGCCCATAAAAAAAGGAAAAGCCGGCTGGAAGCCGGCGGTCCGTTTAGCCCTGCGCCAGTGCGTTGCTCGGATCGATCCGCACGCCCGGCCCCATGGTGGAGCTGAGCGCGACTTTGCGCACGTAGGTGCCCTTCGCGCCGGTCGGTTTGGCTTTCGCCACCGCGTCCACGAACGCCTTGGCGTTCTCGCGGATTTGCGCCTCGCTGAAGCTCGCCTTGCCGATACCGGCCTGGACGATGCCGGCTTTCTCGACCCGAAACTCCACCGCCCCGCCCTTGGCGTCGGCGACCGCTTTCTTCACATCCATGGTGACGGTGCCGACTTTCGGGTTGGGCATCAGCCCGCGGGGCCCGAGCACTTTGCCCAAGCGCCCCACCAGCGCCATCATGTCGGGCGTGGCGATCAGGCGTTCGAAATCGATCTTGCCGCCTTGGATGGTTTCCATCAGATCTTCCGCGCCTACGATATCGGCGCCGGCGGCTTTGGCTTCCTCCGCCTTCGGCCCGCGCGCGAACACCGCGACGCGCGCGGTGCGGCCTGTTCCATTTGGTAACGAGCAAACCCCACGCACTTGCTGATCGGGGTATTTGGGATCGACGCCGAGATTCATCGAAATCTCGATGGTTTCGTCGAACTTGGCCCCGCCCTTGTCCTTAGCTGAACGTTCCTTGATCAGCTTCACGGCTTCATCGAGCGTGTACAGCTTGCGCGGATCGACGCCGGCATGACTGATTTTCTGTCTCTTGGTGGTCTTGGTCATGGCCCTACTCCACCACTTCCACGCCCATCGAGCGGGCAGTGCCGGCGATCATTTTCGCGGCTTGGTCAAGATCGGCGGCGTTGAGATCCTTGGCCTTGGTTTTGGCGATCTCCTTGCACTGGGCCATGGAGATCTTGCCGACCACATCCACGCCCGGCTTCTTCGAGCCCGAGCCTGGCTTCTTGGTCGTCGCCATCTTGGCGGCCTTCTTGATCAGGAACGACGCCGGCGGCGTCTTGATCTCGTAGGTGAAGCTCTTGTCCTGATAATAGGTGATCACCACCGGACAGGGCTGTCCCTTTTCCATGTCCTGAGTGCGGGCGTTAAAGCCCTTGCAGAATTCCATGATGTTCAAACCGCGCTGACCGAGCGCGGGGCCGATGGGAGGCGATGGATTCGCCGCGCCCGCCGGCACTTGGAGCTTAATCTGCCCCAGTACTTTCTTCGCCATGATAGCCTCTCGCTTTGCGCGGGACGATCGCTAAACCGTCCCGCCTGAGTGGATGCGTGGTGCGGGGGGCAAGCCCCTCCCACGCGGAAGCTGGGGCGTGTAGCTGATGGGGGGGGGATTGGGAAGGGGGAGTCCGCGCCGCCCAGGGTCATTCAAAGAATCCTCCCGGTCACGGCTTTGATGGCTTCGGCGCGGTCTTCGCGGAATTTTTCGCGGGCTTCCAGGCTGGGGATTCCGGTCTTTCGGATCAGCGACAAGGCCAGGTTGCGCCGCGGCAAGCGGAGGCGCGCCAGCACGGACCCCGCTGCGATCCTCGCCCAAGCTGACGTAGCGGACGTGGTGCAGCCCCCAATGGGCGCGATTGAGCGCCAGCACGGAGAAGCTTGCGCGGCCGACAGACTGGTGGCGAGATAGACGATCTCGAGGCTGTCGCGTCCTGGTCCGCGCGCGCCGTCGCGGCCCGGTAAACCAGGCCGGCGCCGCCCGCCTCCAACTCGCCTTGCAAGCGTCAAACCTTGCCGCTATGCCCCCCGCTTCGCGCCCGTAGCTCAGCTGGATAGAGCACCAGACTACGAATCTGGGGGTCGTGGGTTCGAATCCCTCCGGGCGCGCCATAAAATCAATGACTTAACTTAAGATTCCGGGTCCCGCAGAGCGTCAAAAGTAACTGGGGTCCCAACGGGGTCCCAACCGACGAAAATCGGCGATTGCGTTTCGATGCGTTTCTTGGCGTGACGCTTTTTGAAAGTCTCGCGGCGCGCGGCGGGCTTCCATGGCGTGTCGCGAGTCGCGATCCGCTGCCGGGCCCTCGCGAGCGCGCACCGTTTGCGCTAAATGTTCGGCCGCGAAGCGGGCCCTCGCCACCGGGGTCTCGCAACACGCCGCCCGCACTGGCAGCGCTATGGATCGCGGGCGTCCGGATCGGTTGGACGCAACGGGTCCGGCACCTTCCTCGCCGGATTAGGCATTTCCATATTTTTCAGCATTAATTCCGTGTCTTGCCAAAATTGGTCGCAATCATTCTTGACTCTTTATCGAACTGGGAATTAGTAGGTCCTAGTTATTCCTAGGAGACAGCGCATGTCGCCCTCGCCCGCCACGGCCGTCCAGCAGACCAATCACCAACACCTACATTTGGACGACCAATGTCCGGTCTGCGATCAAGAAATCCCGCCGGAACGCCGCGAGGAGGTCCAGGGCCGGATCGCGGTCCGTTTGCGGGAACAGAGCGAAGAAGCCACCGCCAAGCTCCGCGAGCAGCACAGCAAGGAGCGCCAACAGGCCGACGCCAAGGCTAAGGCCGATCTGGAAAGTGCGCTGAAGCAGCAACGCGAAGCGAGCGGAGCGCGCGAGGCGGCGATCCGCGAAGAAGAGGCCAAGAAGGGCCGCGCGTTGCTGGAAGAGCGCTTGGCTCAAGCAGAGGCCACGCGAAAGGAAGAGCAAGAAGCGCTCGCCCAACGCGCGGCGCTGGCTGAAGCGCGCGCGAAGGAAGCGAGCGATGCCACCGCCGCGCTGAAGGTGGAACTTGAAGCCATCAAGCACGCCGGTGCCGAAGCGCTCGATCATGAAAAGAAGGCTGCTGCTGAACGCGAGGCCGCCGCGCATGCGGCGGGCAAGACGGAAGCCGAGCAAGCGGCTGACGCGCGCGTCAAAGCGGCGGAGACGACGTCGCAAGCAGCCATCGCCGCGGCCAACGCCAAAATCGTCGAAGCCAACGCCGCCGAACAGAAACTCGCCGAGGACTGGAGCGCCAAGCTCACCGATGCCGTGAATGCCAAGCAAGTCGCTGAACAGCAGACGGAAGCGCTTAAGCAAGGCCGCGAAGAAGAAATCGCTACCCGCGTTCGTGAAGCGCGCGAAGCGTTGGGAAAGGAAAAGACGGAACAGCTTTTGGCTAAGGATAAGACGCACTTCGAGCAGCAACAGAAGCTCCTTGCGACCGTCGCAGACTTGCAACGCAGGTTGGAGAACCAGAAATCGAATGAACTGGGCGAAGGCGCTGAAATCAAACTCTACGATGCGCTGAAAGGAGCCTTTCCGGACGATCGTATACGCGAAGTGCAAAATGGCGCAGCCGGTGCCGATGTCATCCACGAGGTGATGATGAACGGCAAGCTCGCCGGGAAGATCGTGTACGACTCGAAGAACCGGCTGCAGTGGCGGTTCGAATACGCGGCCAAGCTGCGTCAGGACCAGATTGCCGAGGCCGCCGACCACGCCGTCTTGTCCACCAACAAATTTCCCAAGGACACGCGCGAGCTGCACCTTCATGAAGGCGTGATCATTGCCTGCCCTGCGCGCGTCGTTGTGCTTGCCGCCATCCTCCGCGGCCACATTCTGGCGACGCACGAATTGCGGATGAGCAATGACGAACGCGCGGCAAAGACGGAAAAGCTCTACGCCTATGTCACGTCAAGCCAATGCCGGCAGCTCATCGAATCGATCGAGACACTAGTAGGCCGAATCGAGCAAGTCGACATCGACGAGGTGAAGGCGCACAAGACCGTCTGGCTGAAGCGCGGCGGCCTCCTGAAAGACATCCTCAAGGCCAACGGCGACTTCCGCTACATGCTCGACAGCATCATCGGCACCGCTGGCGGCGCGGGATAGTCCGATGACACGTCCCGAACAAACAGGCGAGCCCGCGCGCGTCATCGGCATTCAGGAGCGCCGTCTTGGCAAGACGGTGCTTCGCACCTACCGCACCAAGATCGATATCGACGACATCTTTCCCAATGAGCGTCAGCCGCGTTTAGGCGACAAGATCGACACCGAGCTGCAGCTGCAGATCGAGGCCAACGAAGGCCTGTTCGAGCCGCTGCTGGTTGAGCCCCATCCGGATAAGCGCGACAAATTCCGCATCATCGACGGCGAACGCAGATGGACCAATTCACGCGCCCTTGTTCAACAAGGGCGCGATCAATATCGCCAGGTTCCAGTCGAAGTCACCGACAAGGCGCTGAGCGACGAAGAGCGCCTTCGGGTCTGGATTTACATCCATCGCCAGCGCAAGGAATGGGACGCCAAAGAAAAGGAAATGGTCGCCTATCGGTTGGTCGATCTCGTCGGCCGCGCCAGCGCCGCCAACATTCTAGGCGTCACCATCCGGGAACTCGACAAACTCGTCGAGGTCTACGATCTCTCTGAGAAGTTCATCGGTCTGCGCGATCCTGCCGGCGCCATCACCTGGGCGCGCGAACTCAAAGGCGTCAATCAAAAACTGGTGACGCCGTCGGTGGTCGACGCAGTGGTGCGCAAGGTGGCCGAGCGGCGCATCACCAATTCCAAGGACTTGCGCAAGCTCCGCGCCATCCTCCCCGATCCGGTTGCGCGCGAGCACTTCTTGAGCCCGGCCGGCGACATCGATTCCGCCATGCTCCGCTTGGGCCCGAACGTCGGCAAGCCGAAGGCGGGCCTCGCTGGCGATCTTGACGCGGCAATCGAGGCCATGAAGTCGACGCCGTGGACCGCGCTCGCCGAACTCAAAGGCGATCCGGAGTTTATGAAGAAGCTGGCTGAAGCCGAGGCGCTACTTGGATCGCTGCGCAAGACGTTATCCGACGACTAAATGGACGTGATGCCGTGAGCCGTGACGACTATCTTTTCTGCAAGCTTGACGCCTTCGGCGTGCAGGAACACCAGCGCGCCGAGGCGAAAAAGGAAATTGCCGCCATCGATAGCGACCGTCTGCTGAACAGCAATGTCGATGACCTAGTACCCACTATCACCCATGACTGAGTCATGTTTGCACTATCGCGATGCGGTGTGTTGTGATTCAACATGGCATGATTTCAGCGGCGCGGAAAGTCCGGTTACGGCGCGGCGATCGCGCGATCCTGGAGGCGCGGGTGCGCGCCGCCAGGACTGAAAGGCGTCAGCTTTTACGGGCGCGCATTGTGCTGGCGGCGGCGGCCGGGCTGGCGACGCGTGAGATTGGCCGCGACCTCAACACGACGCCGACCACAGTGAGCCTGTGGCGTATCCGTTACGCGCAGGAAGGTCTTGCCGGACTGGAAGATCGCGACCGCGGCGGCCCGCCCGCACGCTACAACGAAAAAACCGACGCGGCCATTCGCAAAGTTCTCGACCAGCCGCCACCGAAGGGTTTTGCGCGCTGGAGCGGGCCGTTGATCGCGGACGCGTTGGGCAACGTCGATGTGCAGTACGTGTGGCGATCGCTGCGCAAGCAGAAGATCGATCTGGCCGGGCGCAAGAGCTGGTGTGAGAGCAACGATCCGGACTTTGCCGCCAAGGCTGCCGATGTGGTCGGGCTGTATCTGGCGCCGCCCAAAAACGCGGTCGTTCTCTGCATCGATGAAAAACCGTCGATCCAGGCGCTGGAACGGGCGCAGGGTTACTTGAAACTACCGAATGGCCGTACCTTGACCGGCCACAGTCACGACTACAAACGGCATGGTACAACAACCTTGTTCGCGGCCTTCGAAGTCGCCACCGGCAAGGTCAAGGCTGCGCACAAGAAACGCCGCCGCCGCAAGGAATTTCTCGACTTCATGGATGAGATCGTCGCCGCCTATCCCAAGCGCCGGCTTGAAGTCATTCTCGACAATTTGAACACGCACCGGAGCAACGAAGATTGGCTGAAGCGCCATCCGCGGGTCACTTTCCACTATACGCCGACGCGCGCCTCCTGGCTCAATCAAGTCGAGGGCTGGTTCTCGATCCTGCAGAGTCAATCGCTGACAGGCGCGTCGTTCACCTCGGTCGAGCAAGTCAAGCAGCACATCGACGCGTTCATCAAAGCCTACAACAAGCACGCCGAGCCGTTCGTGTGGACAAAATCCAAAGTCCACCAGCGCCGCGTCAAAGGCCGCCGTCTTAGTGACTTATGATTCCGGGTACTAGTCGCTTATTTCCTGGGCAAATATCGCATCGACGTGCCGATGCTCGACGAGCAAGGCGCACTCGCCGATCAGAAAGAATCTTCCCGCGATGTGTCCGATGATCCGAGGCGCATGGCCTATCATTTCCGCGACCGCGGCCCCGTGCACGTCACCGGCGCAGAAGTGACGATCGACGTCCCCTTCTCGGGCGACGCCGCGCTCTTCAAGGTTCGACCGAGTACCTACAATTCGGCCCCGCCGATGGG
>JANNQT010000078.1:0-1915 GCA_031400895.1 Alphaproteobacteria bacterium | reverse complement strand
ATGCGGGCTCACTTTGCGGCGGTTATGGTAATGGATTTGCAGGCCGAACGCCTTGGCCCGGCGCGCCACCGCCTGGCCGATGCGGCCCATGCCGATGATCCCCAGCCGCTTGCCGGTGATGCGCCTTCCCATCATCCAGGTGGGGCTCCAGCCGACGAACTTGTCTTGCTCGATTACCTTCACGCCCTCGACCATGCGGCGCGGCACCGCCAGGATCAGCGCCATGGTCATGTCGGCGGTATCCTCGGTGAGCACCCCTGGCGTGTTGGTGACGGTGATCCGCGCTGCACGGCGGTGGCGACATCGATATTGTCCACCCCCGCCCCAAACTGGGCGATGAGCCGCAATTGCTCACCGGCGCGCGAAAGCACGCGGCTGTCCAGCCGGTCTGTCACCGTCGGCACCAGGACATCGGCGCGGGACATGGCGGCGGCGAGTTCATCGGCGCTGAACGGCTTGTCCTCAAGGTTCAGCTCGGCATCGAATAATTCACGCAACCGCGTCTCCACTGGATCGGGGAGTTTGCGGGTGACGACGACCTTGAGTTTTTTGGAGGGCATTCAGCCTCCATAAACCACGCCGCGCGCGGCTCCAAGGTGAAGTGTTTAGGCGCCGCGATTTTGCGCCGCGTTAAACCGGCTTTCACGACAGCACCCCATGATGCCCCCTCCCGCTTCGACGCGGGCGCCTCGAACCGGAATTGGGCAAAATGAGCCGTGGGATCTCCGCCGCGATGACCGCGGCGTTAGCCTTGCTTTCACTCAGCGCAGCCGCCGAGGCGCCGGCGATCGGGCCGGATTCACGCCTGCCTGTCCCGCGCTTCGCCAGCCTCAAAACCGAAAGCGCCAATGGCCGCCGCGGGCCGGGCCTCGAACACCGCATCGACTGGCTTTACCTACGACCGGGCCTGCCTTTGCAGGTCACCGCCGAAAGCGGGCCCTGGCGCCGTGTGGTCGATCCCGATGGCGCCCAAGTCTGGATGCACGCCCAAAACCTCGAGAGCCGGCGTACGGCCTATGTCGCTCAGGCCACCGCGCTGCGACGGACGGCCCGAACTGGCGCGCGCACGTTGGCGATGCTTTCGCCCGGCGTCGTCGGCGCGCTCACCGGCTGCGACGGCGATTGGCGGCGTGTGGCGGTTGGTGGGCGCGTCGGCTGGGTCGAAAAGGCCGCGCTCTGGGGCGCGGAAGACTGCGCCGGGCTCTGACCGGTCCCTTCGCCTTGCCCCGCCCGGCCGCGTTCTATAAGCCCAAGGCATCCTTGAGCTTTCCATAGGGCGCAGAATGACGGAACGGCCTTCGTCCCTCTCCTACGAAGATCTCATCTCCTCCGGCGAGGGCCATATGTTTGGGCCCGGCAACGCACAATTGCCGCTGCCGCCGATGCTGATGTTCGATCGCATCACCCACATTTCCACCGAGGGCGGCGCTTTCGAGAAGGGCCAGGTGATCGCCGAGTTCGATATCAACCCAGAGCGTTGGTTCTTTGAGTGCCATTTTCGCGGCGACCCGGTGATGCCTGGATGCCTCGGCCTTGACGCGATGTGGCAACTCGTCGGCTTTTTCATGGGCTGGTCGGGATCGCCAGGGCGCGGGCGCGCGCTGGCGGTGGGCGACGTGCAGCTGCGGGGACAGATCACCCCAGCCACCAAACTCGTCCGCTATGAGATCGATATGAAGCGCGTCATTTCCCGTTTCCTAACCTGCGTGCGTGGTTGCAGCGTGTTGCCAGCCAGCCGGGATACGTGCCTCTCGGCACGGACTAGCCGTAGAGTGGGCGCATCCGGATTGGTGACAGCTGGCCCTCGACATGACCCGCCCCGCGCATGTTTGTCGCCGCCGCTCAGCTGCATGCGTGCGCCGTGGTCTGACCCTGCTGTTGATGTGTACGTGCTCGCTGCTTGCCGGCGCTCTCG
>JANNQT010000077.1:0-29301 GCA_031400895.1 Alphaproteobacteria bacterium | reverse complement strand
ACGGCGAGGTTGAGGATGGTTTGGCGCAGGCGCTTGATCTGGTCGGGGCGCGTGGTGAGGGCGGGCAGCGCGTCGAGGGCGAAGCGGGCGTGCTCTTGAAAGGTTTCGGGATCGGGCGTGTTGAAGCGGGCGAGGCTCGCCGCTGCCAGCCGGTCGCGCACCGCCTCGCGGCCCGCCCGCGCCGCCTCCAGCCGGTCGCACAGGCCCATCAATTCATCGACCTTGGTGACGATGCGGTGCTGCTCGGCGAGCGGTGGGAGGGGAAAGGGTAGGACCGCGAAATCCGCATCGTTGATCGCCGAGCAGCGCCGCATCGTTGCCAAGGTCGATGAGTTGATGGGTTTGTTCGACCGGCTGGAGGCGGCGCGGGCGGGCCGCGAGGGGGTGCGCGACCGGTTGGCTGCGGCGAGCCTCGCCCGTCTCAACGCGCCCGATCCCGAACCCGGAGCGGACCCAGCAAAAGTGGGAACCGGTTTTGCGTCTAGCGATGCGTCAGAAGAAGAATCAACCTTTCAGGCCGACGCCCGCTTCGCGCTCGAAGCGCTGCCCGCCCTCACCACGCGCCCCAACCAGATCAAACACCTCCGCCAAACCATCCTCAACCTCGCCGTCCGCGGCAAACTCGTGGAACAGGACCCGGCGGACGAACCGGCGTCGGAACTGCTGAAGCGGATTGGGAAGGAGAAGGCGCGGTTGGTGAAGGCAGGTGCAATTCCCGCCAAGAAGGAACCCATTCGCGACCCGACCCGGTTGCCCGATGAGCTTCCGGCATCGTGGTCACCGATCGCGCTCGGTGAAGTCTGCAATCTGGTGACAAGCGGATCGCGCGGCTGGGCCGAGTTTTATTCGACTTCCGGTCCCGGCTTCATCCGGGCGCAGAACATCCGGTTCGGAAAACTGCGGCTCGACGATCTGGCCTTCGTCAATCCGCCATCGAACTCCGAAGGTAGCCGAACCCAAGTCGCCAAAGGTGATTTGCTGATCGTCATTACGGGTGCCGGTGTGACCAATCCGGCGATTCTGGATCACGATCCCGGTGAGGCATATGTGAGCCAGCATGTCGGCCTTGTTCGGCCAACCGAGCAGCAACTTTCGGTTTGGCTGCTTCTTTGTCTCATGGCGGATGCGGGCGGGCGGGCGGAACTTGTTGAATGCGCTTATGGAGCAGGGAAGCCGGGCCTGAACCTCGACAACATTCGCTCGCTTTCCGTTCCCCTCCCACCGCTCGCCGAGCAGCACCGCATCGTCGCCAAGGTCGATGCGCTGATGGCGCTCTGCGACTGGCTGGAGGCGAGCCTCACCGCCACCGCCGCCACCCGCCGCCGCCTGCTCGACGCGCTGCTGGCCGAAGCGCTGGCGCCCGCCGAAATGCTGGCGCCGGTTGCGGGACGCGCGATGGCGGCGGCGGAATAGGACGGGGATCAACTTCGTCATTGCGCAGTGAAAGCACGCGGCTAGGTGAATGGCTCAGGCCCAAGAATCAAGTTCCGCGCTTCGCCAACAAAACCGGCGCCGCCACCGCAGTGCAGACCGGCCTTGAGTCTCGTTGCCGAAACGAAACAGGCCGCTTTCCCGCTGCTCCCCGCTGCCCGCGCGGCGGCTATAATGTCCGCTTTCCTGCAAGTCACGAGCGAAGCCAGCGCCGCCGGCGATTCAAACATGGCCCGCAGGTTCGAACGCCCGGTGAAAAACACACTGCGCCCGCTCGCGCATGGGCGTTCTCCCGGCCGAAGACGACCAAACCTATGCCGCCCGCCACGTGACCGCGAATGAGGGGCGCTGAGCGGGTGCGCAAAGGCGAGGCGACGGCTTTGCGCGCCGATAGAATCCAGCAAGGTTGACCAAGCGTGAAGGGGAGGCGCGCGATTGATCAGGAGCCGGCATGGCCGTCGAGACAGCACGAATTCTGCGCGCCCTGCCGCCGGCACTCGCTGAACAGATGTTGCGAACGCATGGGTGCGAGCTTGACACCGTCGACATTTCGACACTGACGCGGCTGGCGTCGTTGGCGCGTTGGGTGGCGGCAATCGAGGTAAGTTCGGCCCGTCCTCACATCGAGCAAATCCTCGCTGACGTCGACATGATGAGCGATTGGCTAGGGGAGGCGTGTCTGCGCGAGGCGGTTCGCGATGAAGCGCCGGACCTGTTCGACGCACTCATGCGCGGAGAAGGCGCCCACGAGCGCGCGGCGTTCGCGCAGCTTCAAAATACCAGCGTCTTCGGGCGCGCGCGCCGACGCCGCTATTTCAGCCATTATCGGCTGTCGAGAAAGGCCTGCGCGCGCTTCCGAGCGCCAACGCTGCCAGACTGGCGCCCATCGCAGGATGTGATCGACGAGCTATTGCTTGTGTTGGCGCCCATGCTTGAAGAGCAATTGCGCACCGGACAGCGCATCATCGCCGACCCGATCGTTCGCAACGCTGGCGGCTCTGGCGCATGCGTGCAGCTCTCGCTTTACGCAGCCGGCGTAGCGCAGCGGATCGAGGAGGTCGAAGGCGATGATCTGGTGCCGAAGGTCATTCGACCGGCCTTTGCGTGCGTCATCGGCTATTGGCCGAAAACCGGCGGTCTGGAAATCGTTGTTCGAAACGGCACGTTCAATCTACGGGCCGCCATCGCGCAAGCCTTTGCCCAGTCGGCGCTCGGCGCCTCCCCGGATGCCTTGGAGAGCATGGCTGAGCCGACAATCACGCTTGATGGTCTGCTCGCGCGCCCAATCCTGGATTTCGAACCTGATGGTGGGATTGTCGCGGCGCGGCTGATGGAGTTGGAAGTGCGCTCGATGGCGCAGCCAGGCGTCTCGGTTACGCTCGCGGCGCGCGACAAGAACAGCGACGCGTGGACGGCGTCGGATGCATTTGTCAAGGATAGCGCGCTGCTGGCCGGTATTGCGATGAGCGCCAAGATCAGGATTGAATATAAGATTGAGACCGGCGGAAGGCGTCGAACCGTGACCTTCGACCTGTCGCCGCCGCATGGCTATAAGCCGCGCGGCGCCACCGACATGGAGCGGCTGGTGATCGAAAAATACTTGCCGCGCTGGGGCCTTTTGGTCGCGGAGGAGGCACCGACATGGACGTGATGGCGGTCGCGGCGCTTATGTTCGAGGCGGGTGTGAGCCAAAAATGGCGACGCGCGGACTGTGTTGTCCGCTGGTCGTCGGCGACAAGGGCGCTCGAGGCATCTGGCTTGCTCCGCACAATTGGGTTGGCGGGGGAGGCGCCCTGCAGCGCCTGCCGCGGGGTCCATGAAATCGAAGGGGACGGCGAGGGTCTGATGCATTGCCCGGTCGCGGGAAAAGTAGCGGTGCAAGCCACTGACCTTGTGCAAGTAACTTTCGATGAAAGCCGTTGGCTCGATGCTGTAGGTGCCGCGCTTGCGCTTCCCGCGCCGGAGCCAGTGCTTCCTGGCTTTTTATGGTGCTTCAAGCGCCAGCAGGCTGCTGGCTGGCGCAAGCAGATATGGATCGCGCGCGGCCTAGGCGCGCATGCGGTGTTTGATGAGGCGGCCCGGGCGTTGAAGGCGGCGGGGCGGCGCGCGAAATGGCTGCTCACCGGTTCCAATTTGCCGAGGGAGGCGGGCGCGGCGTTGGGCGCCGAAATTATTCGGTTCGCGGACTGCGGCGTGATCGCGGACGACGGTCGGTTGGCGCTTGACCTTGAGGTGATCGTTGGTCGCAGAAAGCGCAGCAAGGAAAAAGGCAAACCGGGACGCAAGGCGAAGGTGGGGCCAGCTCGCGACCTGTTTCGCAAGCGTCTCGCCGAAGGGGTGGTGCTGCCGGTCCTGGTGGCGGAGGCAAAATCGATCCATGCGGCGCTTGCGCCACTGCTAAAGCCGGAAGAATTACCCCGGCCGCACACCATCGAGGACGCGATCCGTGACGATCACGCGAAGACGTTCAGCCGGCCCCGTCCCGTGAAACCCTGACATTTCGATTTCACGGGCCTCTATTTCACGGGCCCGACCCCGTTCACGTTCGGCTGCAACCGCCACCTACCAAACGAGGCCGCCGAATGCTCCCCGAACGACTTACATCCCGGCCGCTTGCCGTTGCCCCCGCTGAAGCAGCGCGGTTGGTTGGGATCGGCAGAACGCGATTGTACGAAGCGATCACCAAGGGCGAGCTGCCGAGTTTGAAACTTGGATCGCGGAGATTGATTAAGCTCGTCGAGCTAGAAAATTGGCTCGACCGCCATGGCGCTTGACGCGTCGGCGCAGGGTGCCGCGCCCGCCGTTCTTTTGGCTGCGCTCGGCTATCTGGGTCGTGGGTGGCGGGTTTTGCCGGTCGAGCGGCGCGGCAAGAAGCCGTTCAACCCAGACAAGGCGGGCGGCGGTGGGTGGCAATTTCTGCGCGCCGATGAACAGGACATCCGGCGCTGGTTCGGCGTCACCGACCTCAATGTCGGCGTCATCTTGGGCGGGCCGTCCGGCGCGCTTGTCGATATCGATCTCGATGCCTCGGAGGCGGTACACCTAGCGCGGCGTTTCCTGCCGAAGACCGAGGCCAAGTTCGGTCGCGCAAGCAAGCCCAATTCGCACTGGCTCTATGTTTGCCACAAGGTATCGACGCAGCAATTCAAGGACCCCAGCGACGGGGCGACGCTGGTCGAATTGCGCGCCGGCGGGGCGCAGACCGTTTTCCCGCCGAGCCTGCATGCGAGCGGCGAATTGGTGGAATGGGCATCGCTCGGCGATCCGCTTGAGATCACGCGCGAGCATCTGGCGCGCGCCGTTGGCGAATTAGCGGCGGCGTCATTGTTAGCGCGGCATTGGCCCAAGCCCGGCGGTCGGCACGACGCATGCCTCACGCTTACGGGTTTTCTGAATCGCGCCGAGTGGAGCGACGAACATATCGCCGGATTTGTCGCCGCGATCAGCAATGCGGCTGGCGGGGCGGAGGATTTTCCCAAGCGGCTGGCGACGGCGCGCGATGCAAGCGCGCGAAAGAAAAATGATCGCCCGCTGCGCGGCTTTCCGGCGTTGGCCGAACTGGTCGGCGAGCCGGTTGCGCGCAAGGTCGCCGAATGGCTTGGTGTCGGTGTCACGGCGACCGCGGGCGACAATGGGGAGGGGACGCCTACGCTTGTCCACGGCTCGCACGTGGCGATGGCGGCGGCGGTGTTGGCAAGTTTGCGCAAGGCGCATGGCGGCGTCGTGTTCTGTGAAGGGGCGTTCTGGGTTTATGGCGGCAATTGCTGGCGGGCCCTAGCTGACGGGGAAGTGCGCCGCGCCATCCATGATTTGGACGGAGCGAGCGTGCAGGGCGCCAGCCGACGAGTGTCGCTCACCAAGGCCAGCATCGACGGCGTGAGCCACGAATTGATGGTGCTCGCGGCGAGCGAGGGACATTTTCAGGGCGGCAGCGCCGGCATCAATTGCGCTAGCGGCTTGGTGCTGATCGATGCGGCAGGCAGGGTGAACCAGGCGTCCCATGACCCCGAACACCGACGCCGCCACGTGATTCGTGGCGCCTGGTCCCCGCAGACGCCGATCACGCCGCTCGCGGATTCCTTGTTCGCGCACTTCTTGCGCGGTTGTTTTGGCGAGGACGCGGAGGGGCAAGAACTGGTCGCGTTGCTCGCCGAGGCCGCCGGCATCGCCGCGCTCGGCTGGGCGACGCAGCTGCGCGAGCCAGCGGCGATCATCCTGCATGGACCGAGCGCGGCCAATGGCAAATCGCAAATGTTGGAATTGATGCGCGGCCTGGTTTCGCCGGAAGCCTGCGCGGCGCTCAGCCCAGCGCAATTCTCCGACGAAAAACGGCTTGTTCTGCTAGCGGGAAAGACGCTCAACGCTTGCGACGAATTGGGCGGGGCGGCGATTTTTTCCGACGGCTTCAAACGCGTGATATCCGGCGAGCCGACCGGCGCGCGCGACCTCTACAAGAGCGCCTTCGAGTTCAGGCCAATTGCGCTGCATGTGTTCGCGGCCAACGAATTGCCCAAGTTTCAGCACGGATTCGACCGCGGCGTTCGCCGGCGGGTGATTGTTGTACCGATGAACCGCGCTATTCCGCAGGCTGAACAAGTGCCGCTTATCGCGCGGCGCATCCTGCAGCAAGAATCAGATCTCGTTCTGGCCTGGGCCGTCGCCGGGGCGCAGCGTGTTCGCGCGCGAAGATGGCTTGTTCGCCCGAGCGCTTGCGCTGCGGCACTGGAGTCATGGGCGGCGGAATCGGATGTGGTCCTGAGCTGGCTGCACGACGAGAGCGAAATCGGCCTCGAATCCGGCGCCTGGGCGTCGACACGGGAACTGTATCTGGCCTTTCGCATGTGGGCGGCGCCGCGGGGCTTTCTACAATTGCCCGACATCAATGTGTTCTCGCGCCGGGTGCTGGCGTCTGGGATCGAAGGCGTGCGCAAGCACCGTGTGAGCAAGGGCGCAGGCATCGCCGGCCTGAAGCGGAAGCGCCAGAGAGATCAGCGATGAAGTATGGATGCGGCCGAAATGACGCGCTCATGTAACCCAAGCGATTGTAAATGCACGAATGACGCCTGGTAGCGCAAACCTTCGCACGCGCGTTCTAGGTGTAGAGAGAGAAGGAAGGAAGGAAGGAAGAAGACAAGAGAACACGCGCGTGTGTGTGGGATTTGCCGACCGTCGGTTCATTCGTGCATTTACAAGACATTCGGCAACATCTGGGCTGCATTGTCGTGCCGGATGAAACCCACGCGGTGATTATTTGCTGTAGAGTACAGGCGATTTCGACAAATATCGGCGGCAACCATCATGGGCGGACTTGGCAGCGGCGGGGCAAATCATTCGGGGCGCTCGACCGTGGAGGAACGGCCGAAACTCGCGATTATTGCGCTGCAAAAAGCCGGTGCGCTGCGCGCGGGCGCTTGGCGCGTGTGGCGTTGGACCCGCGGCGGAGAGGAGTGCGCCAGCATTGGCGTCCATGGCGCGAACGGCGCGGTGCGCTTGGAGTATTGCCTCAGCGAAGGCGACCGGCCGCCGCGGCGCATCGATGCGCGCATCGAGATCGATTGGCGCGCGTGCCGGTTCGGCGGCAGGCGAGCATTGTTTCGATGTCCGCAATGTTGCGGGTCGGCGCTCAATCTGTATCTGGCCGGCGGGCGTTTTTGCTGCCGCGCCTGCGCAAGGCTCACTTATGCATGTCGGCGCGAACGCAGCCGCGATCGCAATCTGCGCGCGGCCAACAAAATACGGGCGCGCCTGGGCGGGGAGGGCGGCGCGCTTGGCGATTTTACCGAGCGACCGAAGCGGATGTGGAGAAGCACTTATCGGCGCTTGGTCGCCGAGATCGAACGTCGCGAAGGTTTTGCGCTTGAAGAATTGGCGGGGTGGATGATGAAGCTCGACGGTCGGCGCGGCGCGAAAGGGTTTTGGCGATGAGCAACGCGCTTGAAGTCGGCGACGCGGGGGAGGGCGCGGTCTTGTTGCCGTGGGAATCGCCCGAGCAATACCGCGCTCTGCGCGACGAATTCCGGGACGATCATCAACCACACGGCGCGACTGAAAATGCGCTGGTAACGCGGCTGATCTGGATCGAGTGGCGGCGGCGGCGCCTGGCATTGGCCGAGCGCGCGGCGCACATGGCGGGACTGGCCGACCGCATCGACGAAGGCGCGCGGACGCTGAAACGCGCTGGTGTGCGCGACGAGGCGGTGCGCGCCCGGCTCGATCTTGGCGAGATCGTCGGTTCGGACGCCGCCGGCGATGCGATCGAGGCCAAGCGGCATGGCGAGGACCGCAAGGCGAGCGCCCGCGCGCTAGCCATGCTGGAGCGCGGCGGCGCGGGCGCCTATAAGCGGGCGCTGGCGGCGCTGCACGAGGACACGAGCGCCTGGTGGGAAGAAAGTTTGGCTGGTGAGCACGGCGAAGAGCGCGTTTGGACGCCGACTGAGGAGCGCCTGGCCGCGTTTCTGCGCAAGGAAGTGGGGCCAGTGGACGAGGAGGTGGCGGCGGGTGACGCGGCGGGGCCAGCAATACGGCTGCAGGCGTTCGGCGAGAGCCTCGATCCGCATCGCATCGAGCGGCTGCTGGCGATCGAGGCGCGGCTCGACCGGCAATTTGAAAAGGCGCTTGCGATGCTGATCCAGGTGCGGGCGATGCGGGTTGCGGCGCGCTTGCCGCGCCAGCGGGGCCGGCAGGCGATCGCGCGTGGGTAGGGTGATGGGTAGGGGCGAGACGAGGCCGTTGTGCGATTCGTAAACATCCGAAATTACAAGCGGATGGAGCATTCGATGCGGTGGAGAGGGTGTCCAGCGAACTGACCCAATTGCAGGTCCGGCATAGCCTGCTGCTTACGATCCGCATGGTGCGGATCGCAGCAGAAGGCTCCTGACCATGTCGAATGAATCCATCGTCGTACCGCAGGCGGCGCGGCGCGCACTGCCGCGGCGCATCAATGCCGGCAAGCTCACCGGGCAGAAACCAGCCTTGGAGGCTGCGAGACGCTTGAAATGCGCGCCGATGACGGTTCACCGGATGATTTCGACGAGCCGATTGCGGGCCAAACAGGTTTGTCGCGGCGCTCCATGGGTGCTGAAAGCCGAGGATGTCGTAGAATTCGGGAGCACCAACGGCAGAAAAGCTCCGCAACCAGCGGACGCCAGACAAACATCGTTGGATTTTCAATGACGTAGAAAGTGGCGCATTATGACTCGTGGCTGTTCGGGCATTCCAAACTCGAAAGCACCGTTCGGTATCTGGGCGTAGAGGTCGATGACGCCCTCGCCATTTCCGAGCAAGTCGATCTCTGAGGATCATGGGAATGGCAGGTTCGGAGATCGGATCTGCCATTCCCAACCGCTTCGGTGACCTCACGCCTTTCGCCGAAGAGCGACGTTGTTCACGATTCGACTATGGGCTTCGGCCAAGCGGCGCCCCGGCTTTCTTTGCCGCCGGCCCGATCCGCGCCCTTAAGCGCGCATAGTCGATCTTGGAATTGTGGCGCCGATCTGTCGGCAGCTCCTGAAGCACAATCAGGTTGCTCACGCCGAGCGCGCGCGCGCGCTCGCGCAGCTCTGCCTCATCTAGGCGCGACCCGGCGATCGCCAGGCGCGCGCCATCGGCTTCGGCAACCAGCGCCGCCTGCCGCACGCCGGGCCAGCTGAGCGCGGCGGTCTCGATCACGAAGGGATAGAGGTTCCGGGCGGCGGCGGCGCGGCGCCCGAGCAGCCACAGCCGCCCTTTCGCGTCGAGGCGTCCACAATCGCCGGTGCGGTGCCAAAGCTGCCCGTCGCGCGCGACCTTCGTTGCTGCATCGTCTCCGCGATCGAGGTAGCCGCGATTTACATGTGGGCCCGAGACCTCGATTTCGCGATCGGCGAAATTGATGGCGATCTCCGGGATCGGATATCCTGCCAACAGGCCGTCTCCGCTGGCCATAGCGTCCCAATCCTCGTCTGCGATTTCATCCATGTCTATGTGTGCGATCGGTTCCGCTTCGGTCGATCCGTACACCGCGCAAATGCGCGCCTTGGGAGCGGCGGTGCGCAGTTCGCGCCAAAGATTGGGGAACACCGGACCACCGCCGGTGAAAATTGTTGTGAGATTCGGCATCGGCGCTTGCGCGAGCCGCGCGCACAGCGCCGGCGGCGCCACCACGCGGTTGACCTTGGACGCGGCCATCTGTCGGCGCAGCCGCGCGCCGTCCAAGCGCGCTGGCTTGCGCAGGTCGCCGGCGGGGATGACGCTCGCCGCTCCCGCCGCCAGGTTCGACAGAATGAACACCGGCAGCGAGATGAGATCGACGTCGTCGGGATTGGTGCGGCGAACGCGCTCCAGCAGCTGATGTTGCAACAGCAGCGCCTCAGCGGAGCGGACGATGCCCCTTGGCCGACCGGTCGATCCGCTGGTGAAAGTAATGAGCGCCGGCGCGTTTGGCGCGGCGCGCGCCAGGCAACCATCGCCTCGCAGCGGCGCGCGCGGGCGGTCCGGCAACAGTGGCAGCCGGGCCAGATCAGGAACTGCGGCGCGAAGCATCCGAACGCGAGCGCCAGCGATCAGCGCCTTTGGATGAGCCGCGGCGATCGCCTGACGCACCCCGGCAAGCCCCGCGCCCGCTTCAGGAAAGACAGCCACGGCGCCCAGGCGAAAAAGCCCCAGCAGCGACGAATAGAAGCCGGGCGACACGCCGGCGGCGACCAGCACCGCATCGCCCGCGCCGATGCCGGCTTCCGCGTAGGCATGGGCGCGCAGCGCCGAGCTTCGCGCGAGCGCGGCGTAAGTGATGACACGGCCATCTGGCGCAACGATCGCGGGCGCTGGCCCGCGTTCCTCCGCGGCCGCGAGGAAGGACGCAATCAGGCTCATAACCGATTTGCCCAAAGCCCATAGCGGCGGAAAACTCTCGCATTCAGATTCCCACTGTGGCGCGCCGAGAGGTTGGACTCGTGCATCAGCGCGTGGATTACCCGCGAATACCCGCGCTCGCGCACGCGCTCGTGAAACACGCGCGCCAGCGCCCCGCCAACGCCCCTCTGCAAAGAAGCGTAGGTCTTGAGGATGATCGAGCGCGGCGCGCCGCCCTCGGCGAAATCCGGCATTGCGAATAGGAACCCGACCAACTGACCTTGTGAGTCCTCCGCCATGAGTACGAGTTCAGGCTCCAGAACCGGCACCATCGGCAGATAGAGGCCGATGAAGTGCTCGGCGGAAACCGGCTTGTAAAACGCATTGCGCGCAAATGCCCGAAGCGACAGCGCGTGGATGCGCGCAAGCTCGCCCTCGGCATCGTTGCTCTTGAATGCACGCAGGGTGATGCCCGCGGGCAGCGGCGATGCTTCGGCCGGCGCATCGCCGGGTCTTTCCGCCGAGCAATAGCGCGCGACGATTGCAAAGCCGGCGGCGTCGAAAGCCTCGGGAAAGTGGGATGGGTTTTGCGGCTCCATAAGGAACGGCGCGCTGCCGTCGCTCTCGATCACCAGACGGTGCGCTGACCAGGTATCGCCGTCCATCGGGCCGATCAGCGCAGCGAAGCCTTCCGCCGCTAGGTTTGCCGCGGTCGCACGCAACAGCTGCGCGCCGGCCGCCGCGTCGGCGCAGGTGAACGCACCCAGCGCGGCCGTGCGCGCGCCGTCAAGGCTCGGCGCGTCGCGCCAAACGCTCAACCGCGCATCGGCGCGCTCGACATGTTCGACCGCGCTCACGGCGCACCCGCGGGCATCAAGCGGCGGCGACTGACGATCATCGCCAGCGCCAGCAGCGTCGCCGCAAGCAACGCGCACGCGGCGGCCCATCCCGGATGACCGCTCATACTGACAAAGGCAAGCGCTCCATAAACGCCGAGCGGGACAAACAAATTGTCGAGACCGTGCCCGCTGAGCGCTTCTATCGCGGCGCCCACCAGCGCCACAAGTGTGCTGACCAACACCGCTTCGACCGTGCTAAGCGCGGTGAAAAACACCAGTGCAAAAAAGGAGACAAGCCAGGCCGAGATGACGAACGCAGTGACGCCCTCCCAGCTCTTGGTTGCGCCCGCCACCGCAAAGCGCAAGCGCCCGAAGCGCGCGCCGATCAACGCGGCGGCGGTGTCGCTGATGGTGAGAATCGCGATCGGCAGCAGATAATGCACAACTTCGAGGCTAGCCGCTCCTGCCCCAAACGGGCGCAGTGCGAACAGAAGCGCGACCGCCAAGGCGAAGTACATTTCCCCGAATGAACGCCGCGGCACCGCATGCAGGCCGGCGCCCAGCGACCCGCGCAGGCGCCCGCGCGCGAGTGCGAAAACGCCGATCGCCAGTGCACAAGTGAGCGCGACTTGCCATGTGTGTGTGAAAAGCAAGGGAAACGTCAGGCAATAGAGGCCGAGGCCCACATGGATGAACTTGCGGGTGGTCTCCGGGCGCAGGCGAGCGCGCCGCGACCATACACTGGCGACGTAAAGCACGGCGCTGAGCAGGCAGAGCGAGCCGCCGATCTTCAAGGCGCTTATAACTAACTCACTCAAGCGATTGCCTCCTCGACAACGAAATCGCGATAGAAGAACGCCTTGTCCCGCGGCCTGAGCGCCGCCTCGAGGTCGCCGCGTGTGCGCACACGCGAGGCGGCCGCAGCAGGCGCGCGCCGCGGCGTCATCATGTTCCAGTAGGCGATGCGGGCGCCTGGGCGCGCCATGGCCAAGATGCGTGCATACGCGGATTCATGAGCTTGCGGCGACATGTACTCGAAGATGTCGGAGAGGTTGAAGGCGTCGGCCCGCACGCCCTCGTCGGCGAGCGCTTCGATGCTCATAAGGCGCAGATCCAGGCGATCGAGGCGAGGGCGAACTTTCTCGAAGCACTCTTCGGTGAGCGCTCGCGGCAGCACGGCGCCGTGACGGCCGGTCAGTATCCAGTGCAGGTAAGGATTTTCGCTGGGGTCTTGCTCGACCAGCGCATGACGGGTTTTGGCCGCGACATGCGCGGCAGCTCCCCCCTCGGCATGCGCGAAGAAGGCCGGGTCGCGCCCGAGCCGCCCCATCACCGGACGCGAGAAGAACGTCTTGAGCAAGACCCGCCAGCGCGGCGTGTTCCAGCGCTGTTCGTAGAAGGCTTCGCGCTCGGCGCGCGTGCGCGGCGCTAGAAGCGCGCGCATGTCCGCCCCCGAATGCGTAAGCGGCAGCGCATGGCGCCGCAGCATCCGGAAATACGACTCAAACTTGCCGACGCCGCCGAGTCCGTGGGCGACCACCGCACGGCGCCGTTGCGTCCAGAAGCGCTGATCGGAGGCGTCGAGCCCGGCGGCGGCGCGGGCGAGCAGCTCCTCACGGCGCGCCGACGCGCGCGAACCCATGAGTTCAAGATATTCGCAATGGCTCAACGCCGCGATCGCCGCGGCGCGCATGCGGATGCAGGCGAGCTGCGCGGGATTGAGATCGACAGCGATGACGCGCTCGGCGCCTTCCGCGAGCAGCGCCAGGCAGTTGTCGCCAGCCGAACCGATCGAAACCACGGCGTCGCCGCGCCGCGGCCGCAGCGCCGCGACCAGGATGTCGGCATCCTCCCACACTTGCGCGTAGCGGATGTGGTCGAACGAAGCGCGCCGGGTGATCTCGGATTGGTTCACGACTGAACGCGCTCGACCAAGCCGGCGCCGCCGTCCAAGCGCACCAGATCGCCGCTGCGCAGCCATTGCGTGGCGCCCTTGAGGCCCACCACGCACGGAACCCCCATCTCGCGTGCGACAATTGCGGAGTGCGAAAGCAGCGACCCGCGCTCGACGATGATGCCAGCGGCGTTGGCAAACACCGCAATCCAGCCCGGATCGGTCGAGCGGGCCACCAGGATCTCGCCGGGGGCCAGCGTCTCCAGGCGCGGATCGGCGATGACGCGCACGCGCGCAATTGCGATCCCCGTGCAGCAAGCGAGGCCGGCGCGTGTTTCACCTAGCACTTCAACGGGCGGCGTGACGCTCCGCGCTCCCGCGCCAGTTTCGATCCGCTCCGGCGGATCGGGCCGCGGCGCGCTTGCCGCATCCTCGCCGCGCCGCTGCGTCGCGCGCTGCTTCAAGCTGTCACCGGCGTCCGTAAACTCCGCCGCCGCAAGCGCTTCCTGCACGGTCAAGTGGAAGATGTCGCGCGGATCGCCAAGCACGCCCGCTTCGGCCAGCCGCGCGCCGAGCGCCAGAAAGATGCGCCGCACCCGTCCGAACAGGCGCGTGCGCTCGAAACGCAGATTCTCCCGATCGCGCACACGCGCCTTGGCCCAAGCCAACAGCCAAGCAACCAGCGCACGCTTGAGCGGACGGCCTTTGAACAAGCCGCGCAATTGCGCGTACGGCGCCGCCGTATCGGTCCGCGCCGCGCGCTCCGGCGCGCGCGCGGCCGCGGCGATTGCAAACAGCAGTTGGGTTGGGTCATCGTGAAGCGGAATGCTCTCAAGTTTAAGCTCCTGCACGCAGCGATCGCCAAATCTGGCGAGGTAGGCCGCAAACGCCGCCGCCAGAACCGGCGCCGACGCCAACGCGCTACGATCGCCGGCGGCGAGCGCGTCGATCAGCGCTGGCGTCGACTTCGCCATCGCGCCCATCGCGCGAATGCGGTGCGCCGGTTCGGCGGAGATGATGTCGCCCTGGCCGATCATCACGTCGCCGTGTAGCGCAAGCCCCTCCCGCCCGGCCCAAGCCGCCAGCACTTGGCGGGAAGCGCCAAAGCCGATCATGCACAGGAAGTCGTTGATCAGCGGCGCATCCCAATTGGTGAGCAGCAAACGTTCGAGGCGGCGATACTCGCTGGCGAGCGCGGTCGCTGAGGCTACGTCGATCTCCGCAATTGGCGTTGCCAAGCCGGCGTCTAACCGCTCTCGGAAACGCGCGCTTGTCCGCTTGAGCGCACAGCCATGAAACACCAGACCGGCAGCCACGCGGATGAGGCGCAAGTGGTCGAGCGTCATTGTCCAGACGCCCTGCGCCGGCGGCGCGATCCGGGAGGCAAGGTCAGGCGGCAGCGCCTCGCCCACGCCCATCATCTGCTCCATGAAGGCGCGGTTGCTCTTGAAGCCCGGGAACAGCGCCAGCGCTCGGTACCAATTGAGCAAATTATAATAAACGCGGCCATCGATGCGTCCGAGCAGATTGTCGAACACCTCGTCATGCGCTGCGACTCGGCCGCCGGACACGCCCATCAGGCCTGCGAAGGCGCGGTAAACATGGGCGTAGACGTATTGCGCAAACGAGAACGTGAGCGGCGACACGATCCCTGGATAGCTCTCAACGATGTTCGAATTGTCCCAGATGGTGAGCGTGTCCTGCTTCGCGCCAGAATGGTTAGCCGCGAGGGCGGTGATGGGACGCGCTTGCAGCAGGCAGAGCTTGTCGCCGTCGAACGCCCATTCGATGTCTTGCGGAGCGCCAAAATGCGCCGCGCACGCGCGCGCCAGCTTCGCCAGGGCGCGGCAGTCGGAATCAGTCAGTACGTTGGCATCGCGATCGGCTGTTACCGCGCCGGTTTTTGCAACACGGTACAAATCCCCATCGACTTCGCCGGCGGCGAGCCGGTCGGCGCGGCCATGGACGGCGCTGATGATCACGCTCTCTCGGTCACCTGTCAGCGGGCAGGCGGAGAAGGCGATGCCGGCGGCGCGCGGTTCGATCATGAGCTGCACAATTACAGCCGGCGGGCGTGGCTCGGCGCTCAGGCCCTTGGCGGTGCGATAATGCGCGAGTCTGTCGCTGAATCCGGAACGCCAGACGCTTTCGGCGGCGGCGAGCACATACTCGGCGTCCACGCCAAGGCGGGTTTCGTATTGCCCAGCATGGGCGTGCTGGGCGCCGTCCTCTTCGCGGGCCGACGAGCGCACGGCGAACGGGCCCGCGCCAAGCTTGGCCAGCGCGTGGGCGAGCGGCGTGCGCGCGCCGGGTAGAATCGCGCCATCCGCGAATGCCTCAGCGGCAATAACGAAGAAGTCCGGGACCGAGAAGCGATCCGCGAGCTGACCTAAATTTGCGGCCTTGGCCCCGGCGTGCTGCGCCGAGTGGGTCATTTCGCGTTCAAGCACATAGAGTGCGCTCATAGCCCGCCTCCACGTGCGATCATGGCGCCGGCGGCGAGCAAGACGTAGCAGGCCAGCGCCCAAATGCTCGCGGCGTGCTCCAGCCATTTCGCGCGCCGCGGCGTCGGATCGCGCGCAAAAGCGATCGCCGCCGCAACTCCGAGCATAGCGACCAGCGCGGCCGCGGCCCCGCCCCATGCCGGCATCGACGCCGCGCGCTGCACGAATAGGGAAAGCGCCAGCCCCGCTATAATCGCGACGGCAGTCGTGATGGCCGCGGCGCGCGAACCCCAGAGTTTGGAATAAGTCTCCACGCCAGCGCGTTCGTCGCGCGGCGCCCAACACTTGCGCGCGATTTCCATGACCACGCCGTTGACGAAAGCCAGCGCCAGAAACGCTCCCAGAGCCAATTGCTGCGCCTGCATCGGCTGCGCCGCGTCGAGCGATCCGCAGGCGAGAGCGAACAGCGCGATCAGCGGCATCACCGCTATATGCGAGATCATGTAGAGCAGCGGCCGCGCCTTGAGCGCCTCCGGCGCCAAGAACTCCACACTCATCAGCGCCATCCAGGCCCAGACCAAACCCAGCGCCAGCAGCAGCGCCGGATCGAGCAATGTCGCGAGAATCATTTGCACCAGCGCCGCGCCGATCGCGACCCGGCGCAATTCCTCAAGGCCGACGAGGCCGCGCGGAACCGGGCGTTCAGGGCGGAACTTGCAGTCGTCTGCAAAGTCTTTGTGCTCATCGGCCACGCGCAGTTGCAGAAAGAACAGCAACGAGACGACCGCCGCGACGGTGATCGCCCACGGGCGAGTTTCCTCGCCGGTTCCCCCGAGCGCGCTGGGCAGAAGCGCCGCCGAGCCGGCGAATGCGGCGATCGCGGCGCCGTGCTTGAACACCGGAAAGCGCTCGGCTTGGTATTGCCAAAGCCGGCGCGCGAGCGGGGCCGAAGCGGCGGCAATGTTCATGACCCGCTCCGCGCCAGACGATGATGCGCGGCGGCGAACTCGCCCGCGCACAGAGCGCCAACGATCGACAACTCACCGGCCAGGCACAGTGCGGCGCAAATTTCCGCCAACGCGCGAACTCGCCCTGGGCCGTTGAGGCCCAAGATGTTGAGCCCGGCCGATTGCGACGGCAACCGGGTTCCCCCGCCAACAGCGCCAACCATGACGCTGGGCAAGGTGACCGACACGAACAGACGCCCGCTCTCGCGCAGCTCCATGCGGGTGACGCCCACCGCCGATTCCGCCACGCAAGCGACGTCCTGCCCGGTGGCGAGATAAAGCGCGGCCAGCCCGTTCGCGTAATGGCCCTGCACCCCGATCGCGCCGGACATGACGCCCCCGAGCACCGACATGCGCCAATAATCCTGCATGCGCGCAGCGCTGGTGTGCAGGTGGCGGCGGATATCTTCATCGGCAAGTTCGATCGCCGCGGTTACCTTGCGGCCGCGCACGCCGAGCAGCGCTTGCGCGGTGGCTTTCTTGTCACCGGAGAAATTGGCTTCGAGGAACCAGTGCCTGGGTTTCACCGGGCACTCGGCCAGGATCGCCGAGCAAAGAGCATCGGTGGCGAAGGTCGCCATGTTCTGTCCGGCGGCCTCGCCAGTGGTGAAGCTGCAGACGAGATAAACGGTATCGGCTTCCTGGTGCGGGGCGATGGCGGCGAGGCGGCCATGCGAGGTGGTGGAATCGGCGGCGGCCTTCAACCTGGCGAAGTGCAAGTTCACCCAGGCGACAAACGCGCTGGCGTCCGCAATCGAGGCCAAGGCGAAGCCCGGCGCACGCTGCACGCCTTCGGCTAGCAGCGCGGCATTGCACCCGCCGGCCGCCGAGATCAGCCTTGCGCCGCGGCTGTAGGAAGCCACCAACGCCGCCTCGGTGGTGGCGAGCGGAACGTAGAAATCGCCCTTGGCGAAGGCGCCGTCGATGCGCAGCGGCCCAAGCACCCCAACCGGCACTTTCACCGTGCCGATATAATTCTCGATATTGCGCTGATAGCGTCCTTGGTCGGCGGCTGCTTTTTGGTCCAGAATCTCAGCCTGGTCGTGCTCGGTGGCCACAGCTTGCTTGCGCAGCGTGCGCCAATAGCTTGCGGTAATGGCGGCGTCCTGCCGCCGGGCCGGGCGGATCCAGGGCGCGGGGCGCTGATCCGCGCCCGCGGGCTGCACGGTCTGGGTTGCGGTCTTGGGGTCGGCGGCTCGCGTCATGTCGGCTTCCTGGTTGGACTTGCAAGCGGAAGGCTGGCCCTGGGCCGTGAAGTCGGCGTCATCACACCAGTTCGCGAGACAGGATTTCACCGTGAATTCGCAGTGAATTCGGCTTCCCCGGCGTTCACGCTGGGCGGGCGAGGACGCGGCCGCGCCGGGGGGCCGGCGCTAGGCATGACGAAGATTTCACGCCGCGTTGACGCCGTTTACCGGACTTGCGCCGGTTCGGTGACGGCGGCTTGATGCAGTGGCCGCAAGCTGGCCGCCATGACCGCCGCACCCCTCGCTCGCCACACTCGCCCCGGTTCGCCCTGGCGCTTCCTCGTCATTGCATTCTGGATCGTCGCTGCGGCGATCTTGCTCCCGCGCGGGCTAGACCTCGAGGCTCGCTTGGACACGCGCGCCAGTGTTGCGGGGTCGGAGCATGCACGCGCCAGCGACGTTCTTATCCACAGATTCGACACCCCGTTGGTCGATCCGCTGGTCCTGGTGATCGAGGGCATCGAGCCTGGGACCGATGCCGGCGCGCAAACGCTCACCGGCCTGCTTTCCAGGCTGACCTTGGCGGTCCCCGGAACACGCACGATTTCTTACCTGGACGGACGCGATCCCTTGTTCGCTGGCGCCGATGGCAACAGCGCCGTGGTTCTGATCGGCCTGTCGAACGCCGGCGCCGATCGCGCGGCACAAATAGCAGCGCTGCGCGCGGAGGCGGATTCCTATACCGCACGCGAGCAGCTCCGGGTGCGTCTCAGCTGGACCAGCGAATCCATGGTCAACGACGAATTGCGCGAACTGAGCGCCCGCGACGCCAACGCCGCCGAGCTGCGCATCCTGCCGCTGGCGCTGATCGTGCTGCTGGCCGCGTTCGGCTCGGCAGTCGCTGGCGTCACCCCGGTCGCCATCGGATTTCTGACCGTGGCGCTGGCGCGTGGCGCGCTGGCGCTGATCGACACCGCCACGCCGCTCTCGATTCTGACCGCGAACGTGGCGACGATGCTCGGGCTCGGCCTCACCATCGACTATGCGCTGCTGATCGTCAGCCGATTCCGAGAGCAGCTGGCGCTCGGCGATGCGCGCTCCGCGGCGGCGGCGGCAGCGGCGAGCGCCGGGCGCACGGTCTTATTGTCGGGCGCGGGCGTGGCGATTGCGCTTGCTGCGTTGCTGCTGACGCCGATCAACGAGGTGCGCGCGATCGCCGTCGCCGGACTGGTCGTGGTCGCGGCCGCAATTGCGGTCTCGATCACTCTCCTGCCTGTGATCTTGAGTTTGCTGGGATCACGCATCGACGCCTGGTCGCTTCGCGGACGCCTGGCGCCGGCGTCCGCCGAGTTTTGGCGCGGCTGGGCGAAGCTGGTCTTCGCCCGGCCGCTTGCGTTCACGCTGCTTGGCGCGGCGCCGTTGCTGGCGTTGGCGCTGCAATGCGCACGGCTGGACATTAGCCTGCCGCGCGGCGACTGGTCCCCGCCCTCCGCGCAGGCGGCCAACGTCATCGACACGCTCGATCGCATCGAGCGCACTGGCCTGCTGCAGACGATCCTGGTTACGGCGCAACTTGCAGCACCCGGGGGCGCCGCGAGCGAGCCAGGCTGGCGCGCGATCGAGGCGCTGGACGCACGCTTGGCCGCCGACCCGCGCGTCGCGGCGACGCGCTCGATCCTCTCGGGCGCCGACGCTAATGGCTGGCGCCGTGTCGCTCTCGCCCCGGAAGCGACGCGCCGCGCGTTTCTGAGCGGCGACAGCCGCACCGCGCTGATCGCCGTAATTCCCAGATCCGGTCTTGAATTGCACGAATTATCGCAACTGGCGCGCGATCTTCGCGCTGCGGGGCGGCCGACGGGAATCGCGGCGACCAATATCGGCGGCGCGCCGGCGCTCACGGCCGATTATGTGGACGCGGTCGCGTTCTGGCTGGCGCCCGTTGCCGCGCTGGTGCTCGGCGTCACCTTTGTTATCCTGATCGTGGGGCTGCGCAGCCTACTGTTGCCGTTGAAAGCAGTCGCGCTCAATCTTTTGTCCGTGGCCGCCGCGCTCGGCGCGATGATTCTGGTGTTCCAGGACGGGCATGGCGCGCAACTGCTGAATCTGCCCGGCCCGTATCACGCGGTGTTTCCGATCATCCCCATCCTGGTCTTCGCCATCGTGTTCGGTCTCAGCATGGATTATGAGGTCTTTCTGTTCCATCGCGTGGTCGAGGCGCATCGCTCCGGCGCCTCCAATCTCGACGCCATGACCATCGGGCTGCGTACTACCGGCGGACTAATCACGAGCGCGGCGGCCCTGATGATCATCGTGTTCGGCGCGTTTACGCTGGGCGATTTCTTGCTGATGAAGATGCTGGGCTTTTCGCTCGCCGCAGCGATCCTGATCGATGCGGTTCTGGTGCGGCTGGTCCTGGCCCCAGCGCTTTTTGCCCTCGCCGGGCGGTGGAATTGGTGGCCGTTCCACGGCGGCCGCTAACGCGATCCGGCGCGCCGCGCATCAGCCAGGCACCGCTGGGTAAGCGCCGCGGCGGCGTATGGCGGATGGGCGCAATAGGCCTCGGCGCTGGCCGCGCTGTCGAATTGGCCCGCGATCACCGCCATCTCCCGGTGTGCGCGTTGGAGGTCGCCAGAATCGGCGAGCGCCATCGCCCGCTCCATCATCGGCAGCATGAATCCAGCATCGCGCACGCGCTGCGAAGGCAGGCACGTCAGCGCCAACGCGGTTTCCCCGTTCAGCCGCGCAGTGCGGCCGAGAATCCATTCGTACCATAGCGGATACGTGTGAGGCCTGCGCCGCATCGCGGCCCGCGCCATCTCGGCGCCGACCGAATGATCGCCGCTATAGGTCGTCACCAGCGCCAGCACCGCCGTCGCGTCGGCAGCGCCGCCGCTCACGCGCACAGCCTCTTCCCCCTGCGCCAACGCGGCGGCGTGATCGCCCTGGGCGAGCGCAACCAGAGCCAAGAGGGAATAGGGGTAGAAAAAATTCGCATCGCTGGCGATCGATTCTTCCGCCAATTCCTTGGCGTGAGCCAGGTCCATCGCAGGATCGGCGGACCAGCCGAAGAAGGCGTCGATCATGTAGGTCCAACCAAGCCCGCTGGTCGCGCGCGGATCCTTGGAATCGAGCGCGTGGGCGGCAGAGTATTCTTCTCTCGCGCGCGCGTTGTGCGACCGCGACATTTGGTCGAGATGCTGGGAGCCGCGGGTCAAGTGCTCGAAAATTTCCATCGACTTGGTCGGATAGGTGTAATAGTGCAGCGCCTGCTCGCCTTCGGTGAGTTGCACTTGCACCGCCTCCGCGGCGGCGATCGCGATCGCGTCCTGTGACCGCCGCCGCATGGTCGGCGCATAGTCGTAGGCATGGGCATGCGATTGCAACACGGCGCCGGTCGCGCCATCGATCAGGCGCAAGCTCACTTGGACCGTGTCGCCTTCGACACGCACATCGCCTTCGAGCAAATGCGTAACGCCAAGTTGCGCGGCGATCTCTGGCTGTGTCGCCTCGGCGAAGTCGCGTCCGCGCGGCGCCTGTTTGACGACCAGCGCTGGAACATCGCCTAATATATCCACGATGCGCGCGATCGTGGCGGCGGCGAAGGCCTGCTCCGAAGGGTCGCCGCTGCTGTTTTGCATCAACAGCACCGCAATCGCCGGCGCGGCGGCGTCGGGCAATCCGATTGCAGCAGCGCAGGCCGATGCGCCCGCGCCGCCCGCCCCGCTGTCACCGGCCCAAAACATGCGCGAGGCGAGGTAGCCGACGCCTGCCAAGCTCGCCGCGCCGGCCAACACAACCGCGAACACCACGGCCGCGAACCTCCGGCGCGGCGCCGCGGCGGCTGCCGCCGGCGCCGGTTCGCCCGCGGCAGGTTCGGGCGAAAGGTCGATGGCTTCAGACGCCGGCATGTGCTGGATTTGTCGTACAAGATCGAGGGTCTCCTGAGACGGCGCTGCGTCGGCCGCGCGCGCGAGGGCGGCCTTGCAAGCCTCGAACTGACGAAGCGCTGCGGAGCGGCGGCCCAGCCGCGCCAGCGCCGTCATGGCCGTGCGACACCCAGACTCATTGGCTGGATCGTGCGTCAGCAAGCGCTGCGCGCAACTGAGCGCCTGCTCGGTCCGTCCCGCCTCCAGATCGGCGAACGACAATGTTTCGAGGGCGTCGAGAAATATGTCGCGCAGGCGTTGGCGTTCCAGCGTGGCCCATTCGTCGAATTCGGGTGACACGTTGGTTAGGGATTCAATGAAGTCGCCGCCATAGGCGTCGCAGGCGCGCCAGATATTGTCGGGGTCTCGGGTCTCGACCAGCGCTTCGAACTGCGCGGCGTCGCACACGATGTTGTCTGCGGCCAGACTTACCCCGTCTTCATCGGTCACCAGCGCGTCGCCCACCATTTTGCGCAGCGAGGTCAGGGTTTGGCGAAGACTTTGGCGCGCCTGTTCCTCGAAACGGTCTCCCCACAACAGCGTGGCGACCTGGTCGCGGTTGTGATATTTCCCGGGCGGCGCGGCCAAAAACGCGATGAGCGCCAGGGCTTTTTTCCCCAGTCCGGATATGGGAGCGCCGTCGCGAAATGCGCGCGCGGTTCCCAAGAGTTCCAGTCTGACGCCGCCGCTCATTGCCTCTCCGTCCGCCCCGGCTCGACCGGCTGCGCCTCGATAAAGCGTCTATCCAATCGCTCTGGCACCGTCGACTCCTGTCCGTTCATGCTCAGAGCTCGGCGTCGGCAAGATTGCCGTTTCGACGGCCAACACGCGCAGGCGGCGGGTCTTTCGTAAAGCGACTGGCGACGGCGCGTACTGGCGCAGAGGTTTTGATCTGTAGGTCCCTGCGTAGCGGCTCGGCGCGCTGATGACGCTCGGGGGCTTTTGAAGTGTCGATCCCGTCAACCAATGGGGTGGACTATGCCAAGTATGGCGGCGAAAATCTCGCCTTCGATCTCGCGGCTGAAGGCAAGAGAGGGGCTTTCCGCCGTTTCGAAGCCTGAATCAACAGTTCACGCCACACGCAATGCGGGCAGGATAGCCTGGCGCCGACTGGCCAGTTTGGGCCACCTTGGCCCGGGCCGCCACATTGTTACGGTCGGCGGGGTCCATCCAATCCTGCCGGTCGCCGTGCTGCACCCGCGAAGGCCGGAGATCGCCGAAGGTGGTCAGTCGACCAGGTCTACGGCGCACGCGCTTTCGCTGAATTCCTTCGCGCGGATCGTTGATCTGGTCTAGCGTCCGCGCACTGGGTCGTCGGGGGACACTTGGTGCTGGAATACATCGTGCTGAGCGGTGCGGCCGCGGTTGCCGCCGGGATGAAACAGGACGGCGACGCCGAGCCGCACCCGTCATCGCCCTTCCACGTCTCCGGTGAACTCGCGCTCGTCTCCGACTATCGCCGCAACGGCGTTACCCAATCCGACGGCGATCCCGCCATCCAAGGCCGGTTCGACATCCGCCACGACTCCGGCTGGAACATCGGCGCCTTTGCCACCAGCATGCAAGGACGCAAGGGTTCGAACGCCCAGATCGTTCTCTTCGGGGCGCAGCGCTTTGAGTTCGGCGAGACCGACGTCAGCCTGGGCGCCAGCGCCGTATTCTTCTTCGGCGGCGACGCCGATCCCTTCGCGGTCGCGCAAGCCAGCGTCTCCCATCCGGTGGGGCCGGTCGATGCGACGCTCTCGGTTAGCTACGCGCCGCCGCAAGAGGCGCTCAACGACGAGTACGGGCTCACCACCAATCTCCGCGCGCGCACGCCGCTTGGGAGCATCAACGATGCGCCGTTGACGGCGGCCGCAAGCGTCGGCTGGTCGGAGAACGAATTCGCCATGGGTGCGGGAGAAAAGCTCGACTGGTCCGTCGGCCTCACCACCGAGATCGCCGGCACGGAATTTGGTTTGGCCTATGTCGACAACGATCTCGACGACGAGCGCGGCGATGCCGGATTGGTCTTTTCTATCGCTTACAGGTTTTGAACTAATCACGTGGCACGCATGAGAGGGAGCGGGAAAGCGTGGCGGCGAAAATGAACAAGACGTTTACAGCACTCGCTCTGCTGGCGCTCGCGCCCTGCGGTGGCTGTGCGAGCCTCGCTTTCGAGCCCACCGCGAACTGGTGGCGCGACGGCGGACGCATCTGCGCCGCAGACCGCGACCCAGCGGGTCTCGAATGGCCGCGCGCCGCGCCGCGTTCATGCGCTCGCACGCTCGCTGCTACACCCGCCCCGGCGGAACCGCTGCGCGGCGCGTCGATGTGATTGCGTTCACGACAATTGCTTCCGGCAGCCGCACTATGCGCAGCACTCTTCGCCGCGCAACACGACTGCCGTGATGTCCGTTTCGGGCCAATCCGGCTCCGATGGCCACAATATGACCGGCGGCGGGGTCAATCCAAACCTTCCGTTCGCCTTCGCACGTGCAACAGGGCACCCCTGGGAGGCGCTGCAATGGCAGGTTCGGATTGAGCCCGCCACTCGTGCCCACGGGGCCGGCCTCACGCTTTTCGCCGATAACTGGCCTACGCAAAGCGCACCCACGCGCCGTCCTAGCCTTGGGTCGGTGCAAACGCAGCAATCTTGCCGATGCCCGAGAAGATGAAGATCGCAGACAAACCGGTGCGCACTGGCAAATCTGCGTGTTTGAGGATCTGGTCGAACATGGAGTTAAGCTCCTTCTCGCAGGCTATTGGCGCGGCGGGTTCGTCGTCGAGAAGATGTAGCGGGCGATCCTCCACTCACCGGCATCTGTCTTGGTGAATACGAAGAGTTCCTGATTGGCTTCAGGCGCGCGGTCGCCCGTCGCGTTGATGGTCACGAAGCCATTGGACCGCGTGCGCGCGAACGCCCAGTTCGGCGCGACCTGGGCGATCTCATCGATTTCGAAATCGATCTCTAGCTTGATGGCGCTGAAGACGCCGCTATAGGCCGCGCGGATGGCGTCCGTGCCCACGTTCGGCAAGCTGTGCTGAGGCATGAACACGCCATCGGCCGTGTAAAGCGTGAGAACAGTTTCGGTGTCGGACGCGTTCAGCGCGGTCTCATAAGTCGCCAGGACAGATTCAATCGCGGCACGATCGGTGTTGTGCTGGTCGGGGGCCACGCACGCTGAAGCGGCGAACGCAGCGGCCGCCGCCATCACGGCCCTGAGTGGAGTTTTCATCGAGTTTCTCCCCGTTTGGTCGGCGGACTTGCCGTGACCCACTTAGGAGATTTCCGTTTTTTGGATTATACGGCGATTGTGGGAATGATTATCCCACATTTGGGATACAGAATGGCCGACCTCAATGCCTTGATCGTCTTCGCCAAGGTCGCGGAGGCGCAAAGCTTCTCGGAAGCGGCCCGCCGCCTGAACATGCCGGTTTCGACGGTTTCGCGAAAAGTGGCGAATCTCGAAGACGAACTCGGCGTGCGGCTGCTCGAACGGTCGACGCGGAGCCTGCGGCTTACCGATGTCGGCGCGGATGTCCTCAGCGAAGCCCAGCGCGGCGCTGAAGTCAGTGAAGCCGTCGAGAGCATCGTTTCCAACCAACTCTCAGAAGTGAAGGGATTGCTGCGCCTGTCAGCGCCGCCAAGCATCGCCGACAGCCTGCTCGCTCCAATCCTCAATGCGTTCCAGGAATCTTACCCCGGCGTGCGTGTGCATGTGTTGGTGACGGATCGCTACGTCGATCATATCGCCGAAGGCGTTGATCTCGTGTTCCGCGTTGGGGAATTGAAAGACTCAAACCTGGTCGCCCGGAGAATCCTGAGCTACCGCCGCCGGCTTGTCGCTAGTCCTGACTATCTGGCGCTGCACACGCCGCCGGGAACACCGAGGGATATTCCGGGCCACCGCCTGCTCGCTTTCTCGTTCTGGCCGAGCGAGCACAGCTGGACGTTCAGCAAGGGCGCAGCGTCGGAAACGGTCCGCTTTCAGCCGGCGCTGGCGATGAACGACTATGCCGGGCTCGCTGAGTCTCTTGCATCCGGCGGCGGCATTGGCGATTTGCCGCCCATTGTCCGGCCCGATCTCATCCAGTCTGGCAGGCTCGTTGAAGTTTTGCCCGATTGGCGCTTGCCGGTTGAACCGTTGTCGATGGTCCATCTCGGCAATCGACACGTTCCAAGACCGGTGCGGCTGTTCAAGGACTTCGCAAGTCAAATGGCGATGACGATTTTTCCCGACCTGCCGAATTGATCAACCACGCGCTGATGCACCAAGGTGGTCCAGAAACGCCGTTGCCTGTGGGTTCAAACCGAGAGCAGTGTGCAAGGCTTCAATCCATTCCAATGGGGTAGCACGCCCTTATGGCCCAAGAAGTTGCATTCCGGCGCATGATCCAAGCGGGCGGCCAACCCTCGCCCGACGATGGCGACGTGCGCCTCCTTCGTGACTCTGCTCTAGCCTTTATCGATGCCCTGTCCTGCGGATGGCGCGAGAGTCGATCGGGAGGCTGAACACCATTCCATCCTCCGCAATCACCCATTCGGCAGAGGGCCTGATTCGAGAAAGGCCCCGCGTGAAGACACGTCTCGTCAGCAGATTGTCCGGAGGCGGACCGAGGTGGCTCAGCACGACGAGGCCAACGTTGGCATTGTTGGAAAGGGTCAGCGCTTGCTCCGGCGTCATGTGGTAGGTTTCGACATCCGTTAAGAGCTGCACGAGGCGCATATCGTCCGTGTCTCTGACTGCCTCGGCGACCAACAAGCGGAATGGTTCGCTCTGCGCCTCGGCCACGAGAAGATCGACGCCTTCAGCATGTGCCTCGAGATTGGGTGTGGCGATGGTGTCGCCGCTAATGACGAGGGAACGACCGCGATAGTCGAACCGATAGCCGACAGCTGGAAAGACAGGTTCGTGCGCCACCTGGAAGGCGGTGACGCGCAAGCCGCCTTCGTCGTAGACGACAGCTTCAGCTGCATGGTCGTTGCGTGTCGTTTCATCGGCCAAACCGAAATCTCGCGGTTCAAGCATTGCGCCGTTCGATGCGAGCAATGCGCCATGGTGTGCGCTTCGGTAGGCATCGTCCCGCGCGAAGGTCGTGTTCACGCCATTGACGACGTCAGTGACGCCCGACGGGCCATAGACAGGCAGAGGCGCCGCGCGCCCGGCCACCCAGGTGTTGAGACGAAACTCGCCGAGATCGCCGATATGGTCGGAATGAAAGTGTGTGAGAAAGATGCCTGCAATCTCTCTCTCGGGCAGTGGAGTCATCCGGAAGCTGCGCCACGACCCCGGTCCGGTATCGACGATGAAGATCTTGCCGCCGGCTACGATGGCGTAGCAGGACATGGCACGGCGATTGGAGGGTATCGCCGAAGCCGATCCAATCACGACCAATCGCAGTGCGTCATCGGTCATCAGCGCCTCGGCGTGGTCGCGCAACGCGCGCCCGGCCCCTGCCGCGACGATTCGATCCTGAAGTGCGGGCGAAAAGGTGATCGCCGAAAAGACTACACCCGCAAGGGCGATGATCCCAAGGCCAATCCATGTGATCCAGCGTTTCATCGTGCATCGACCTAACTCTGAAGAGGGCGCCATGGCGGCTTAGGGCGTAGCGCCGCTCGCCAACGCAGCGCGCGCTGTAGCCAGTTCGTTGGCGCTCGCCACGTCATCGTTGTTGACGTCGACGGCGTCGAACGCCGGCGAAGGGCCGGAGATGAACTCGACGCGTGAAACGACGTTGTTGCCGTCGGTGTCGAGAGTCGCCTGGAATTGCCTCCACTGCGTCTGTGCACCTTCGCGACCCATGACCAACTGCCATCTGGACACATCGGCTGCGCTCAATCGCCTGTCGCGGTTGACATCAAGGCGTCCGAACGTGCTTGTCCGGAACTGGCGCAACTCCACACGCGTCGTCGCGCCGTCGCGGTTCAGGTCGGCCCGGGTCAGTAGGTCAAACGGGCCGTTGGCAGGACCCTGGGCTTGAACGTCGCCACCCTCCAAGAACGTGACGACGCCGAGTACAAGGGCGGCGGCGAGGCCAATTGCTCTTGCGGCGCGGTATTGCATGAAGGGCTTCCTTTACAAGTGGGCGGTTAGAGCAAAAACTCTAAAGTGTCCAGCCTGAACGGCAGGCAACGCGGGCCGCCCGCCATTGGAGCCCTGAGCTCCAGACGTGGAAGTGTCGAAGGCAACGGTATGCTCCCACACGCGCAACGTTACGAGAGGTGGTGAAGTCCATGGCAGCAAAGAAGGCAACCAAGCCGACAGCCAAACCAAGCCGTCGCGCGGTCCCCAAGCGCGCTCGTGGCGCCAAGCGGGAAGAAGTCCTGGAAGCAGCGTTGGACCTATTTAACAAGCAAGGCGTGGGCCCGGTCTCAACCAACCACATCGCGGATGCTGCATCGATCAGCCCGGGCAACCTCTACTATCACTTCAAGGACAAGTCCGACATTGTCTGGATCTTGCTCGTCCAGTTCCGCGAACGGATGCAAGCGCATATTCAGAGCAAGGTGACGTCGCAATTCTACGCGACGCGGGTCGCGGGCGCCGTTGAGCTTCTGTGGCGCTATCGTTTCCTTTTCGAGGATCGCGGCGCCGTGCGTCGGCTCGACCCTCGGTTCGCCAAAGCCGGCGCCGAGATTCATCAGATGTTCCGAGGGACGATGAGCAGACTCATCGATCGGCTCGCCGAGCAAGGACACTTTAGGGCGGGGCTGTCCGAGTCGGATCGCGAATTCGTCCTTGGCAACTTGTGGAGCATCTGTGGCGGTTGGGCCGACTTCGCCTATGCCTCAGGCAAAACGGCGGTCAGTCGGTCCGACGTGGCGACAGCGCTACGCCACGCTTTCCATTTTTTGCTGCCCTATCTCTCGCGGAGCGCACAGAGACTCGTCCGCGCGCATCTGGAGACATCGGACGCAAGAACAATTCTGCGTCCTCCATTTGAGTGACATCGCGATGGCGCGGCCTCCCGCCAGCGGTGCGCGCCTTTATCGACCACTGGTCGAAGACAGCCGCAACGCGACCGCCAACTGGCCCAACTCAGACGTCGACCTCTAAGAGAGGTCAGCGTCCAGCGATGGAGCGAGCCAGTCGTTCGTACTGTCTTCGCGCTGACTTCGCGCCACCGCAAGCCCGTGGTAGGTCGCTCCAGATTTTGATGCGGAGCCGCAAGATGATTATCGAATTGCTTGCGTTGGTGTCGGCGGCCCTTTTCGCGGGGGCGGCATTTTACATCAATGTCGCCGAACAACCGGCTCGATTGTTACTGGATGATCGAAGCCTGCTGACCCAGTGGAAGCCCAGCTACAAGCGTGGCTTTGCAATGCAGGCGTCATTGGCGGTCGTATCTGCGCTCTTGGGATTGTGGGCCGCGTGGCAGGCGCAAGATTGGCGCTGGGCGTTGGGTGCGGTGCTCATGCTGTCAAATTGGCCTTACACGCTGCTCGGCATCATGCCGACCAACCATCGGCTCGAAGCGATCCCGAACGATCAAGCGGATGCGACTTCGCGAAGCCTCATCGTCAAATGGGGTGGCCTTCACGCGGTGCGTACGGCGCTCGGTTGCGCCGCCGTCGTCGCGTATCTGTGGGCCTCGCTCTAGTCGCCAGCGGCTACTTTCGGCGAATACTGTTGAAAAACCCCGATTTGGCCCAGACGCGAAATTTTGCTTGCCCGCTGAACCGCATTGCGCATCATCGACACGAAGGGATCGCGGCAGACGCCGAAAATCTCGCCCAGGAGCCTCGTAGCGCGTTCGC
>JANNQT010000076.1:0-4699 GCA_031400895.1 Alphaproteobacteria bacterium | reverse complement strand
CGGATGCGGTCGGCGGACATGGGGTTATCCGGCGGTTCGGGGCGGTCGTCGGGTGAGGCCAGCAGCGCTTTGACGATGTCTTCGGGATCGGCAGGCTTGGAGAGATAATCGATGGCGCCGGCCTTCACCGCCGCCACCGCGGTGGCGATGGCACCATAGCCAGTCAGCATCACCACGCGGCAATCGGCGCGGTGCTTGGCCAGCGCTTCCACCACCGACAGCCCGGAGCCATCTTCCAGCCGCAAATCCAGCACTGCGTAGGCGGGCGGGGTCCTGGTCGCGACTTCGCTCGCCTCGGCCACCGTCCCCACCGCATTGACAATAAAGCCGCGGCTCTCAAGCGCGCGCGCCAGGCGGGTGCGGAAGGTGGCGTCGTCGTCCAGGATCAGCAGGGAATTGTCGCCCTCGGCGGGCGCGGCGGCGGTCATAAGGGGCTACTCCTTGCGCCTACTTAGCCGGTTTGACCCAAAATCAAAGCGTTGGATCAAAGAGCGGGCGCCTCGATCGAAGCCCGCGGCCAGCGCACGGTGACGATCGCGCCCTGGCTGGGGGGCTTGCGGTTGCGCACATCGAGCTTGGCGCCGGTGCGCTCCAGCAGCGTCTTGGCGATGAAAAAACCAAGCCCCAGACCCCCGGCCATGCCTTCGCGGTCGCGTTCGGTAAGGTAGGGCTCGCCCAGGCGGTTGAGCACGCCGGGGGCAAAGCCCGGGCCATCGTCGCGGACCACGATTTCGACGCTGTCAGGGGTCCAGCGCGCCTCGATATCGACCCGGCCGCTGGCGAAGCCGACGGCGTTTTCAACGATGCCGCCAAGCGCATGCACGATCTCGGGCATGCGCCGGACTTCCAGCGCGCCCTCGCCTTCGGCGTGAATCGCAATCTCGGTCCCGAGGCCGGCGTGGGCCGCGGCGATCTCCGCTAACAGCACGCGGATCGGCGCGCGCTGGGCCATCAGATCGCCTTGCTCGCGACGGGCCGAGAGCTGGCCCAGGATGGCGCGGCAGCGTTCGCTCTGGGCCACCAGGATCTGCAAATCCTCGGCGCGTGGATCGTCGGGCTTCAGTTCGCGGGCCATTTCCTTGGCGACCAGATGGATGGTGGCGAGCGGCGTACCCAGTTCGTGCGCGGCGGCGGCGGCGAGCCCGCCCAGCGCCGACAGCGTCTGCTCGCGCGCCAGCACCGCTTGCACCGCCGCGAGCGCAATGTTGAGCCGCTCTTCCTCGGCGGCCACGCGCCAGGCGTAGACGCTGGTGAATCCCAGCCCGACCAACACCGCCGCGGCGATGCCCAATTCGTAAAGCTGGGGAATGTGGAACGCTGCGCCCTCTGGCCAAGGCAGCGGCAGGCGCCAAACCGAGATGGCGCCGACGCAGGCAAAGGTCAGCGCCGCCAGCAGCGCTGTCACCGACGGGCGCAAAATCGTCGCCGACACCGCCACCGGGGCGACGAACAAGAACACGAATGGGTTCTGCAAGCCCCCTGTCAACGCCAGCAGCACCGCCAGCGCGGCGACATCGTAGCCAAGCTGCGCGGCGGCTTCCCATTCGTAGGCCAATTCCTGCGAGCGGCGCCGGGAGATCAGCGCCAGGTTGAGCGCCACCGACACCCCGATCGCAGCCAGCGCCCAGGGCAGCGGAAAGGCGATGTCGAGCCCAAGGCGTACGAACAGCACCGCGCCGATCTGGCCGGCGATGGCGAGCCAGCGCAGCAGGATCAGCGTGCGCAAGCGTACCCGACTGCGTGCGGTCCAGAGCGTGGGAACAGGGGCCGCGCTAGTCATCGAGCACCACCAGCATTGGCCCGAGCGGCGCGTGTTGATCCCTGCGCCCCGTCGCCGGAAACCAAAGGCTGGAGACGAAGCCGTCCAGGAACAAGGCGTTGGCGCAGCCCAAGCGGTCGCGGAAAAAACGGGCGAAACGCCCGAAAGAAACAGGCTCAGCGCTGATCGCGAAATAGGCGGTATTGGAATCACGCACGCCGACGCCATTGCGCACCACGCGCGAGCTGCCATCGGCGGCGAAAGCGGGATGCAGCGCCCCGTCAGTCACCAGCATCGGTCCCGATTGCGTGGCCCAGCGCGGCTGCGCGCCGCGGGCGGCGTAAGCCTCCGAGGTCTCGACCCGCAGCGCGCCGTCATCCTCCTGCAGGAACACGCCGTTGGGCTTCAGATGAAAATTGCCGGGGCCGTCGGTGAGTTGCAACCTGTGCTGCTGCTGGCCGGCTTCCACATAAAGCCCGATCGGCGCGCCTGCGTCGTTGAACATGCCCGCATTCATGGCGAACCGCACCTTTCCGGAATCCTCGCCGAGCAGGCGCGCGAGGCTGGCGAAATCGCGCATGAACGCCCCATCGCCCCCGCGCGAAACCAGCCGCAGGCGCTGGGTGGAGGCGTCATAGCTGCACACCGTGAAAACACGGCCCTCGAATTCGCGCGCCGAGCAGGCTCCCGAGCCCTGGCTGGCGGCGCGGCTGCAGCCGGCGACGAGCGCTAGCGCCAGCGCCAGCAGCGCGAAAGTTGGCGGGGAGCGTTGGAACCCAAACATCGCCCCCACAAGCCAGAGCCGCCGCTTCGGCTCAAGCCTTGGCGTTCATTTCGCGGCGCGCCGCATGCGGCAATGCGCCCGTGCGCGCTCGCGCCGCGTTGCTCTCGGGCGCTGCTCGCGTCAGCGTCGCACCCATGTCCCAGTCGGCCGAGACGCCCCGCCGCAGCCTCACCAGCGCCGCCTTGCCGGCGCTGTTCGCCGCCGCTTTGGCGGGGCTGGGGACGATCGCGCTGGTGGCCCTGGGCCGGCAGGCGCCCGCGCCGGGCGCGATCCCCAATTGCATCCTCGGTGAAAACGCCGCCGCCGTCGGCGGGGCGATCGATCTGGTCGATCACAACGGCGCACGGGTCACGCAGGCTGATTTCGCTGGCGAACCGGCGGTGCTCTATTTCGGCTTCACCCATTGCCCGGACGTCTGTCCGCTCAGCCTGAATTTGCTCGGCGAAGCGCTGGCGCTCCCGGGCGGCTTCGACCTCCAGGCGGCGCTCATCAGCCTCGATCCCGCCCGGGATACGCCGGCGGTCATGAGCGCTTATGTGCAAAGCACGGGGTTCCCGGCCGGGTTGATTGGGCTAACGGGAACGCAAGCACAGGTTGATTTAGCCAAGCGGGCGTTCCAGGTCTATGGCGCCCGAGACGGCGCCGGTCCTGGTTACAGCATCGACCACAGCTCGATGATCTATGTCATGGACGGGCATTGGCGCACGGTCGCCATCATGCCGACCGTGGCCCAGGCTGTCTCTCCGGGTGGGGAAAGTCGCTCAGTCTCCGCCGCGGCGGAGGATTTGGCGGCCTGCATCGCCGCCGGGTTGAGGAATGCTGGCTAAAGTCTCGCCGCTTGCGAAGCGGCCAGTAACTATTATTACAAAAGCATTGAGGGGACGCTGGGGCTGGGGGGAATTCGCCAGAACCGCGCTTTAGCTAGTTGGAAACAGGCTGGCGCGCACACTCGGGCAGCCACTGGGGAAAGCCGCCCCGCGCGGCGCGAAAGATCATCAATGCTCTATTCACTCTATGAACTGGGCCACATGTCCGTCGCGCCCATGCGGCTTGCGGCGATGCTGCAGTCGAACCTGCTGCGCTCGCCGTTCAATTTCGCCGCCGGCACCGAGGCCGCGCGCACCGCCGCGGCCGCCACCGATTTGTTCGAGGTGGTGACGCGCCGCTACCACAAGCCGGCCTGGCAATTGCCTACCACCAGCGTTAAAGGCGCGACCGTGGCGGTGACGCCGAAACCGGTCTGGTCCTCGCCCTGGTGCGACCTGATCCATTTCGAGCGCGACGCGCGGGCGCTGAAGCAAGCGCGCGGCGAGCGCACCGACCCTACGGTGTTGCTGGTGGCGCCAATGTCGGGCCATTACGCCACCTTGCTGCGCGGCACGGTGGAAGCGTTCCTGCCCGAGCACGAGGTCTATGTCACCGATTGGGCCGACGCGCGCCGCGTGCCGGTGATCGCCGGACGCTTCGATCTGCACGATTACATCGATCACGTGATGGCGATGCTGCGCGCGCTCGGCCCCGATACCCACGTGGTGGCGGTGTGCCAGCCGGGCCCGTTGGTGTTGGCGGCAGTGTCGATGCTGGCGCAAGAGGGCGATGCCTGCGCGCCGGCGACCATGACCTTCATGGGTTCGCCCATCGATGCGCGCCGCTCGCCCACTTCGCCAAATCTGCTGGCCGAGCGCCGCTCGATCGAATGGTTCCAGAAGCAGATGATCCACACCGTGCCGGCGATTTACCCCGGCGCGTTTCGCCGCGTCTATCCGGGCTTTGTGCAGCTCGCTAGCTTCATGGGCATGAATCTCGGCCGCCACATCAACGCGCACCGGCAATATTTCGATAACCTCGTGAAAGCGGACGGCGACAACGTCCAGAAGCACCGCGACTTCTACGAGGAATATCTTTCGGTGATGGACCTCACCGAAGAATTCTACATGCAGACGATCGTCGATGTGTTCCAGGAATTCAAACTGGCGCGCGGCGAGTTTTTTCATCGTGGCGAGCGCGTGCGCCCCGATCTGATCAAGCGCGTGGCGCTGATGACCGTCGAAGGCGAGAACGACGACATCTCCGGCGTCGGCCAGACGCAGGCGGCGCACGACATCTGCACATCGATCCCCGAAGCGATGCGGCTCGATTACGTGCAGCCCGATGTT
>JANNQT010000075.1:0-3313 GCA_031400895.1 Alphaproteobacteria bacterium | reverse complement strand
CGCAGAGGCAAGGTGCACCGAATCGTAGCCGCGCAGGCCGTGCTCCCACGCCAGCGCCGCGGCGCGCGCCACGAGCGGCTCGCCGAGTTGCAGCCGGAGCAGATGTTCCCAGTCGGCATTGAACGCCTGCAGCGCCTTCGCCCCCGCCTCGCGCGTGACGAGCCCGACGCGCGCTGCCCTGGCGAGCGCAGCCGCGACCTCGGCGCGGCTGATCACGGCAGTGCCGATCGCGCGCGCCTCGGCGATCAGCGCCTCGACCTGCGCCGACCCTGCCTCCGCGACGTAGCGCTTTACCAAGGCGCTGGCATCGAGGTAGACGATCACTCGCGGTCTTCGACCAGCAGCTGGGAAACCGTTTTCTTTCCGAGCAGCGTCGCGACCGGCTTGCGGCGGCGCAGCTTATGCCCGCTCCATTGCGCCAACCCGGTGTCGCGCATTGCGGTGAGGCGCGCGCCGAGATCCTGGCCCGCCAGATCCTGCCCCATGGGCACGATGCGGCCGATCGGAACGCCGTGGTCGGTGATGACCACCGACTCCCCCTTGCGGGTAAGGCGCAGATAGTGGCTGAGGCGGCTTTTCAGCTCGCGGATGCTGACGAGGGGCTGGGCCATGGGGAACTCCCGGCGGAAGCGATCAATGTAGTCACAGTTTAACAGATTGTAGTCACGTGCGTCCGGGTCAGCGCAGCGCCTTGTAGAGGAACGGCAAGCTGACGTCCATCCGGTAGTCGACGTCGGAGTGATCGTCGTCGAACTCCTCGTACCGATGCTTGATCCCCGCCTCCGCCATTCGCTGCGACAGCAGCCGCGATCCATAGTGGATGTGGGGTTGAAATGAAGAAACCATGAGCTCGCTTCCCAGGCGACTTCATGTTTTCCGTTACGGAACAGGGCGTCGCCGGCATCCATGCCCAGGCGCTACGCGCGTGCGCGCTTTGGCGTTCTGGATTTCAGCTTGGCCGCCTTGGGCGGCAGCGCACGCGTGAAGGCGTAGCCGCGTTCGATCCAGCGCGCCATCGTCTTCGGCATGAGTTCGAGGGCGCGTTCGAGCAGCGCGTACTGCTTCATGGTGCGGCCCATGATCACGCAGGGGTGCTTCGCGGCCTCCGCGGGTACGCGCACGACGAGGCGGTCCTAGTGCAGGCCGGAGAACATGTTGCCGTTGACGAAGGCGCAGGGGCAACCGAACATCTGGCGGCGTTGCACGTCGGCGGCGGCGGGCAACGCGGCGTCGTAGCGCCGGGCGAGCTCCGGCGGAACTTTTTTCCACACCGCCATCAGGCGGCGCCTTCGCTCAAACCGTCGAAATCGCGGCGCGCGCCTCGATGCCGTGCATAAATGCCGTGCACCCATGCCGCGCCGGGATGGCGCGCGTAGCGATCCATCAGCGCGCTAAAGCCGCTCGCCACGGGCTGCGGGCACGACATCGGTGAATCGACGGGCCGGATCAGCACCGCCAGCGTCGAGGCGGCGGTGAGATCGGCCACGCTGAACGCGCTGCCGCAGAGGTAGCCGGTAGCGGCGCCGCGCGCGGCGACGAAATCCAGCGCCTCGGCGGCGGCGCGATGCCCGTCCTCGAGCGAGGCGCTGCCGGCGATGCCGTTGCCTTTGCGCACCAGCGGGGCGGCGAGCGGCACCACGCAGGCATAGCCGATGCGCTTGAGCGGCGGCGCGCCATCGGCGAAGACCCGCGCGAAATAGCCCGGCTGCCGCAGCAGGGCATCGAGCACGGGGCGGCGGATGCGCGGCGTGAGGTCGTCGTCGAACCAGCGCTGGATGCGCAGCGCCTCCGCGCGCTCCGCGGGGTCGGCCGGCAGCAGGGGCGGCGTGCCGTGATTGGCCTCCAGCCATTCGAGGATGCGCGCCGAACCATCGAGCGCGCCGCCCTCGTGCACCAGCACCGGCGTGTTGCCGTTGCCGGTGAGGCGCTTGACGGTGGCAAGGTGCGGGCCCGGCAGCAGGCTGCGCCGCCGGTGCGGCACGCGCTTCACGTCCAGCGCCCAGCGTACCTTCTCGTTGTACGGCAAATGGCGGAATTGCAGCAGTTCGAGCATGGCCATCCCCGCCTGTTGGTATGATACTCATCATATTACAAGGCGACGGCGAATGCCACTGGGCAAGGAGCACAAGGCGCGGACCCGCGAGCGCATCGTGCGCAGCGCGGGCCGCCTGTTCCGGCGCCGCGGCTTCGCGGCCGCCGGCGTCCAGGCGCTGATGGCCGAAGCCGGCCTCACGCATGGCGGCTTCTACGCCCACTTCGCCTCGAAGGAGGCGCTTTTCGCCACGGTGCTCGCCACCGACCATGGCCTGATCCGCATGCTGGCCGCGCGCAAGGCCGCCACGCCGGCGCAGTGGCGGGGGTGCACGCTCAAGCTTCTCGCCGACTACCTGCACCCCGACCACCTGCAGGTGGTCGCCGAGGGCTGCAGCTTCGCGGCGCTAACCGCCGACGCCAGCCGCGGCAACGCTGCCGTGCGGGCCGCCTACGGCCTCGCCTTCGAGGAACTGGTCGCGCAACTGCTGCGCCGCCACGGCGAGACCGCGGCGCAGGCGGGCGCGCGGGCCGGCGCGGGCCAGCGCGCAACGGCGGCGCAGGTGGCGGTAGTGGCGATCGGTACCTTGATCATCGCCGCGGCGCTGGGCCCCGGCCCGGCCGCGCGCACGGCGCTGGCGGGCGCGCGGGCCACCGTGCGCGATCTCATGGACGCCTGAGGCAGAGCGGCACCGCCAGATGTTCTAGAATTGCGCCTTGGGGAAAGCGCCGCAAGACGCCACCCCTGGCACCTTAACCAACCGGGAGGAAAGTCATGAGCAAACTGTTAACCGTAGTCATCGCCGCCGCATTTGCGGCCGCCAGCGCCACCGCCGTGGCCCAGACGAAAGACGTCAAAGCCAAGGATGGCGGCGTCAAGAGCCCGGACGGCAAGGCCGTCGTCACCAAGGCCGCCAAGGAAGCGCCCAAGGCGGCGCCCGCGCCCGCCGCCAAGCCTGCAGAGGCCCCCAAGGCGAAAGCCAAGGCCGGGGAAGTCAAGACCAAGGACGGCGCACCCGTCAAGTCCATGGACAAGAAAGACGTCAAGACCCAGACCAAGTAGTTCGAAGTCGTCGCAAGACGAGGCGACGCGCGGCGCCACACGCCGCGCGTCGCCGCCCGGGATCTTCCTGGACGTGGATTTGCCGCAACCGTTCGCGCCGATCAGCCCATAGCGGTTCTCGCCGCCGAATTTCACGGCAACGTCCGGAAACCGGGGCTAGGCCCCAACTGCATGGCGATGTTGGAGGCGACGAGGTCGTAGAGCACCGGGTAGCGCTTC
>JANNQT010000074.1:0-6129 GCA_031400895.1 Alphaproteobacteria bacterium | reverse complement strand
CCTGCCGCGCGCGCAGATGCCTCGCGCCCGCGTGCGCAAAGAGCGGGTGGGCTCGTCAATGCGAGCGCCGGCGGCCGCCGCCGAACTCGACGTCGCCGCGCAGGCGCGCTTTGCAGCACTCAAGGCCTGGCGCGCCGAAGTTGCTCGAGAACACAACCTGCCGGCCTACGTCGTCTTCCACGACGCCACACTGGCGGCGATGGCGCGCGAGCAACCGGCCTCGCTCGGCGAACTCGCCGGCATCAGCGGCGTGGGGGCGAAGAAGCTCGAGGCCTATGGCAGCGAAATTCTGCGCGTGCTGGGCGATGCAGAATGAGCGTCGATCCATCATGACAATCGCCCGCAACGCACTCGACGCAACGAGACTCAATGGCAATGTCCAATTGCCCTATGAACTGAGGCTCGAAGACTTCCGCCTCGCCGTGCAGGATGTGTACGACTTCTTCTTCGACGTGAACACCAGCCTGATGGCCAAAGGGCTCGAAAGGCTCGATGACACCTTGCGGCCGGCCATCATGTCGGGCGTTCTGTCCGACATGTTGACCGCCAGCCTGGCCAGGCATTCGCGCACCCTGACTGTCAACGGCTACTTCAACGGCCACCCTGACCTGGTGCTCAAGGGCGTGTACCCGAACAATGCCGCCAAGGCCGGCGATCAAGGGGTGGAGATCAAGACCACGCGCAAGCCAGGTGGTGCCGTCGATACGCATGGCGCGCGCGACCAGTGGATGTGCGTGTTCGTCTATGCGGTGGACAACGAGACCGAGCCTGCAGTCCAACGCAGGCCCATGAGCTTCAACGAGATCTACCTCGGCCAAGTCACCGTGGACGACTTCCGCAAGAACGCGCGCGGAGAATTGGGCACGCGCACCGCGACGCTGCACGCTCAGGGCATTACCAGGTTGCGCAACAACTGGGTTTATCGAGCCTGAAGCGTGGTCGTCAAGCGGCGTCGAGTCGCAGTGCCGCGAGGCGCGGAATTGCCTGCGCGGCGAGGTCGAAGTACGCTGCATCACGCTCGACGCCGAGGCTTCGATAGCCCACCGCCTCGGCTGCCGCCAAGGTCGAACCTGAGCCCGCAAAGGGGTCGAGCACGACCCCTTCGCCCAGCGGCAGTACGCCGCGCACCACCTTGCGCAAGAACGCCTGCGGCTTGAGGCTCGGATGGTTGGCCAGCTTGCGCTCGGTAGCGCGTGTGGGCGAAGACTCGATCACGTCGCCGAAGGGCTTGGTCGCCGAGACGCGGCGGAACCCCCCCGTACCCCACTTGCGCAGGTTGTCCTGCACGCGGCCTTCGATTGGCTTGCGAAAGAGCAGCCACGGCTCCCACATCGAACGCGGCATGACACTCACGTCGTTGAATTCGACATGCGCCGCCTTCGGCCTGTCGCCACCGCGCATCGTCATCACCAGCCGAACCAACTCACCGCGGCGCTCGAGTCCCGAGCGCGCCAATGCGCCCGACACCACATGCGACAAGAGCGGGTTGCTGGCGACCACCACGTTCGCACCCGGAACCAAGACACGCATCAGGCTGCGGCCCCAGGCGAAGAAGAAGCGCTCCAGCGCTGTCAGATCGCTTGCGGTGAGCACGGTGAACCGTGGCAGCGGCGCACGCTTTGCGCCGTCAAAACTCGGCGGAATGCGCCAGACGCCACCGCGGCCTTGACGCAGCTTGTCCTGCTCGATATCGGAGTACTCGACGAGGCCGTAGGGAGGGTCGGTCACGACGGCCTGGATCGAGTTGGCGGTTTGGTCGTCGAGCCAAGCGGTGCAATCGCCGCAATGAAGCGTGACGCCGCCAAAGTGGAACGGCGCCGTGCCTCGGGCGCGGGCGGCCGGCTGCGGTCTGTGGGACTCCGCGAATCCATTGAGCATGTACTGCGCACGGTCCATCCGCGCGAAAAGTGTCGGCGTGTTGAGGAGCAGATAGGACCGCACCGACGAGGGCGGCACCTCGCCGATCAACCCCGTAACGCCGTCGGCGATTTCTTTCACTGATGCTGCACCGGCGCGTTCATTGAGCACCTGAACAATGGCGTCTCGCACTTCGCCGGGCCGTCTGCGCATGTCGATCTCCTTGGAGTGCGCGAGTATAGACGTCCAGACGTCAATGGCACTTCATCCCACTGTCGAAGGCACCTCAGCGTACAGCCACCGCCACCACCTGACTCTCCCCCGCCTGCCCCGCATCGTCGATCGCGCGGGCCAGGTAGCGCACCTCGCCACTGCTGCCCGCAGGCAGCACGGTGGTCAGCGCATAGGGCGCGCTGTTGTCGCGGCCGAGCAGGGTGTTGGCGCCGTTGTCCACGCGGTAGAAAGCGACTTCGACGACGCGGTAGTCGTCCGACGCTGCCGCCACCAGGCCGATCGTGTCGCCGCGCGAGGCCTCGGCGGGCGAGGCGGCCAGGCTGACGCCTGGCGGGTCGTCGCCCGGGCCGATATTGAAGTACAGGCCGGCACTGCAGCCCGCCACGAGGGTGGTGGCGGCGGCGGCGATCGCAGCGGCGCTATGCAGGCGGGCCATGCGCCATCATGAACCCGCGGCAGGCGCTGCACAACGGCCTGCCGTTCTTGCGGATCAAGCATTCGGCCAGGCCGCCATTTCTTCGCGCACCACGCGCACGATCAGCGCGTCGAGTGTCTCGACGGAGTAGTTGCGCACGTCGTGCGGCGTCTCGCGGCCCGGGCCGCTCGATGGGTCGTGCGCCTTGGCATAGGTCAGGAACACGAAGCGCCCACCGGTGTACTGCGCGGCCTGGCGAAAGACGTACTCGCCGACCGGATCGAGGCCACTCGCGCCGACGGCCACCAGCTTGATGCCCTTGGCCAGCGCGGCCATCGCGTCGGTGTCGTAGAAGGGCGCACCGTAGTCCAGGTGCGGCGGCGCATCGGCCACCAGCAAGACCATGCGTGCAGTGCCATCGCCGCGCCAGGACAGGCGGTGCACAGCGGAGTGCAGGGCTTCGTTCAGCGCTTCGGGCATGTCGCCGCCGCCGTCGGCGCGCAGTTGCGCCAGTTGTTGCTGGAAGGCCGCCAGGTCGTTGCTGAAATCGGCGCCGCGCACGAAGAAGGCATCGCCGCGGTCACGGTAGGCCACCAGGGCGTAGCAGACGTCGGGGCGGCTCGGCAGTTGCGCGATCTGGTCCGCCATGGCACGCATCGAACGCTTCAGCTTGTCGATCTCGTCGCCCATCGAGCCGGTGGCATCGACCAGAAAGGCGATGTCGAGTTGCGGCTTGGGCGGGGCGCGCGATGCGTCGGCGAGGGTGACTTGCAATTGATGCTTCTGGCCGCGCTGCAACAGCGCCGCACCGCGCGCGCCGCTCTTGCCGTCGCGCACCTGCACTTCGAGCAGCGTGGCGCCCAGCCCCGGCAGCGCCGCCAGCGGGTGCAGCCAGGCGCGGCCAGCCGCGTCGGTGCGGGCCCACAGCGGCAGCGCCTGCGTGCCGGCAAAGACGGTGACTTCGGCGTCGGGCACCGGCCGCCCGCGCACGTCATGCCCCACCAACGCATAGCGCTCCTGCACCTCGCGGGCGCGCACCGGCAGGCTCGCGCGGCGCTCGCGGTAGGCCAGGTATTCGCCGAAGTCGGCGTTGTCGTCGACCACGCCGGCAGCCACCGCTTCGTCGGCCGGGCGCGCGGGCGGCGGCGAGCGCTGCAGGCTGCCCGACAGCTCCTGGCGCAGCTTGGGCACGGCGGAAGAACGCAAGCTGTCGGCGATGGCGGCAGGCGCCGCCGCGGCCTTGCCCAGGGCCCGCCCCGGTTCGGCCTCGCGCTCGCGCGTGTCGCGGTCGCCGCGGCGGCCCTGCCGAGGCATGTCCCACGGCGCGCCGGCCCCGAGTTCGAAAGCCTGCGGCGCGCGCGCGCAGTGGCGCGCGCTCGGCGCGGCCGGTGCGCCGCTTTGCGGCCCGGCCCAGACCATGCCGCTCCAGGCACCGGCCTGCGGCGGCACCGGCGCGGGCGAGGGCCACTCATGCGCATCCAGGGTCGCGCTCATGCAGGCCAGCAGCACGGCCAGCGGCAGCGCGACGGCCCATGCCGCGCGGCGAAGGGTCGGGGGGTGGGTCATGGTCAGCTCCTCTCGGGTGGATGGACCCGGCTTGATACGGCCGACCCGCGCCAATGGGGTGAACGCGCACGCGCCGAGATGGATTGACCCCATTCGCGCCGCCGCGCCGTATCAGCCCGGACGACCACTGACACGCCGACAATCCCAGCGCCGATGAGCGACGACCCCGACGACGACACCCTGATGCGCGCCTTTGCGCAAGGCGACGCGCGCGCTTTCGAGCGCCTGTATGCGCGCCACCATGCCGCGCTGTACCGCTTCGTGCGCCGCGTGCTCGGGCGCGAGGCCGGCACGCAGGCCGACGAGGTGTTCCAGGACACCTGGCTGCGCGTGGTGCATGCACGCGAGCGCTGGGCACCGCAGGGCGCCACGTTTCGCACCTGGCTGTTCACGCTGGCGCACCACCGCGCCATCGATGTGCTGCGCAAGAGCGGCCGCGAAGTCACGCTCGATCGGCCTGACGACGAGCGTGAGCCTTGGCAACCCGCGGCCGACGCGCCAGCCTGGCAGGCCTGGCCGGCCGCCGCTTCGCCAGCGGCAGCGGGCGCGGTCGAAGACCAGGCCTTCTGGCGCGCCGCCGGCCAGCGCCTGCTCGATTGCCTCGACGCCCTGCCCGCCGTGCAGCGCAGCGCCTTCCTGCTGCATCACGAAGACGGCCTGGCGCTCGACGAGCTGGCGCGCGCGCTCAAAGTCGGCTTCGAAACCGCCAAGAGCCGGCTGCGCTACGCGATGAGCAAACTGCGCACCTGCATGGGCGCCTACCTGCCGGTGGCGCAAGAACGATGAACCCGCCTGCCCCCGACGATCCGCCGCGCGATCCGCACCTGCTGGCCGCCTTGCGCCACGCGCCCGACCGCTATGCGCTGCCGCCTGCGCCCTTGACGACCGCGATCCTCGATCAGGCCCGCCAGGCGGTGCGGCCTGCGCGTCCGGCCACGAGTGGATGGCGCGAGGGCCTGCATGCAGCGTTCGCGCGCCTGTGGCAGCCGGCGCCGATGGCCGCCTTCGGCACCCTGGCGATGGCCACGCTGATCGGCGTGATGTGGGGCGGGCAGCCCCTGCCCGACGCCACGCCCGAGTTGCGCCGCGAGCAGGCCGAGCCTGCGCCGCAGAAGGCGCGCAATGCGGCTGACGCGGTGGGCAGCGCGGCGGCGCCGACACCGCAGTTGCGCGACGTGGCCAGCAGCCCAAAGGAGGCCGCGCCTGCCGTGGCGCCGATCGGGCCGCGCGCGCCACAAGCGCGGCCGGCGGTCATCGCACAGACGCCAGCGAAGGCGAGCGCCAGAGTGACGCCCAGCGCGCCCGCCCCCACGGCAGCAGCGGAAGCGGTGACCGCGCGGGCCGAAGCGGCGCCGGAGCGCGAAGCCCGGCGCGACATCGCCGACGCCAGCGCGCCGCAAGCGGCGGCCGTAGCTGCGCCGGCTGCGGCACCGCTACAAAGCGGGGCCCTGGCCAAATCGGCGGCCGACGCAGCGCCCGCTGCGCTGCGCTTGCGTGGCGAGCGCGCAGGGCCGGCACTGGCGGCAAGCGGCAGCACAGTGGCCGCGCCGCTGGCGGGCGCCGCCGCCGAGGTCGACGCGGCCACAGGCAGTGATGGCTCGCGCGTGCGCTGGCGTGTTGCGGCACAGCGATCCGTCGCGCACGAAGCCGCACAGCGCGAATGGTGGGCCGCCGTTCAGGCCGCCACGCAGGGGCGCTGGCAAGGGGCGGCCCCCGGACCGGCCAGCGGGCCTGACAGCCCAGCGATCACGCTGCTGATCGATGGCGCGCCGCGCGGCAGCCTGGCTTTCGAGCCGCAGGCCCTCGTCTGGCGCGACGCCAACGGCGTGGCCTGGCGCGCACCGATCGGCGCAGCCACCCTGCGCGCCTGGCAGGAGGCCCTCGCGCGCTGGTGAACCCCGGTTTGCGGCCCGGCCGCCGCAGTGCCGATAATGCTCGGTTCGCCCTTTCGGATCGACATGCCCCCTGACCGCACCCAGCTCCGCATCCGCGGCGCCAGAACCCACAACCTGAAGAACATCGACCTCGACATCCCGCGCGACGCGCTGGTGGTCATC
>JANNQT010000073.1:0-4700 GCA_031400895.1 Alphaproteobacteria bacterium | reverse complement strand
CCCCCCGCCCCCGGGTGTGCTACTGGCCGAACTCCAGCGTAACGGTGACGAACTCGGCGCCCTGGGCGACGTGCTTCTGCACGTAGAGGGTGCCGATTTGCTTCGGTTCGGTGATGGGGTGGACTTCCTTGAAGACCACGGTGCCGGGGGTCTCCCGTTCACGGGTGAACTTCACGGTGGCCGTCTTCGGTGCTGCGGTTGCCATGTGGTTGTGTGGGGTTGGACGCGGAGTGTCCGCGTGGCTGCAAAGCAGCCTTGCGCGGTCTGAGCAGCGCGCCGTCTGCTCAAAGCGAGGGTGAACGTGCGCCGCACGCTCACTGAAAATTGCGTCAGCCTGACGTGATTTCCGTCAGCCGCCTTCCACTCCCCGGTGTGGATACCGGGGAGTTTCATCGTAGCTCACGGATGAAACTCCCGCAGGCTGCCGGCGAAATGCCTGCGCCAGTTCTTGGGCCGTCGGACGAGGCCAAGTGCATGCCGCAGAATTCGCGGGAGCATGGGAGTGGTTTTCTACGAACAGCAGCCGCAGCAGGGTGCGTCCTCGCAGCGGCCGCGCGGGTTGCGGTACGATTCACCGCCGCCGGTGAACCGCGTGTAACCGGCGAAGCGGTTGCGCCGTGATGACCGGGAACGGGGCGAGGACGGGGCGCCTGCGACGATGGCGCGGGCGGTCGCGGCTTTTTCGGCGGGGATTTCCCAGCCTTGCGCCTGCTTGTTCCAGACGCCGCCCAGGTCGCGCATTTGCTGGCGGACCGGGTAGGTGTTGCCGGTGACAAGCACCGGCGGAGGTGTGGTGGTGTTCATAAAAGAGGACCGCACGGCGGCGCATCCGTGCGCCGCGCCGTGCGGAAATCACGTCAGCCTGACGCATTTTCCAACGTGGACCTTTCACGGTCCGGAAAATTGCCCGCCCCAAAAGGCGGCGGGGGCTTCAACGGTTGATTTGGGATACGTCGGCGAGCCAACACGTTCAGGTCCCATACTCATAACGGCGCGACGGGAAATCACGTCAGCCTGACGCGATTTCCAAGGTGGACATTTCACGGTCCGGAAAATTGTCCCGCCGTGCGAAAACCACGCGCACGACGGGTGGGATGGGGGCGCATCCCTTCACGTTGGGGAGGAATTTTCCCCGGAAAGCATGGCCAGTGGCATGAAGCGGAAGTTTTTCCGCCCGTTGCACCTGCCTCTTGAAAGCTGGATGCCGGCGCGCATCGGATGTTTCCCAATGCGCGCCGGGACGAGCCTCATACGGCTAGGCAGCCACGGCCATTTCGCCGGCCGGATTTGGCGCGACGAGGACTTCCCCGCCGTGGAGCGTGATTTTCAGCACGTCACAAGCGGACCCGGTTTCCATGCGAAGGGCTTTCACCCGCTCGCCGAAGACCACCACGAGGGGTTCCCGGACGGTTTCCGGGAGTTTGTCGAGGTAGGGAGCGGCGGAATTGAGCTGGTCCTCCGTCGCGCCGGTGAAGAGCACGCCCGCCAGTTCGCCAAGGGTGGCAATGGTGGCGAGCGCGGTCATGTCAGGCGCTTCCGCCACGGGTTCCGCCTCGCTCTTTTCCGCGCCGCCGGAATTCCCTTCGCCCTTTTCCTCCTTTTCCTCCTTTTCCTTCTTCGGGATGACCTGATCCTTGATTTCATCCAGCTTGCTCTGGGCGTCGACAGGCCGGTCGCTCAGGATCTTGCAGATGTCCGCAAGCACCGAGGTCTGGGCATCCGCAGGCACCTTCTCCTTCTCGTAATGATTCAGGACGGCAGAGACCGGCAGGAGCCACGAGGTTCGGCACAGGTCAAAGGCGGATTCCGGCAGGTGATTCTTCAAGACGAGGCCGGAGAAACAGACCGCGGCCTTGTAGCCGTGGCCGATTTCCTCAGCGAAGTCCTCCCCGAGCTTGCTTCTCACCAGTTGCTTGAGCGTGCCTTTCGTGCGGTTTTCATTGAGCACCGCGAGGATTTTTCCCGATTCGAGGAACCGGGACTGGTTTGCAGCCGCCGTTGCGCCGAGGCGCACGAACAGCTTTTCCGAGCCGAGCGAACGGAGGACCGCAACGCTGGCAATGGAGGTGGCGAGCACCGCGAGGCGCTCGTTGGTAGTTGTCATGGTTTGGTGTGTCTTGTGTTTCACCGTGGGAAGAATCCCCAGGGCGCGAACAGCGCCTTTCAGACGCCGCTCGCCACTGGCGAGACGCCCGAAACACGCGCAACCACCCAACCACCGCAAAATCACGTCACCCTGACGCAATTCCCGCATTCCACCCGATGCGGACCGGACAGACCAACTGAGGTTGCCGGGAAAATTTTAGGGCCGTTTTCAGGACAGACGGAAGGCGCGCAGCGCCAGCGCCAAACTATCGGCGCGCCGTGTCCCCCAAGCTGCCAGCGCCAAGCGCCAGCGACGCGCCCTTTAGGTGCGCCGTGTGTCCCGAGTTTCCAGCGCCAAGCGCCAGCACCGTGCCTTGTAGGTGCGTTGTGTGTCCCGAGTCACCAGCGCCAAGCGCCAGCGCCGCGCCCTGTAGGTGCGCCGTGTCTCCCGAGTTACCAGCGCCGCGCCAGTACGCAAAAAGGGCGCGCCCACTAGGGGCGCGCCCTTTGGCCTTCCCGCGCCGCGCCTACGCGCCGACCGATGTCAGCGCGCCACGCCGCGCCGCATGCAATGTGCGCCGGATGACGCGCACCGTGTGCCGCGCCGCATCCACCGCCATCGTTGCCGCCACCCGCGCTTGCCGCGCTGTTTCTGCCACCGCATCGCGCCGCGCCGCCGCCCGATATTCCACGCGCCGCGCCGCATCCGCCGCATCCGCGGCCCTCACCGACTCACGCCGCGCCCCCTCGCGCCGCGCCAGCAGCCACGCGCCACCGGGTATTTGCAGCGCCGCACGCATCCGCGCTCGCGCCCACGCTTGGCGCTTGCGCGCCGACTTGCCAACCCGCGCCGCCGCTTTGATCACCGCCGGCATCGCATCCGCCCGCGCCATCAGCGCCGCCGCTCGCGCCCGCGCCAGAACATAGCGCGCCGCCGCTGCATCCGCCGCCGCTTGTGCCCTGAGCCGAGCGCGCCGCGCCCGCGCCGCTCCCATCGGAGCAGGGAGCGCCGCCACGCCGACCGTAAGGCCGGGAGCCGCCGCCAAGCTCGGAACCACCGGCTGAACCAGCGCCAGCGCGCAGCAACAACCCGTTGCTGCCTTGTCGCAGCACTTCCTCGCCGCTACCAGCAACCGATCCACCAAACGCACCGCGCTAGCTGTCCTACACGCCACCCACACCGCGCCATTGAACGCGCCGCGCCCGATAGTCAGCGCCACGCGCCGCGCCTCAGCAGGCGTCAACGCCTGAACCCAACGCACCGCTTGCGGAGAGTCAAACCGCGCCAGCCTGGGAGCGGTCATGCGATAGATGCAACTTGCCAGGGAACGCTCAACGCAGGCGCCACCGTGCAATGTGAAGATTGCCGATGCCTGAACATTGCGCGCCCTTTGCTCGTAACCCACCACGCCGCCTAATTCATCAACCGTGACGATATTAACCAAGCGCGCCCCGATGCCTTGGCAGACATGGCAGGCGCACCGGGTAAGAGCGCGAGGCATCCCTGCGCCGACGAACGGCAAGAACCCCGCGCCGACAAACGCAAGTGCAACCGCCTGCGGCTTGTCAGTCAGGAGCCGATCGCCGCAGGCTACGTGACGCGCCAGCTTGCCAACCGCAACCTTGGCAGCATTGGCAGCAGAGCGCCCGTTGCCGATATAGGTCGGCGTCCAATGCGCGAAACCCTCGCCCGCGCACGTCTCACGCATTGACTCGACAAGCGCCAAGTCTGAACCCAGACCCGCCTGCCACCGCTGGCTGGCGCCCGCGCTTCCACGTTTGGAGCCACACAACCAGTAAGCGCGCAGACACTCGACAAGGTGGCCCATGCCACGATCCCACGCCGCCGCCGCATCCGCGCCGCCGCTGGCGCGCATGAACGCGCCCCGCGTAGGTGCGCCGCCATCGCCCACGCCACGCGCCGCCATTGCCGCGCTGCCTTCATCGCCGCCACGCGACCCAAACAGCACATCCGATCCGGATTTGCCGTTGAGCATTGAACGCGCATCCCGCGCCGCGCCGCGCAGCGCCTTCCGCCACGCATGCAACGCGCCGAATGGCAGCAGGCCACGCGCACCGATGCGCGAAGCCAAGTTAGAAGGTGCCGCGCCCTCGACGAGCACGGGCACACCGCCCTCGACTACTCGCACGCGCCGCCGCGCCCCATAGCCAAACAATACCGCCCGACTTGCGGGAACGATCCCGCAATGGGCAAGCGCCCGCGCCGCCGCTGCCGAGTACACGGCACGCACGTCATCGCGTTGAGTGGCACTCACGGTATGGCCTTCCGTTTCCCACTTAGCGCCGAACGAATCCGCGCACCGATGCGCGAACCGCAGTCCTGCAAACGCCGCCGCTGCCGCCCCCCTCAAATTAACAAGCGTGCCACTAAGCGCAGCTTGTCCGATTGTAACCGCTTCCCCTCGCCTCTGATCAGTTAGGTTGTTAGTCTTCATGGTCGTATTTTGGCTTTTTTGTTTTTGTCCTACTTGCGCCGCCGCACTTAAAGAGCGGCTTTGTTAGTGGCGCACCGTCAGTATCTCCCAGATACGCCAGCGCCACCACCTAACACCGCGCCCTTTTTCTTTCGCCAATGCCTAACACGACGCGCTGTT
>JANNQT010000072.1:0-27132 GCA_031400895.1 Alphaproteobacteria bacterium | reverse complement strand
CCAGCAATTTCAATCTCGGCCACCCCGCCGCGTTCGAGTTCGCCAACCGGCTCGCCGATATTTTGCCCGCAAGGCTCGACCGCATTTTCTTTACAAACTCGGGCTCGGAAAGCGCCGATACGGCATTAAAGATCGCCCTTGCTTACCAAAAGGCGCGCGGCAAGGCCGGCAAGTATCGCCTGATCGGACGCGAACGCGGCTATCATGGCACAAATTTTGGCGGCATCTCCGTTGGCGGAATCGTTCGCAACCGCATGACTTACGGGCCCATGGTCGCCGGCGTCGATCATCTGCCGCACACTTTGGATATATCGCGCAACGCCTTCTCGCGTGGCGAACCGCCGTTCGGAGTGGAATTCGCCGACGCGCTAGAGCGGCTGGTGCAATTGCACGATGCCAGCACCATCGCCGCGGTCATGGTCGAGCCCGTCGCCGGCTCCACCGGCGTGATCATGCCGCCCAAGGGCTATGTGAAGCGCCTGCGCGAGCTTTGCACAAAACACGACATTTTGCTGATCTTCGATGAGGTCATCACCGGTTTCGGACGCCTCGGCGCGCCGTTCGCGTCGCAATATTTCGAGGTCAAGCCCGACATTCTCACCATGGCGAAAGCCATCACCAACGCCGCCGTGCCGATGGGCGCGGTCGCCGCCTCGCGCGAAATCTACGATGCGATCCTGGCCAATGCCGACACGCCGATCGAATTGTTCCACGGCTATACCACCAGCGGCCATCCCTTGGCTTGCGCGGCGGGCCTCGCCACGCTTGACACCTTCCGCGACGAAGCCCTGTTCGAACGCGCCGCTGAACTCGCACCTTACTGGGAAGAGGCGATGCATTCCTTGCGCGACGCCCCGCACGTCATCGATATCCGCAATTTGGGCCTGATCGGCGGCATCGAACTCGAGCCGCGCGCGGGCGCAGCCACGCAACGCGCGCTGGAAGCGTTCCGCATCTGCTTCGACCAAGGCGTGCTGATCCGCGTCACCGGCGACATTCTCGCCTTTTCACCGCCGCTTATCATCGAAAAACGCGAAATCGACCAGATCGCAGACACCGTGCGCGGGGCGCTGCAGGCGATCGCGTGAATATGGACCGCCGGCGTCGCGGCGCTCGCGGTCGCGGCAATTCGCAGCTTCGAAGTGTCCGTGGTCCGGCATCGCCGCGACGCACGCAATCCGATGCACGATTGGATCATCGGTCTATTGTTGGAGGGACTTAAATGACAGAGATCGCCATCGGGGATCTAGCGCTGCGCCAGGATCTACGTCCATGCTGCTGAGTTGACGTTCATGTCCCAAACCCTGCTTGCCAATTTCGCGATCTCCGCGCTGCTATTTGCGGCGCTTTGGCTTGTCAGCTTGCGCACCCGGGATCCGAGTTTTATTGATTCGTGGTGGGCGCTTGGGATCGTGGTGTTGGCGCTGGCGACATTGGCGCAGATCGAAACGCCTTCGCCGCATGCGATCGCGCTGGCCGCGCTGGCGAGCCTCTGGGGCTTACGGCTTGGGCTCTATCTGCTTTGGCGCTGGCGCAGCCATGGCGCCGACCGGCGCTACGACAAGCTGGCGGCGCAGGCGCGCGAGCAACACGGGCTCAGTTTCGCGATGTTCTCGCTGCTCTGGGTGTTTCTCCCGCAAATGCTGCTGCAATTTATCGTCGCGCTGCCGGCGATGCTGGGACAGATCGGCGGCGATGAATTCATGAGCCCGCTCGGCTGGCTCGGCGCGGCGCTTTCGCTGTTCGGCATTGCCTACGAAGCGATCGCCGACGCCCAGCTCACCCGCTTCAAGGCCGCTGCAACAAACGCCGGCAAAGTGATGGATCGCGGACTTTGGCGCTTCTCGCGCCATCCCAATTATTTCGGCGAGATGTGCGCGTGGTGGGGCATGTATCTGATCGCGGCGGACGCTGGCATGGGGCTGTGGAGCCTGCCCGGCCCGCTGCTGCTCACATTCCTACTCACCCGAATCTCCGGCGCGCCGACGACCGAGCCGCACCTCCAACGCACACGGCCGGACTACGAAGCGTACAAACAACGCACCAGCGCGTTTGTTCCATGGCCGCCGCAGCGCTGATGGCGCGCGGAGTCAGACGGTGCGAAGTTAAATTAGGGGGCCCGCCTCGCGTGGACGCCCGGTTGTGTAGCTCAAGTTGCACATCGTTTCGTTTTGGGGCGGCGGCGTGTTGTGCAGGTTGATGGATCGGCGGCGCTAACCCTCCAATTCCGCACTCGCCTCCAGCCACGCCGCTTCCGCGCGCGCCAGTGCGGCGGCGGCGTGGGCGCGCTCCTTTAGCAGCAGCTCGCCGCGTTTTTGGTCGCGGACGAAAACTTCGGGATCGGCGAGCGCGGAATCGATGTGCGCCAGCGCCGCCTGCGCCTGCTCCATTTCCGCTTCGGCGCCTTCGAGGCGACGTTGTAGAGTGTATTTCGAGGTTTTCGGCTTTGTCGCGTCGCGGCTTTCCACGCCGCTTTCCCGGTTTTGTCGCGCCTCTCCCGGTAGCGCCTCTCCAGGCCGATCCGCGGCCAGCACCAGCTTGCGATAATCGTCGAGATCGCCGTCATATTGGCGGGCGCGGCCGTGATAAACTAGCCACAAGCGATCAGCGCAGGCTTCGGCCAGATAGATGTCGTGCGTGATCAGCAGCACCGCGCCTTGGTATTCGTTGATGGCGTGGATCAGCGCCTCGCGGCTGTCGATGTCCAAATGCGAGGTGGGCTCGTCGAGGATCATCACGTGCGGCTTGGCGTACGCCATCAGCCCCAGCAGCAGCCGCACCTTCTCGCCGCCAGAGAGATTCTGCACCTTGGTGTCGATCTTCTCGGGCCCAAAACCCATGCGCGCGGCCAGCGCGCGCAGCTTCGGCGGCGGCCAATCGCGCTCGAGATCACGCACGTGCTCGAGCACGGTTTCGCCCTCGCGCAATTCGTCGAGCTGATCTTGGCTGAAATAACCCATCACCGCCTTGCCGGAAGCCACCCGTTTGCCAGCCAGCAATTCCAGCTTAGCCGCGATCGATTTCACCAACGTTGTCTTGCCCTGCCCGTTGGGGCCGATGACGACGATGCGGTCGTCATGATCGAGCCGCAGCGACACACGGCTCAGCACCGGCTTGCCGGCGACATAGCCCAGCTCGCATTCGTCCAGCACCACCAGCGGCGAAGCCAGTGCGCTCGGGCCCTCGAAATGGAACGGCATCGTCCGGGTTTCAATCGGCACGGCGATGTCTTGCATCTTTTCGAGTTGTTTGATGCGACTCTGCGCCTGGCGCGCCTTGGACGCCTTGGCGCGGAAGCGGTCGATGAATTTCTGCAAGTGCTCGCGCTGGGCGTCCTGCTTCTGCTTCATCGACGAGGCTTGCATGAAACGCTCGGCGCGCTTCTTCAAATACGCATCGTAACCGCCGACGACGATTTCCAGTTTCTTATCGTCCAGCGCCAGCACGTGAGTGACCGAACGATTGAGCATTTCGCGGTCGTGGCTCACGACCACCACCGTGTAAGGATAATCGCGCAGATAATCCTCAAGCCAGGCCGCGCCTTCGAGGTCGAGATAATTGGTTGGTTCGTCCAGCACCAAGAGGTCCGGCTCGGAGAACAGCACCCCCGCCAGCGCCGCGCGCATGCGCCAGCCGCCGGAGAATTCGCGCGCCGGGCGGCGCAGCTCCTCCTGCTCGAAACCGAGCCCCACCAGGATGGCGGAGGCGCGCGCCTCGGCGCTGTAGGCGTCGATCTCGGCCAGGCGCATATGAATGTCGGCGATGCGCTGCGGCTCGGTGGCGATCTCCGCCTCGGCAAGCAACGCGCTCATCTCCTCATTGGCGGCGAGCACCAAATCCAAGAGCGCGTCATCGACCGCCGGTATCTCCTGGGCGACGAAGCCCATGCGCGCGCCGCGGCGGATGCGGATCGAACCACCGGGCCTCGCCGCCTCCTCGCGGATCAGCCGCAGCAGCGTGGTCTTGCCGGCGCCGTTCTTGCCGATCAGCCCGACCTTCCAGCCTTCGGCGATGAACGCCGAGGCGTCCTCGAACAAGGGCCGCCCGCCGATGCGGAAAGTAAGGTCGGTGATTTCGAGCATGCGGCGGCGAAGGGTACACAAACACCAGCCCGCGCGCGAGCGCCTTGCTGACGCAGAGTGAACCTTGCCGCGCCCCGACGGCGCCCCTAGCGGCGCTCTTGACGGGCCTCGGCTGGACAGCGACGGTCGGGGAAAATAACGAGGCCGTAGGGAGGCTTGGATGGCACGGACAAAATGGTTCGCCCTGGGCGCGCTGCTGCTGGTGGCGGCGCTGGCGCTGACCGCTTATGGCGCAGCCAACTGGGATTGGTTCGGCCGCTCACGCGGGGCGGGAACCATTGAAGGCGCGGCCATTCCGGGCGAGTACATCGCCGCGCGCGGGCAAGCGCAAAGCGCGGCTGCCGCGGCGCTTGGCGCGCCAGGCGACGACCGCATCCTGTTCGGCGACCTGCACGTGCACACCACCTATTCCACCGACGCCTTCACCTGGTCGCTGCCGATCTTCGGCGGCGAGGGCGTGCATCCGCTGGCCGATGCCTGCGATTTCGCCCGCTATTGCTCGGGGATCGACTTCTGGGCCGCCACCGATCACGCCGAAGCAATGACGCCGGCGCGCTGGGCGCAGACGCGCGATTCCATCCGCCAATGCAATACCGTCTCCGGCGATGCGCAAAACCCGGACGTGGTCGCGTTCGTCGGCTTCGAGTGGACGCAAGTGGGGCGCACGCCCGATGAGCATTACGGGCACAAGAACGTGATCTTCTCCGGCCTTGAGGACAGCGAACTCTCACAGCGCGCCATCGCCGCGGCTGGCGTCGCCACGCAAACGCTGCGCGGCTCGCCGGTGGTGCTCAGCCAATGGATCCCGTTCCTCGATTGGCGCCACCGCCAGGATTATTTCGACTTCCAGCATTACTTGCGCGAAATCCGCGCCGTGCCGGAATGCGATCCGAACCTCCCCTCCAACCAACTCCCCGCCTCCTGCTTCGAAACCGCAGCCACCCCGGGCGAACTGGTGACGCGGCTGGATGCGCAAGGGCTCGATTATCTGCTGATCCCGCACGGCACTTCGTGGGGCTTCTACACGCCCCCCGGCACTACGCTGGACAAGCAGCTCGAAGCCGCCGAGCGGCCCGAGCGGCAGACCTTGATCGAAGTGATGTCCGGCCACGGCAATTCCGAGCAATTCCGCCCCTGGCGCGAGGTGACCTTGTCGGTCGATGGCCAGAGCGGCGAATGCCCGCCGCCGAGCGGGAATTACGAACCAGCCTGCTGGCGCGCCGGTGAAATCATCCGCGCGCGCTGCGTCGCCGCCGGCGAGAGCGCGCAAACCTGCGAAACTCGCGCCGCCGACACACGCCTGCGTGCGGCCAATCTCGGCGTTGCCTACCATCTGCTGGTCGATGGCGAGGAGGTCCCCGACTGGCTGGATTCCGGGCAGTGCCGCGACTGCTTCGTGCCGGCGTTTCACCACCGCCCGCGCACCAGCGTGCAATACGGGCTCGCCATCACCAATTTCGACGCCGAGTGGCGGCGCTTCCGCTGGGGCTTTATCGGCTCCTCCGACAATCACCGCGCCCGGCCCGGCACCGGCTACAAGCCCCACGACCGCATGCGCCAGACCGAAGCCGCCGGGGCCAGCAGCGACGAATGGCGCACCCGCATCCTCGGCCCCCCGGGCCCGGCCAGCGAAACGCCAAACCCCGACGTCACCCGCGAATCGTTGCTCACCCGGGCCGGCTTCCAGCTCACCGAAGCCGAGCGCCAGGCCAGCTTCTGGACCACCGGCGCGCTGGCGGCGGTGCATACGCAAGGGCGCACGCGCGAGCAGATCTACCAAGCGATGCAGCGGCGCGAAGTCTACGCCACCAGCGGCCCACGCATCATGCTCTGGTTCGACCTCGTCAACGGCCCCGGCGGCGCGCAAACGCCGATGGGCTCGGAAGTAACGATGAATGCCGCCCCGCGCTTCCGCGTGCGCGCCGCCGGCGATTTCAGGCAGGCCCCCGGCTGTCCGGACTTCACCGCCCAGGGCATGCCGGCCGAACGGCTCAGCAATCTCTGCGGCGGCGAATGCTACAATCCCACCAATGAGCGCCTGCGCATCACCCGCATCGAAATCGTGCGCATCCGTCCGCAAATCCGCCCCGGCGAGGACGTCGCCGGCCTGATCGAGGATGTGTGGCGCACGTTGCCATGTAACGATCAGGGCCAGGGCTGCGTCGTCGAGTTCAGCGATGCCGAGTTCGTGCGCTCGCGCCGCGACGCGGTCTATTATGCGCGCGCCATCCAGGAGCCGACCCCGCGCATCAATGGCGAGAATCTGCGCACCACCCTGGACGCACAAGGCAACGCCACCGCCGTCGATCCGTGCTGGGGCGATTGGCGCACTTCGCGCGCGGACAATTGCGTCGCCGACGTGGAAGAGCGCGCCTGGGCGTCGCCCATCTATGTCAACGCGCGGCGATGAAGCGGCCGGATATTTATTATCTCATCGCGGGAATGCTTGGCCTTGGCGCAGCGTTGGTCGGCGCCATCGGCGCGCCGCGGCTGGAGCGCACCAGCGGCGCCGCCGCCATCGTCAACGGCGCGCCGATCCCGCGCGAAGCGCTGGCCCGAGCGGTGCTGGCGCTCGCCAACGACAGCCGCAATTCCATGACGCCAGCGCGCGAGGCCGAAGTGCTGGAGCGGCTGATCGAGGAAGAGCTGCTGGTGCAGCGCGGAGTCGAGCTTGGGCTCGCGGAAACCGACTTCGCCGCCCGCCGCGCCTTGGTGCAATCGGTGCTGCAATTGGCGCTGGCTGAGCGCTCCGGGGCCGAACCCAGCGCGCAGGAGCTGCGCCGCTTCTACCGCGACAATGCCGGCTTCTTCGCGCCGGATGCACGTTTCTCCGCCAGCGTGGTGTTCCTGCGCACGGGCGCGAGCCAGGCGCGCATCGAGGGCGCGCGCGCGGCGCTGGCGCGCGGGGGTGACGCTGACGGACTGGGCGATGGCGTCGCCATGCCGATGCCGCGCGGCGCGCTGGCGCAGGCGGAGTGGGTGCGCTTCCTCGGCGCCGACGCGGCAACGGCGGCGGCGCGTCTCTCCCCAGGTCAAGTAACCGCGCCGATCGCCGCCAGCGGCGGCGTGTTCCTGGTGCGCGTCAATGGCTTCGCCGCCGCACCCGCCCCGCCCTACGAGCGCATCGCCGCACAAGTGCGCAGCGAATACGACCGCCGCGCCGACGAAGCCGCCGCCCGCGCCTATATCGAGCGCCTAAAACACGCCGCCCGCATCGAGCGGAACCATGTTTCAAACTGAAGCTCGATTGCCGAACCGCGAAGCGGTTCGGTGGGGGCGGGGGACGCGCCGTCACGCGTTTCGTGGCGGTCCCGTCACCGGGAGGGGGTGGTTGGCGGCGCTTGTCTTTTTCTCGGCCCTCCTCCCCGCCCCCGCGCACGCGCACACGCGCTCGCAATCGCAATCCTCCTGGCGCATAGACGGCGACACGATCGAGGCGCGGGTCGAGGCCGACGCGGTCGATGTGACGCGGCTCTATGCGCTCGGCAGCGAGGTCCCCATCGCGGCGCTGTTCGCCGACGAGGTCAGCGACGGATTCACTTTCTCCGCCAACGGCCAAGCGTGCGCGCCCGCCGGCCCGGCGCGCGAAGGCTCGGGCGGGCCGGGGCGCGCGGTCGCGGTGCTGCGCTTTACCTGTCCCGCGGGAGCGCTGGCGCGGGGGCCGATCGCGATCGAGAGCCGGCTGTTCCTGCGCGTGGCCCCGTCGCATCTGCATTTCGTGGCGCTGCGCGACAGCGACGGCAAAGCCGCCGAAGCCGTACTCACCGAGCCCAACCCGCGCGCCGTGCTCACGCTTGCGACCGCGCCTGCGCGGGAAGGCTTCTGGAGCGCGCTGGCGCGTTTCTTTCCCATAGGCGCCCAGCACGTGTGGAGCGGGCTCGATCACATCGCCTTCATGCTGGCGTTGGTGCTGCTGGTGGGCGCACGCCCGCGCGCGGCGCTCTTCACTGCCACCGGTTTCACGCTCGGCCACACGCTGACTTTGGGATTGGCGGCGACCGGGGTTTTGCACCCAGACGCGCGCGCCATCGAAGCGCTGATCGGCTTCACTATCGCTTTCGTCGCTCTGGAGATCGGCGACCGCGAGCGCATGCGCGCCTGGTCGGCGCCGATCGCGGCGTTGTTGGGGCTCGCCGGCGCGGGCTCGCTATTTCAACTCGCGCCGCTCTCGGCGCCGATCTGGTTCGGACTGGCGGCTTTCGTGTTCGCTTATCCGCGCGGCTTTCCCCGCGACGCGGCCTGGCTGGCGGCGATTTTCGGCCTGATCCACGGCTGCGGCTTCGCCGGCGCCTTGAACGCGCTCGAGCTGCCGCGCCCGCGCCTGCTCGCCTCCCTGGCCGGCTTCAATCTGGGCGTCGAGGCGGCGCAGGCCTTGGTGATCGCAGCCACCCTGCTGGCGGGCCTGGCGGCGCAACGCGCGCCCGCCGCGGTTCGCGCCAATTTCGCCCCGATCGCGGGCGCGGCCTTGTTCGCGCTTGGCTGCTATTGGTTCGCCGCCCGGCTCGCTGCCTGAGCGGCCCGGCGTTTGACAGCGCCCTGGTTTGGTGACCAAGAAGCGGCGCGCCCGCTGGCGGCGCTCAGTTGAGAGAAGGCGGCATGAATTCCGGCACTTTCGCGCCCCAACATTTCCGCCCCCAACACTTCCATTGGCAATTCGCCGCCGGAATTGCGCGCATCGCGCTCGATCGCCCGGAGCGGAAAAATCCGCTGACGTTTGAGTCCTACGCCGAGCTGCGCGATACCTTCCGCGCGCTAGTGTATGCGCGCGAGGTGAAGGCGGTGGTGTTCGCCAGCAATGGCGGCAATTTCTGTTCTGGCGGTGACGTGCGCGACATCATCGCACCGCTTACCCAAATGGGCATGCCCGAATTGCTCGACTTCACCCGCATGACCGGCGATCTGGTCAAAGCCATGCGCCATTGCCCGCAGCCGATCATCGCCGCGGTTGACGGGGTCAGCGTCGGCGCGGGGGCCATCATCGCCATGGCCTCCGACATTCGCTACGCGAGCCCGGAGGCGAAGACCGCGTTCCTGTTCAACCGCGTCGGCCTCGCCGGCTGCGACATGGGCGCGTGCGCAATGCTGCCGCGGATCATCGGCCAGGGCCGCGCCAGCGAGCTGTTGTTTTTCGGCCGCTCGATGAGCGCCGAGGAAGGCAAGGCTTGGGGTTATTTCAACGAGATAGTCGCCGCCGATCAGCTCGACGCTCACGCCATGGAAGCCGCACGCAAACTCGCGTCCGGCCCCGCTTTCGCCAACGCCATGACCAAGAATCAGCTCAACATGGAATGGGACATGAGCCTCGACACCGCCATCGAAGCTGAAGCGCAGGCGCAGGCGATCTGCATGCGAACCAAGGATTTCGAGCGAGCGTACAAGGCTTTCGTGGCCAAGGAGAAGCCAGCGTTCGAGGGCGATTGATGTTGTCTACTCCCCACTCCTCTCCACCCATCCCCGGATTCGCGAAGCGAAGTCCAGGGCCCATAGCCGCGAACGCTTGCGAATATGGGCCTCGGACTCGACGCTTCGCATCGCTCCGGGGATGGGTGGTTGGAGTGTCGGTACGCACTTCATGACCCGCCAAATCCTTCACCCCCCCGGCTGGCCACGGCCGAAGGGCTATGCCAACGGCATCGCCGCAACGGGACGCTTGGTGTTCACCGCTGGCGTGGTCGGCTGGAACGAACAGGAGGCGTTCGCGCGCAAGGACCTCGCCGGTCAATTCCGCCAGGCGCTGTTGAACGTGCGCGCCATCCTGGCCGAAGGCGGCGCAGCCCCGGCCGATATCGTGCGCGTCACCTGCTATGTCACTGACAAGCGCGATTACATCGCCAGCCGCGCCGATATCGGCGAAGCTTGGCGCGAAGTGTTCGGGAAGGTGTTTCCGGCGATGGCGGTGGTGGAGGTTTCCGCGCTGGTGGAGGACGACGCCAAGGTGGAGCTGGAAGTGACGGCGGTGGTGCCGTGAAAATCGCGGTGATCGGCGGCGGCCCTGGCGGGCTCTATTTCGCGCTGCTGACCAAGAAGCGCATGCCCGATTGCGAGATCAATGTTTACGAGCAGAACCGTGCCGACGAGACGTTCGGCTTTGGCGTGGTGTTCTCCGATGAGACGTTGGATGAGTTCCTCGCCGCCGACCCGGAAAGCTACCAAGCCGTGCGTGCGCGCTTTGCTTATTGGAGCGATATCGTCATTGCCCACAAGGGTGAGCGCACCATCGTCGGCGGCAACGGCTTTGCCGGCTGTTCGCGCCAAGTGCTGCTGACGCTGCTTCAGGAGAGATGCCGCGCGCTTGGGGTGGGCTTGCATTTCGAGACGAGAATTGATGCGAGCTCCATTGACCCCCTCCCCCTTGCGGGGAGGGGGCAGGGGGAGAGGGCAGCTTCGCGGCCACCTCCCCCGCAAGGGAGGAGGGACAAGCTCAGACCCTTGGCCGATTGCGATCTCATCGTCGTCGCCCAAGGCGCCAACAGCCCGATCCGCGAACAATATGCCGAAGCCTTCGGCGCGCGCATCGTTGAGACGCGCAACAAGTTCGCCTGGCTCGGCTCCACCCGCCCGCTCGACGCCTTCACCTTCTTCTTCGTCGATACCGAACACGGCTCGTTCTGCGCGCATACTTACCAATACGAAGCCGGGCACTCGACTTGGGTGATGGAAACCACGCCCGAATGCTGGGCCGCCGCCGGCCTCGATGCGATGAGCGAAACGGAAAGCGCGGCTTATCTGGAGCGAGTGTTCGCCGAACACCTGGATGGCCACCGCCTGCTCACCAATCGCTCGATCTGGCGCAATTTTCCCACCATCGCTTGCGCTTCCTGGCGACACGGGAACATGGTGCTGCTGGGCGATACGAAAGCCACCGCGCATTGGTCGATCGGCTCGGGCACCAAGCTCGCCATGGAATGCGCGGCAGCGCTCGCCGAGGCGGTAGTGACACACGGCGACGATATCGACGCCGCGCTTGACGCTTATGAGGCCGCGCGGCGAACGCCGGTGGAAATCACGCAGCACAATGCGCAAGTCTCACTGCGCTGGTTCGAGGACATGCCCAAGCATTGGGACAAGCAACGTTATGAGTTTGCTTTCTCGCTGATGTCGCGCGCCAAGGCGCTGACCTGGGACAATGTCGGCCTGCGCGACAAAGCCTTCCTCACGAGAGTCGAAGATGAATTCTATGCGCGCTATGAGCACCGCACGGGGCGCGACGCCGCCAAGGATCGGCCAACGCCGATGTTTACGCCGTTCGATCTGCGTGGGCTGAAGCTGCCCAACCGCGTCGCCATGGCGCCGATGGCCCAATATTGCGCGCAAGACGGCGACATCAATGACTGGCATTTCGCGCACTATAGCGCGCGCGCGATCGGTGGCGCCGGCCTGATCTTCACCGAGATGACCTGCCCCACGCCCGACGCGCGCATCACCACCGGCTGCACCGGGCTCTGGAGCGACCAGCAGGAGGCGCAATGGAAGCGCCTTGTCAGCTTCATCCACGATACCACGCCGGCGAAGATCGCGCTGCAATTGGGCCACGCGGGGCGCAAGGGTTCGACCAATTTGCCGGCGCTGGGAGAGAACCTGTCGATGGAAAGCGGCAATTGGCCGATCTATTCGGCTTCGCCAATCCCTTATCACGATGACGCGTCGCTAACCCCGATCGAGCTTGACCGCGCCAAGATGGACGAAATTCGCGAGGACTTCGTTGCGGCGACACGGCGAGGCGCGCGCGCGGGTTTCGACCTGCTCGAACTGCACTGCGCGCACGGCTATCTGCTGGCCAGCTTTCTCTCGCCGCTCACCAACCGACGCCGCGACGAATACGGCGGCAGCGCCGAGAACCGCGCGCGCTATCCGCTGCAAGTGTTCGAAGCGATGCGCGCGGTTTGGCCGGTCGAGCGGCCGATGTCGGTGCGTTTATCCTGCTCGGATTGGGCCGAAGGCGGGCTCACGCTTGACGATCTGGCAGTCTATGCGCGCTTGTTCAAACAAGCCGGCGCCGACATCATTCACGCCTCCTCAGGCCAAACCGTGCCGTGGCAGAAGCCGGTGTACGGCCGCATGTGGCAGACCCCTTTCGCGGAATTCATTCGCCTCGCCACTGACATGCCTACCATCGCCGTCGGCGACATCACCTTGCCCGAACAGATCAACACCATCATCGCCGCCGGCCGGGCTAATCTCTGCGCGCTGGCGCGGCCGATGCTCAACAACCCGTTCTTCACCCGCCAGGCCGCCGGCCATTACGGCGTGAGAAACGCCGGCGGCGCGCCGCTCGGTTGGCCGGAACAATTGCGCTCGGGCGAATATCAGCTCTACCGCGAAGCCGAAAAGGCCAACGAGAAAACCGCCGACTTGAACGCCAAAGCGCGGCCCAACAGACGGCATTATCGGCGGGCTGAAAGCTAGACTTGCGTGGTGTGCGGCAAGCAAATGCACACGCTCCGCGGAGCGCGCGCAGCGCGAACCCGGGGGGAGGCCGCAACATTCGCGGCGAGCATGGACCCCGGCTCTCCGCCGCGTTCCGTGGTTGCGGCCGGGGAGCGGATGGCGTTGAGACCGCTCCCTGCTCCCTCCCCCTTACATCGGATCGTAATCCCCGAACGCGCTGCCGCCTTGCTCGGCTGAGCAGGCGTGGGCGCGGAACAGGGAGAATAGTTCGCGGCCCATGCCGCGGGTGTTGGCGAGCAGATCGAGCTGCGCCGGCGCGCGCTCGCGCCAGTCGGCGGGGGCGAGCACTGTCAGCAGCCCCAGTTCGGCGTCCACGCGCAGCAGGTCGCCATCGCGCAGCTTCGCCAACGGCCCGCCGGCGGCCGCTTCCGGCGTAATATGGATGGCGGCGAGCACCTTGCCGCTTGCGCCCGACAAGCGCCCATCGGTGACCAACGCCACCTTGAAGCCGCGATCCTGCAACGCGCCCAAGAGCGGCATCAGTTTGTGCAATTCCGGCATGCCATTGGCGGCGGGCCCCTGCCCGCGCACTACGACAACGCAATCGCGGTCCAATGCGCCGGCCTTGAACGCTGCGTGCATGTCCGCTTGCGATGAAAACACCAAAGCAGGCGCTTCCACCACGCGCTCGTCGTCGGCGATGGCGGAGACTTTCACCACCCCGCGTCCGAGGTCGCCCTGCATCAGCCGCAAGCCGCCCTCGGCGGAGAATGGCGCTGCCGCGCCGCGTAAGACGCTTTCATCGCCGCTGGTTGCCGGAGCATCGCGCCAGCCGAGCGCTTCGCCATCGAGCACAGGCGCTTGCGCATAATCCTTCAAGCTCGCGCCGGCGACGGTGAGGATGTCCTCGTGTACAAGCCCCGCCTCAAGCAATTCACGGGTCAAAAAACCCATGCCGCCGGCGGCGTGGAAATGGTTCACGTCGGCCGATCCGTTGGGATAGATGCGCGTCAGCAGCGGCGTCACATGCGAGAGTTCGGCGAAATCATCCCAGTCGATCTCGATGCCGGCAGCGCGGGCGATCGCCGGCAGATGGATAAAGTGATTGGTCGAGCCGCCAGTGGCCATCAGCGCCACCATGGCATTGACGATGGCGCGCTCGTCGACGACGCGTCCGATCGGGCGATAGTCGCGCCCGAGCCCGGTGATGACGGCGGCGCGTTTGGTCGCGGCGATGGTGAGCGCCTCGCGCAACGGCGTGTTGGTGGGAACGAACGCCGCGCCCGGCAGATGCAGGCCCATCATCTCCACCATCACCTGGTTGGAATTGGCGGTGCCATAAAACGTGCAGGTGCCGGGCGCGTGGTAGGATTGCGCTTCCGCTTCGAGCAGCGCCTCGCGCCCGATCTTGCCTTCGGCGAAGGCCTGGCGGCGGGCGGCCTTCTCCTTGTTGGGCAGCCCCGACGGCATCGGCCCGCCGGGAACCAGGATCACCGGCAGCCACGGGAATCGCAGCGCGCCAATGAGCAGACCCGGCACGATCTTGTCGCAAATGCCGAGCAGCAACGCCGCGTCGAAGGTCGCGTGCGAGAGCGCCACCGCGGTGCTGAGCGCGATCACGTCGCGCGAGAACAACGACAGCTCCATGCCGGCAAAGCCCTGGGTAACCCCGTCGCACATCGCCGGCACACCGCCCGCCACTTGCGCCACCGCCCCCGCTTCACGTGCGGCCTTGCGGATGAGTTCCGGATAGCGCTCGTAGGGGGCGTGCGCCGAGAGCATGTCGTTATAGGCGGTGACGATGCCGATCGAGGGCCATTGCCCGCCCAGCAGCATGATCTTGTCTTGTACGGCGCAGCCGGCGGAGGTGTGCGCCTGATTGGCTTCGGAGAGCTTGACACGCGCCGGCTTGGCGGCGTCGTAAGCGTCAATGAGGTCGAGATAACGCCGCCGGCGCTTGGCCGAGCGTTCGCGGATGCGTTGGGTGACGGCTTCGATGGTGGGATGGATTTGCTTCATTCCGGATCCCACCAGGCGCGGCCGTCGCGGTCCATCAGGAACGCCGATTGGGTCGGGCCGTTCGAGCCGGCCGCGTAGAGATGCGGCTCGCCACCGCCCTCGGCCCACGCCGCCAGCAGCGCATCGGCCCAGACCCAGGCCGCGTCGACTTCGTCGCGGCGCATGAATAGCGAAAGATTGCCGCGCACCACGTCCATCAACAAGCGCTCGTAGGCGTCGGGGTAGTGCACGGTGAACGCGTCGGCGAAGGAGAGATTGAGCGGCACCGGTTTGACCCGCAGCCCGCCCGGTCCCGGCTCTTTCACATTGAGCCAGAGCCGCACCCCTTCGTCCGGCTGCAGCCGCATCACCAGCCGGTTGGGATCACTGCTGTGTGCGCCGAACATCGCTACCGGCGGCGGCTTGAACTGCACCACGATTTCCGAGCGCCGTGCGCCCATGCGCTTGCCGGTGCGCAAATAGAACGGCACGCCGGCCCAACGCCAATTATCGATTTCGGCCTTGATGGCCACGAACGTCTCGGTGCGCGTGGCCCTACCCACTTCCTCCGCATAGGCGGGCGCGGGCTTGCCGCCGATCAGCCCGGCCTTGTATTGGCCGCGCACGGTCTTGCTGGGCGCACTCTTGGAATCGATCCGGCGCAGCGCCGACAGCACTTTGAGTTTCTCAGTGCGGATGGCGTCGGCGTCCATGGAATTGGGCGATTCGAGCGCCACCAGGCACAAAAGCTGCAACATATGGTTCTGCACCATGTCGCGCAGCGCGCCGGATTTGTCGTAATAATCGGCACGGCCCTCGACGCCCAATTCCTCCGCCACCGTGATCTGAACGTGGTCGATGGTGGCGCGCGACCACACCGGCTCGATCAGCATGTTGGCAAAGCGCAGCACCAGCAGGTTCTGCACCGTCTCCTTGCCGAGATAATGATCGATGCGGAAGGTGCGGTGCTCGTCGAACACTCGCCCGACGCCGTCATTGATGGCGCGTGAGGACGCCAGATCGCGCCCGATCGGCTTTTCCAGCACGATGCGCGAACTGGGCGTGGCCATGCCAGTTTCGCCGAGACGCTCGGCGATGGTCACGAACAGGCCAGGCGCGGTGGAGAGGTAGAAGATGCGCACATTGCCAGCGCCATTGCTCAGCGCCGCACTGAGCGGGGCCCAGGCTGCGGGGGGCGCTGCGGCGTCGAGTTGCACATATTCGATATGGCGCAGGAAGTCGTCGCACTTGGCCTCGTCCACGCAAGCGCCAGGTGCGAACTTGCCGCGACTCTCGGCCACCATGGCGCGGAATCTTTCCGTGTCCAGCGCCGAGCGCGCGACGCCGATGAGGCGCGACTGCGCCGGGATTTGTCCGTCCAGGAAACGGTGCAGAAGCGAGGGGAACAGCTTGCGCAGCGCCAAATCCCCGGTGGCGCCAAAGACCACAAGATCAAACGGGGGAACCGGAATAAATTCAGCCATGAACGCGTCGCTCTCCGGCGCGCAACCTATCCGCCGCACCGGGCGCGGGCAAGCAGCGGGGGGCTTGTTCTTGCGACTCCCCACGCCGGCGCCGTGGCGGTCAGCCTCGGACTTCGTTGCGAAAGCGGTGCGGCTCGCTTGTTCATGTAACCGATCTCGCCAAGGCCCATTGCCTGGCCTTGCACTATCTTGGCGCGGGAGGCGCCTCCGACGCATTCAACCTCGGTTCGAGCGTCGGCTGCAGCGTGCTGGAAATCGCCGCCGCCGCCGAACGCGTCGTTGGCAAACCAATTCTGCGCCAGATCGGCCCGCGCCGGCCCGGCGATCCCGACCGGCTCATCGCCGATCCGGCCAAGGCCAGGGCCGAGCTTGGCTGGCATCCACAATTTCCCGGCATCGACGACATCATCGCCACGGCGCTGGCTTGGTACGCGCGCGACATCGGGCGCGCTGCCAGTTGAGCACCGCAACCGCCGTCGATGGGTGCGGGCCGGGCCGGTTTGCAAACTGGCTTGGCGCGGTATAGCGAACCGGATGGACGCCAAGTCGTGTTAGGCGTTGCGAGGACGCCGCCATGAGCGAGATCGTCACCGCCGATATCGGCGGCACCAACGCGCGCTTCGCCATTGCTGCAATCGAGCACGGGCGGGTGCTGGCGATGCGCGCAGAAATCACCTTGAAGGCCGCCAATTTCGCCAGCTTGCAGACCGCCTGGGAAAGCTACGCCCAACAGGTTGGCGCTCCGCTGCCGCGCGCGGCCAGCATCGCCTTGGCCTGTCCGATCGTCGGCGACCTGCTGCGGCTTACCAACAATCCGTGGACGCTGCGCCGCAGTTTGCTCGAAGCGCAACTTGGGTTGGATCGATTATTGTTGATCAACGATTTCGAGGCGGTGGGGCATGCGCTGTCGCAGATCGATGCTGCTTTTCTCCAACCCTTGTGCGGTCCAGACAACGCGCTGCCCACCAACGGCGTGGTCAGCATTGTCGGGCCCGGCACCGGCCTCGGCGTCGGGTTAGCGCTGTTCGATAATGGCAAGGCGCGGGTGATCGCGACCGAGGGCGGTCATTGCAGCTTCGCGCCGCTCGACGCGATCGAGGACGCCATCCTTGCGCACCTGCGCAAGCAGCACGCGCACGTTTCGGTGGAGCGGGTCGTGTCCGGACCGGGTCTGGCCAACATCTATGAAGCGCTGGGCGCGCTCGAAGGCCGCTCGCTCAGCGCGGCCGATCACAAGGCGCTGTGGGACAAGGCGCTGCACGGCGAAGACAGCCTCGCCGCCGCCGCCTTGGAGCGATTCTGCCTGTGCCTGGGCGCGTTCGCTGGCGATGTGGTGCTGACACAGGGCGGCGCCGGTTTGGTGATCGCCGGCGGATTGGGCTTGCGGCTGGCGGACGTGTTGGCGAATTCGGGCTTCGCGGCGCGGTTTACCGCAAAGGGCAGGTTCGAGCGGCTGCTGGCCACCATCCCGGTCAAACGCCTGACCCATCCCCAACCCGGCCTGCTCGGCGCGGCGGCGGCGTTCGCGGTGACGCAGCCGGGATAATGGTGGGCGCGACAGGGATCGAACCTGTGACCCCTACGATGTCAACGTAGTGCTCTCCCGCTGAGCTACGCGCCCGTGCCGTTCAGGGTCGCCGGATATAGACCGCGTTGCTGGGCCGGGGCAAGGTCGGCGGTCGGCAGGGCGGCAGTCGGGTTCCGGGTTCTCGGCTTCGCCGCGCCCCGGAATGACGGAATGATATTTGTTCAGTTGATTCCCAAGAATCGCGTCTCGGATGGTTGGTGTTACTGCCAACTGCCGACTGCCGCCCCTCACGCAGCCGCGATCACGCGTTCGATTTCGAGCACTAGGTCGCGCAGGTGGAAGGGCTTGGACAGCACCTTGGCGTCCTTGGGGGCTTGGCTTTGCGGCGACAGCGCCACCGCGGCGAAGCCGGTGATGAACACGATCTTCATGCCTGGATCGGCTTCCGCGCCGCGGCGGGCGAGTTCGATGCCGTCGAGCCCGGGCATAACGATGTCGGTCAACAGCAGGTCGAACGAGCTGTGCTCGAGCGCCTCCCAGGCGGCGTCGCCGTCGCCATAAGACGCCACATCGTGGCCCGCGCGGGTGAGGCTCGTGGTCAGGAAGGCCCTGAGCGAGTCGTCGTCTTCCGCCAACAGGATACGCGCCATCGCGCCGCTCCGAACGCCAATCAAGCGCTAGCTCCTAACACAATAACGGTAAAGGGCGGCTGAAGCCTAATCATGGACTGCTTATTACCGGTAAATGTTGACGCCCCGTTCGCGGCCAGCGAACAATGAAATTTATGGATGCGATGGACACAGGCCAGGCCGAAGCCCGAGCGCCGCTGGCGGCTGAGGCGCGCCCCGCGCCCGCGGCGGCCGCATTCGTGCTGGTCGAGCCACTGCACCGCACCGCCCCGACCATTTTCGCCTCGCCGCATTCGGGGCGGCGCTATCCCCGGGAAATGCTGTCGCAAACCCGGGTTGGGCTGCTCAGCCTGCGCCGCCAGGAAGACGCCTATGTGGATGAATTGTTCGCCGGCGCGGGCGCGCACGGGGCGGCTTTGGTGTCGGCCAGCGTGGCGCGCGCCTATGTCGATTTCAACCGCGACCCCGAGGAACTCGACCCTGACATGTTCGTGGAGCGGCCCCGGCGCACGCAATTGAGTTCGGCGCGGGTGCTGGCGGGCCTGGGCGCGATCCCGCGCGTCTCCAGCGACGGGGCCCAGATCTACGGCCACAAATTGCCGCTGGCCGATGCCGAGCGCCGCATCGCCCTATTCCACCGTCCATACCACGCCATGCTGGCGGCGCTGATCGAGGAGACCAAGGCGAAATTCGGCTGCGCGGTGCTGATCGACTGCCATTCCATGCCGAGTTCGGCCCGCGGCGTTCACGCCCCCGACATCGTGCTGGGCGACCGTTTCGGCGCGGCCTGCCACCCCTCGGTGACGGCGTTGGCGGAGGCGACGCTGCGGCGGCTGGGCTACCGGGTGGCCCGCAACGCCCCGTTCGCGGGCGGGCACACCACCCAGATCTACGGCCGCCCGCTCAATCGGGTGCACGCACTACAGATCGAGATCAGCCGCGCGCTCTATCTCGACGAACACACGCTCGAGCGCAGCAACGGCTTTGCCCGGGTCCGCGCTGACATGGCCCGGCTGGCCGAGGCGCTGGGCGCGGCGGCGTTGCATAAGAGCTTGGTCTAAAAGAAAAAGCCGCGGAGCGTGAGCCCCGCGGCGAAGGTATATAGGGAGGAAACGCCCGACAGGGCGGGTGCGGCGTCGCGAAACGCCGCAACACCGGAAAGTTAGTGCTGCAGCGCACCATGCGCAAGCCAAGAATTGCGTCAGCAGCGTAACAATAATTACTGATTATTGTTTTTATTGTATTTTTTGTCTTCCATCCCATGCTGCATGTGCGTACAAGCAGATTCGGATGGGCGGCGGCAAGGATTTCCCCATCCAAGTCATTGAAGCGGCGCGCCAGTGCGGGCAGAAGCCCAGTTCCCACCAATCCGCAAACCAATTCCTAGGAAAGCCCCCTCCGCCATGGCCGAGCGCCTGCGTAATCTGGCGATCATCGCCCACGTCGACCACGGCAAGACCACGTTGGTGGACCAGATGCTGGTCCAGGGCGGGGCTTTCCGCGCCAACGAGGCCCACGCCGAGCGGGCTATGGATTCCAACGACCAGGAGCGCGAGCGCGGCATCACCATCCTGGCCAAATGCACCTCGATCCTGTGGGGCGCGGATATGCGCCTAAACATCGTCGACACCCCCGGCCACGCCGATTTCGGCGGCGAGGTTGAGCGCATCCTCGGCATGGTCGATGGCTGCCTGCTGTTGGTGGACGCCGCCGAAGGGCCGATGCCGCAAACCAAATTTGTGCTCTCCAAGGCGCTGAAGCGAGGACTGCGACCGATCGTAGTGCTCAACAAGGTCGATCGCCCAAATGCCGATCCGGACCAGGCGCTGTCGGATATTTTCGACATGTTCCTGGCCCTGGGCGCCAGCGATGCGCAGGCGGATTTTCCGATCCTGTACGCCTCAGGCAAGGAAGGCTGGGCAGTCGAGGATTTGAAACACGAGCGCAAGAATCTTTCCGCCCTGTTCGACAAAATCGTCGCCCACGTCCCCGAGCCCGAGCCGGTGCAAAAGCGCGGCGAGAAATTCGCGCTGCTGGTGACCATGCTCGACGCCGATCCGTTCCTCGGTCGAGTGCTCACCGGGCGCATCGAAGCCGGGTCCGTCGCGGTCGGCGACACGGTGAAATCGCTCAACCGCGACGGCAAGGAAATGGAGCGCGGCCGGCTCACCAAATTGCTGGCTTATCGCGGGCTCAAGCGCGTGCCAGTCCAGCGCGCCGAAGCGGGCGACATCGTCGCCATCGCCGGACTGGTCGATACGACGGTTTCCGACACCGTGGGCGCGCTCGAGCGGGCCGAGGCGATTCCGGCGCCGCCAATCGATCCGCCGACGCTTTCGATCACCGTGTCGATCAACAATTCACCGCTCGCTGGGCGCGCCGGCGACAAAGTGCAGAGCCGTGTCATCCGCGACAGGCTGCTCCGCGAGGCCGAGAGCAACGTCGCCATCCGCGTCACCGAGACGCCGAGCCGCGACGCGTTTGAAGTCGCCGGGCGCGGCGAATTGCAATTGGGCGTGCTGATCGAGACTATGCGCCGCGAGGGTTTCGAAGTGTCGATCTCGCGCCCGTGCGTGCTGACGCGCAACGAAAACGGGCAAACGCTTGAGCCGATCGAGGAAGCGGTGATCGATGTCGATCAGGATTTCTCGGGAATCGTCATCGAGAAGATGAGTCTGCGCAAAGCCGAGCTTGCCGACATGCGCCCCTCTGGCGGCGACAAGACCCGGTTGGTGTTCCACGCGCCCTCGCGCGGCCTGATCGGCTATCACGGCGAATTCCTGACCGACACGCGCGGCTCGGGGGTAATGAACCGGCTGTTCCACGGCTGGGCCCCGTGGAAGGGCGATGTTCCCGGCCGCCGCAACGGCGCGCTGGTCTCCAACGACAAGGGCCAGTCGACGGCGTATGCGCTGTGGAATCTCGAAGAGCGCGGCACGATGTTCATCGCCGACGGTGAGGACGTTTACGAAGGCATGATTATCGGCGAAAACTCGCGCGGCGAGGATCTCGACGTCAATCCCTTGAAGGGCAAGAAGCTCACCAACGTGCGCGCTTCCGGCAAGGATGAATCCATTCGCCTGACCCCGCCGCGGCGGCTGACGCTGGAGCAAGCCATCGCTTGGATCGAGGACGACGAATTAGTCGAAGTCACGCCCGCCGCCATCCGCCTGCGCAAAGCGCATCTTAATCCCCACGAACGCAAAAAAGCAGCGCGCGCGAAGGAAGCGGGTTAGCCGCGTTGCGAGTATGAACCGCTGGCACCCTCCCCGCAGCGGGCGATTATTTGATGCGAACTCTGCTTCCCATCGCCGCGTGCGCGCTCGCACCCTGCGCAAGCTAATACCAACGGCCCTAAACAATGACCCACCCATCCCCGGGTTCGCGAAGCGAATTCCGGGGCCCATAAACTCAAGCGTTTCGTGTTGAGGCGCCCCCCGTTTGGTCCCGCATTTGAGAGCCTTTCCTCGATCAAGGACTCTCCTTTCAAGTGCGGGACCAAACGGGGGGCGCCTCAAGCGCCCGCCAAAACACATTTGCTCCGAGGAAGCTGAGGGCCCACAGGTCCTTGGCCCATTGCGGAATAATCCACTGGACGTGAAACCAACGAAGAAGCGCCCGCACGGGCCACAACAGAATGTCCAAGACGGGCCCGACGGCACCGCGATAGAACTCGACAAAATTTGCGAAGCCCCAACTGAGGTGAATGTTCAGTCCGTGCTGTAGAAGGCTGATGCTGTAAACAATGTCCAAATTGCGCTCATTGCCCACGCGTACTCGCCGCGCACCTTCTTGGTGCCGACGTCGTCTGGCAGCATCCGGTAGACCATTGGCCACCCCCAAGAAGAGGGAGAGACAGCCACAAAAAGGACTCGGCACCCCGAACGGCTAGCTCTCAATTGCGTAACATGCCACGGCTTGGCGCATTCTTCCAGGCGTCGTCCCTAAACTCGCCTGGGCCGGTTTTTGCCTTCGGACCGCCGGCTTCCAGCCGGCGCTTGAGCCAAGAAAGAGCCGGCTGGAAGCCGGCGGTCCGAAGTTTAGACTCGAGTCACTGCCGCCCTAATCGCCAAAATACCCGAGCGAGATCAGCATCACGCGGGGTTCGGCGGCGCGGATTTCGGCGCTGTCGGAGCTGAACTGGGCTTCGCCGGCGGCGGCGGCATAATCGCCGCGCGGGGCAAAGCGCACCGCCACGCGGCAAGGCGCGTAACCAAGCACGCCGCCTTTCCAGTCGCTGGCCCAGCCGCCCATGTCCCAGCCGAAACCGGCGATCGGGAAGGCCGGGCCGTTGGCCGCCTCCACCTCCGCCGGGCTCATGCCGAGCGCGATCCCGGCGGGCCCATGCCAGCCGCTCTGCTCGCCCGAGACCGCGACCGCGCGCACGCCCTTGCGCGCGGCGGCGTCGGCCCAGACGATTTCCAGCCGCCGCTCGCGCTCATCGGCGAACACCACCGTGGCCTGGTATGCGTCGCCCTCGCTGCCGGGCAGGGTTTCCTCGCTGAGATTGGCCGCGCCAAAACGGGCAGCCAGGCTTTCCCCGCTCGCGCCAGCGAACGCCGCGCAAGTCAGCTCCAGCGGCGCCTCGGCTTGCACCTGCGGCTCGCGTTTTCCGCACGCCGCCAGCGCCAGCGCCGCGACCGCCATTAGTCCAATTCCGCGCATCGGCCCCCACCCGGTTCAGCGTAACCTACCCGCGCTCCACCCCAACGCAAGTTTTGCGCCGTCTCTTGGGCCGCCGGCGAGGACGTCGGCGGTCTAAGCAAGGTTACTGCGCCGCGAGCGCCAGCGGCGGGGCCATATCGGGCTGGCCCTCCTCGGCTAGCAAGCCAAGGCTGGCGAGCAGGGTGGCGGCGATCTGGCTGACGCTGGCGCAGTTTTGCGGTGTGTAGGCGCTGGTGGAAACAATGCCCGGCCCGCGCGCGGCGATAAAGATCGCGTCGGAACCCGCGTGGCGCAGACCCGGCACGATGATGCCGCGCCAGCGGCCGCTGCCATGTCCGCGCCAGCGGTCATCCTCGGCGCGGCCGCGGCCGTGATCGGTGGTGACGATCATGGTGGTGCGACCGGCGGTGCGCGGATTGGCTTGGTAGGCATCCCACATTTCGCGCAGAAAATTATCCGCCTCGCTGGCGGCGGCGAGATAGGCTTCGTAATCGCCTTCGTGGGCGCGGTTGTCGGTATCGCCGAGCGCAACATAAAGCACACGCGGGAGATCGGAGAGCGCCGCGCGCGCCGCGGGGATCACTTGCGGATCGTGGGGGGCGTCGTAGTCAGGCGTCGTAAAGATGGAAAGCCCGCTGCGTTCCTCGTTCAAGATCGCGCGCATGGTTTCCCACTCCGCGAACACACGCACCTGGCCGGCGAACTCCGGCCGCCGCGCGAGGCGCTCGAGCACAGTGACATCATCGTTCGGCACCGCCGCATTATAGCGTACGCGCGGATTGGGCCGTCCCGCCAGCATCTCCGCGTAGCCAGGGTAGGAGAACCAGAAATTGTTGCTGACGCGCGCGCAGGAGCCCGCGTCGCGATTGCCGATCAGCGCGCCTGTCTGCGCGAAGCTGAGCAGAAACGGCGTCAGCGCGGCGGCGCGATCGGGCACATCGATGTAGCGCGCACGGTACGCGGGATCGCGGACCAGCTCCGGATCGGCCCCGCGAAACAATTCCTCCCAGCGATAACCGTCAATGGTGACGAGGATGACGGAGGGGGGTGGCTCTTGGGCGTGAGCGGGCGGGCTGGCGAGGGCGGCGAAGAGCGCGGCAAAAACCAGAATCATATGACGCATCGTGGATCTCCCCAATGTTCGATCTTATACCCTCCCAAACACAATTCACCACCCATTCCCGGATTGGCCGAAGGCCAAGTCCGGGACCCATGAACACGAGCCGCTGGAGTCTATGGGCCCCGGACTTCGCTTCGCGAATCCGGGGATGGGTGGTTGATCATTGCTTGCGCGGCTTTGGCAGCACTGCACCGATCAGCACCGGATAGAGATCATCCCAATTCGGATTGTCGCGCTCAATGAGATTTGTCTTCCAATCGCGCCGCCATTTCTTCATTTCGTACTCTCGCCCGCGCGCTTCGGTGACGAGCATGAAGGACTCGTACCACACCAAGCGCGTCACGCCGTACTTGGCGGTGAACTTTGAGCCGACGCCTTCCCTGTGTTCATAAACGCGCGCAATCAGATCAAGCGTCGAGCCAAGATAAAGCGTGCCGTGCTTGCGGCTGGCGAGCATGTGGGTCGCGGCGAGGCGCGCTTCATCGATGCGCATCGCCAACAACAACACGTTTTTTCACCACCGCACCACACCCAATCACTACACCCATTCCCGGATGGCCCGCAGGGCCAGTCCGGGACCCATAGACTGCAATGGTTCGTGCCTCCCGGACTTGGCGCTTCCCAAAGGGGCTAAGGCCCCTGTGGCTCGGCGAAGCGCCCCCTACAACATCGCCGGCAGCACGCGGTCCGGCGGCTTATGCCCATCGGCGAACGTCTTGATGTTGATGATCACTTTTTCGCCCATGTCGATGCGGCCTTCGATGGTGCCGCTGCCCATGTGCGGGAGGAGGACGACGTTGGCGAGTTTTTTCAGTTTCGGATTGATCGCCGGTTCGTGCTCGAACACGTCCAGCCCTGCCCCGGCCAGTTCGCCTTTTTCCAGCATGCGCGCGAGTGCGGCTTCGTCGATCACTTCGCCGCGGGCGGTGTTGACGATGTAGGCGTGGGGTTTCAGCAAAGCTAAACGCCGCGCGCTGAGCAGATGGTAAGTCGCCGGCGTGTGCGGGCAATTGACGCTGACGATGTCCATGCGCGAAAGCATTTGATCGAGGCTGTCCCAATAGGTCGCCTCCAGCTCCTGCTCGATATGGGCGGCGACCTTGCGGCGGTTGTGATAATGGATCTGCAGCCCGAACGCCTTGGCGCGCCGGGCGACAGCTTGGCCGATGCGGCCCATGCCGATAATGCCGAGCCGCTTGCCGCCAACGCGCCGGCCCATCATCCAGGTCGGCGACCAGCCGGCGAATTTGTCGGCCTCGATGATCTTTGCGCCTTCGAGCATGCGCCGGGGCACCGCCAGGATCAGCGCCATGGTCATGTCGGCGGTGTCTTCGGTCAAAACCCCCGGCGTGTTGGTCACGGTGATGCCGCGCTGCACGGCGGTGGCGACATCGATATTGTCCACCCCGGCGCCGAACTGGGCGATCAGGCGTAAGCGCTCCCCGGCGCGGGCCAGCACGCGGCCATCGACGCGGTCGGTCACCGTCGGCACCAGCACGTCGGCGCGGCCGACCGCGTTAACCAGATCGTCAGCGGAAAACGGCCTGTCCTCGACATTGAGTTCGGCGTCGAACAATTCGCGCAGCCGTGTCTCCACCGGATCGGGCAGACGGCGGGTGACGATGACCTTGAGCGACTTCGACGACGACATTGGCATTGCATAAACCACGCCGCGCGCGGCTCCAAGCGCCCGTGTTAAATCAGCCTTCACGCAAGGGCGGCATAAACACGCTCCCCGCCCGGCGAAGGCGGGGAGCAATTATGGGTTGGGTGAAGATGCGTCGTGGGGTCGGGGTCGCGCTAGGCGCGGCGTTAGCCATGTTGTCGGCCAGCGCCGGCGCGCAAGCGCCCGCGATCGGGCCGGATTCCGAGCGCCCGGTGCCGCGCTATGTCAGCCTCGCGGCCGACAGCGCCAATGGCCGTCACGGCCCGGGCCTCGACCACAAAATAGACTGGATCTACCAGCGCGCCGGGCTGCCGCTGCTGGTGACCGCCGAAAGCGGACCCTGGCGGCGGGTGACCGATCCCGGCGGCGACCAGGTCTGGATCCACGCCCGCAACCTTGAAGAACGCCGCACCGCCCTGGTGCGCGCGCAGACGCCGCTGCGGCGCACCCCGGGCGAAGGCGCGAGCGTAGTCGCGCTGCTGGGCGCCAATTTGGTCGCCCCCCTCACTGGCTGCGACGGCGGCTGGCGGCGCGTCGCCATCAGCGGCCGTGTCGGCTGGGTGGAAGCCAGCGCGCTCTGGGGCGCGGAGGATTGCGCCGGGCTGTAGGCCACCAACGCCACGCCTTCATATATGATAGCGCGCAGCCAGCGCGGACAGATCAAGCGCGGCATCGACGCCGGTGATCGTCTCCAACCACCAACCACCAGATTCGGCGCGGGTATAGCTTGCCGCACTCCACCAGCACGTCGGGATACCGGTAATTCGAGCGCAGCGTCAGCACGCGGCGGCCAGGGTCATTTGACGTCAGCTTAGCACGAAACCGCGTCCCGGAAAACGCTTGTCCTTGCCCCTTCGCGCCCTCGCCTGTAAACCCCTGGCATGACTGACCGCCCCTCCTCCCTCTCTTATGCGGACCTGATCTCCTCCGGCGAGGGGACCTTATTTGGCCCCGGCAATGCGCAATTGCCGCTACCGCCGATGCTGATGTTTGACCGTATAACCTCGATCACCGCCGATGGCGGGGCGTTCGGCAAGGGCCGGATGGTGGCCGAGTTCGATATCAACCCGGAGCGCTGGTTCTTCGAGTGCCATTTTCGCGGCGACCCGGTGATGCCCGGCTGCCTTGGGCTCGACGCCATGTGGCAGCTGGTCGGGTTTTTCATGGGCTGGTCCGGCTCGCCCGGACGCGGCCGCGCGCTTGGTGTTGGCGAAGTGCAGCTGCGCGGCCAGATCACGCCGGCCACCAAGCTTGTCCGCTACGAGATCGACATGACGCGCGTCATCCGGCGCAGCTTGCACATGGGCATCGGCGATGGAATCGTTTTGGCCGACGGCAACCCCATATATAGCGCCAAGGACTTGAAGGTCGGCCTGTTCAGCGCCGAACAGCTCGCCGCGGGCATGAAATAGAGGAGCGCGCATGCGCCGTGTCGTTGTCACCGGAATGGGGATTGTCGCTTCGATTGGCAACAATGCGCAGGAAGTGCTCGCCAGCCTGCGCGAAGCAAAATCCGGCATCCGCGCCGCGCCTGAATACGCGACACGCGGCATGCGCTGCCAGGTGCACGGC
>JANNQT010000071.1:0-7502 GCA_031400895.1 Alphaproteobacteria bacterium | reverse complement strand
CAACGCGGTCTATATCGCCACCGGCGTGTTCATCGCCGTCACGCTGGCGGCGATTGCCTATTCCAAGCTCAAGTTCGGACGCGTGGCCCCGGTGCTGCTGATCACCGGCGTTTTCGTCACCGCCTTCGGCGGGCTGACCATCCTGTTGCGCGACGAGACGCTGATCCAGTTCAAGGTAACCGCGGTCAACGGTTTCTACGCCGCCGCGATCGCCGGGTCGTTGGCTCTGGGCTACAATGTCTGGAAGCTCTTGTTCGGCCATGTCTGGACCCTGCCCGACCGCATCTGGAACATCCTGGCGCTGCGCTGGGCTGGTTATTTCGCTTTCATGGCCGGACTGAACGAAGTGCTGCGGGCGACGCTGCCGTTTGATGCCTGGGTGAATTTGCGTGTTCTGGTGGCGTTTGTGCCGTTTTTTCTATTCTTCCTGGCCAACGCTCCGCTGGTGTTGAAGCACCATGTCGAGGACCCCGCGCCCGCCGACAAGGCGGCTTAACCCGCACGCAGCGCCGGCAGGATATCGCGCGCGACGATCTCCGGGGTCAGCGGGCCGCGGTGGATTGCGCGGATGCGCCCGTCTGCGCCGATGACAAGAGTATCGGGCACGCCGGCGCCGCCGAGCTCAAGCGCGAAGCGCCCGTCGCGGTCGAGCGCGACGGCGGCGAACGGATCGCCCAGCTCCGCCAGATAGCGGGCCGCGTCTTCTGGCGCGTCTTTGGAGGCGATGCCGACGATGGCGATTCCTTCCGCTTCAAGCTCCATCAGTAACGGATGCTCGGCCCGGCACGGCGTGCACCACGAGGCGAAGGTGTTGATGAGGTAGGCGCGCCCGGCCATGGCTTGACCGCTGACCAGTTCGCCGCCGCCTAGCCGCGCCAACGCGTAGGTCGGCGCCGGACTCCCGATCCGCGCCGTCGCGGCTTTGCGCTCGCCCCCGCACGCCAGCAACAGCGCCAACGCCGCCAACGCCAGCGCGCGCTTCACGGCTTGGGCTCGAGCTTCCGCGCTTGCTTGGCCCAATAGCGCGCGCGCAGCGCCACCCAGAGCGCCAGCCCGCCCAGCGCCAACCCCGCCACCGCATAAGCGGCGACCACATAAGCCCAACCGCCTTCGATCATGCCCCGCCTCCCGCCGCGCGCAGCCGGCCCGTCTCGACCCGGCGGCGGTGAACGGAGGCGCGCATGTTGGCCAGCAGCAGCGCCGCGAACAGAAACAAATAAGCCCCGGCCATCACCGCCAGCGGCCCCAGCATGGACGCATGGATCGAGGGGCCGCCGGCGCGGAACAGGCTCGCCGGCTGGTGTAACGTGCTCCACCAATCGACCGAGAATTTGACGATCGGGATGTTGACCAGCCCAGCAAGGCAAAGGATCGCCGCCAGCCGCGCGGCGCGCTCTTCGTCCTCAATGGCGGCCCAGAGCGCGATGTAGCCGAGATAGATCACGAACAGCACCAGCATGGAGGTGAGCCTGCCGTCCCATTCCCACCAGGTTCCCCAGGTCGGCGCGCCCCAGATCGAACCGGTGATCAGGCAAACCGCCGCGAAAGTGGCGCCGATCGGGGCGGCGGCGCGCGCGGCGATATCGGCCAGCGCATGGCGCCAGACCAGGCCGACGAAGCTTGCTATCCCCATGAACACATAGATCGCCAGCGACCACGAAGCCGCTGGCACGTGGATATAGAGGATCCGCGCGGTCTCGCCCTGGAAGCGCTCCGCAGGGGCATGGAACAGCGCCCAGGGTAGGCCGGCGGCAAACAGCCCGAAGGCGGCGCCGGCGAAGAACGGCAGCGCCCAGGCGGAAAACGCCATGAAGCGCGCGGGGTTGGCGAGGTAGGAGAGCATGTTAGGCGTCACTTGATCACTCCGCCTGCAGACGCAACGCCGCAGCCGCGGCGATCGGCCCGAGCGCCATCGCCGCCAGCGCGCAACCGGCCAGCACCAGCAGCCCCGCCGCGCCATGCTCGCCCGAGGCCACCGCGGCGCCAAAGATGATCGGCGGGGCGAAGAAGGGCAGCACGATCAAGGCGATCAAGACGCCGCCGCGCTTGACGCTTGCTGTCACCGACGCGCCGATCAGGCCCGCACCAACAAAGGCCGCCATGCCCAGGGCAAGGCTCACGACGATCGCGGCGACGCGTTCCACGGGCGCTTGCAGGGCGATAGCGGCCGGCGCTCCCGCCAGCGCCAGCGGCAACCCCACCGCACACCAGAGCGCCGCGCCCTTGGCGAACACAAGCGCCTCCAGCGGCGCCGGGGAGAGCAGCATCTGGTCGAGCGAGCCGTCTTCAAGATCGGCCTGGAAGAGGCGTTCCAGAGTCGCCAGCACCGCCAGCGCCGCGGCGATCCAAACCAAGGGCGGGCCGGCGGCGGCGAGCAATGTGCGCTCCGGCCCCATTGCCAGCGGCGTGAGCAAGGTCGCGCCCAGAAAATAGCCGAGCGGCGCAAGCGCTCCCCCGCCCGCCCACAGCAGCGCGAAGTCGCGGCGAAAGGTGGCGGCGAAGGCGCTCATTCGGGCGCGCCTAGCGTCAAGGTTTGCGTTGGCGCACCCCCCAAGTCCTCATGCAGCGCGGCGATGACGAGGCCGCCGGCGGCGCGATGGGTGTCGATAAGCGCGCCTAGCAGTTCGCGCCCGGCTTGGTCCAAACCGGCCGCTGGCTCGTCCAAGAGCCAGATCGGACGCGGCGCCACCAGCAGGCGCGCCAGCGAGAGCCGGCGCGCCTGGCCCTGGCTCAACACCCGCGCCGGCAAATCGGCGTAAGCGCCCAGCCCGACGCGCTCCAGCGCATCGCCGGCCGCGCCGCCGAACAGCCCGGCCCAATAGCGCGCGTGCGCCCCGGCGCTGGCGGCGCCTTTCAGCGCGTTCTGGTGGCCGACAAAGTGCAGCGCCAGCGCGGGTTCCTCGGCGCCGGGAAAACGCACGCCGCCGGCACGCGGGCGCAAATAGCCGGCGATTGCGCGCAACAGGCTGGTCTTGCCAGAGCCGTTGGCGCCGCGCACCTCGACCTGCGCCCCCGCTGCGGCTTCGAAGCTCAAATCCTCGATCAGCCGGCGACCGCCCCGGGCGATGCACAGATTCTCAGCCACAAGCAGCGCCGTCACGCGTCGCTCCGCGTTAAGCGGATTTGCACGTTCGCAGCCGAGTTGGTTTGGGGTAACACCATAATGCCGCCGCCCTTCTAGGCAGGGTCGGCGCATCCGCCAAGGCGGATCGAGGAGGCTAAACATGCGCAGACTGGCGGCGGCGTTGACATTGGCCCTGTTGGCGGGTTGCGGGCAGGCCAAGATGCAGGCGGGCGACCAAGCCGCGGTCACCGAGGCCTATATGGATGCCGCGCCGATACAGGCGACGCGCGAGTTGGCTGAGGGCGGCGAAGGCGCGCCCGCCGGCGGCGTCCAAGCGCCGCGAACCGCCGAACCCGCGCCCACGCTTTACCTCGCTTATTCCTACGCCCTCGCCTTCGAATTGCCGACCGAAAACCTCTCGGCGCTGGTCGATCGTCATGTCCAAGCCTGCGAGCGTGCGGGGCCGAGAAATTGCCAGCTGATCGGCGCCAACGTCAGCGGCGATCCCAAGAGCCAGATGAACGGCTCGGTCACGCTGCGCGGGGAACCCGCCTGGCTCGACAGCTTCATGGCAGGCCTGGAAGCGCAGGCCGACGCCGCCGGCGGCCGGCTGATGGGGCGCACCACCAACACTGACGACCTGACCCGCCAGATCGTCGATACCGAAGCCCGCCAGCGCGCCCAGACCACGCTGCGCGACCGGCTGCAGGAATTGTTGCGCAACCGCGGCGGACGCCTGTCGGACCTGTTGGAAACGGAGCGCGAACTAGCCCGCGTGCAGGCCGAGATCGACGCGCTGCAATCGAGCCTGGCGGTGATGCGCACGCGGGTGGCGATGTCGGAGCTGACGCTGTCGTATCAGTCTGCCTCCGCACCGCTGCGCGGCGACACTTTCCGGCCGCTGGGCGAAGCATTCGCGTCCTTCCTCGGCATCGTCGTCCAGGGCTTCGCCGCGATCGTCTATCTTATCGCCGGGCTGGTTCCGATTGCTATTATTCTGATCCCAATCGCCTGGGGCCTGCTGCGCTGGCGGCGCATGCGCGGGGGGCGGTTTTTTGGAGCGAAGGTGAAGTCGCCGGACTAAGGCCATCGCCATGTTGGCGCGCCGGCCTTCAGCCTCGCGCTCCCGTTCGCGCCGCCCTAGCCTGTCAAAGGGCGGCGCGCCGCTTTTATACCAACGGCCCGAAGGTTTGACCCGTGACCATGATGTCAAGCTCCGTCATTCCGGGGCTCGCCAAGCGAGAACCCGGAATCCAGGGGCAACGAACGCCGCTGTTGCCCCTGGATTCCGGATCGCGCTCCGCGCGTCCGGAATGACGGAGTGATACAGCACCGATTTCGTCCAGGTGTAGCCATAGCGAAAGTGCGGATGCGCCCGCGTGAGCGCTTCGTGAAAATGCTTGGCGCTGAAGTCGAAATAGCGGGCGCGGTACTGCGCCTCGACCCACGCGACCAGGTCCGGCCCCGCCCGGTTGGCCGCGATGCGGCCGCGCCGGCGATCCACGATCGCTTCGGCCCCGTCCGCTTCATAGGCGCCATAGAGCCGGCGGAAATGCCGCTCGCTCAGACCCAGCGCCGCCGCCGCCGCAACCCGGCTCAGCCCGCCGCGCCGGACCTTGCCAAACGCCTCCACCAGACGCGCCATCCGTATCTCCGCCTCCACCCCAATCCCTCCGGTCAAACCGGACAAATCGAGTGCTACAGAAACCGGACATATCGAGTGTCATCTACACGCCCCCGGCAGCGGGTTTGCACCTCCCCCAAACAGCGCTACATAAGCCCCGCCGCGCGCCGGGTTGATTCCGGGTTTGGGGCGCTCCCCAACGCGTTTCGCACCGCTGCCGCAACCGAAACAGGATGCTCCCCCATGCCGTCCAAGAACTCGTATTCGAGCCGCACCAATCTCAGCGCTGGCGGCAAGAATTACGTCTATTTCGACCTGAACGCCGCCTCCCGCAACGGCCTCGGCGACATTGCGCGCCTGCCCTATTCGCTCAAGGTGCTGCTGGAAAATCTGCTGCGCACCGAGGATGGCGTGGCGGTGAAGAAGGCCGACATCGCCGCTATTGCTGGCTGGCTGAAGAACCGCGGCAAGGACGAAGTGGAAATCGCGTTCTCGCCTGCGCGGGTGCTGATGCAGGATTTCACCGGCGTGCCAGCGGTGGTGGACCTTGCCGCCATGCGTGACGCCGCCTTGAAGCTCGGCGCTGATCCGGAGAAGATCAATCCGCTGGTGCCGGTGGATTTGGTGATCGACCATTCGGTGATGGTGGATCATTTCGCCGGCGGCGACTCGTTCAAGAAGAACGTCGATCTCGAATATTCGCGCAATGGCGAGCGTTATGAGTTCCTGCGCTGGGGTCAATCAGCGTTCCGTAATTTCCGCGTCGTCCCGCCCGGCACCGGCATCTGCCACCAGGTAAATCTCGAGTATCTCGGCCAGAGCGTGTGGACGCGCGATGAGAACGGCGAAACCCTCGCCTATCCAGACACCGTGGTCGGCACCGACAGCCACACCACCATGATCAACGGCATCGGCGTGCTGGGTTGGGGCGTCGGCGGCATCGAGGCGGAAGCGGCGATGCTGGGCCAACCGGTGTCGATGCTGATCCCGGAAGTGATCGGCTTTCGCCTCACCGGCAAAATGCCCGAAGGCGCCACCGCCACCGACCTGGTGCTGACCGTCACGCAAATGCTGCGCCGGCGCGGCGTGGTCGGCAAATTCGTGGAATTTTTCGGCCCCGGGCTTGATGTGCTTTCGGTCGAGGACCGCGCCACCATCGCCAACATGGCGCCTGAATATGGCGCCACGTGCGGCTTCTTCCCGGTCGACCAGAAGACCATCGATTATCTCGCCGCCACTGGCCGCGATCCCGCACGCGTGGCTTTGGTGGAGGCTTATTGCAAAGCGCAAGGGCTATGGCGCGGCGATGACGAGCCGGACTTCACCGACACGCTGGAACTCTCGCTCGCCGATGTGCGTCCCTCGCTCGCCGGCCCCAAGCGCCCGCAAGACCGCGTGCTGGTCGGCGCGCTGGCGGAGGGTTTCAACAGATCGATGCAGGAGGAATTCCGCAAGGGCGAGGAATTGAAGAAGCGCGCGCGCGTCGAAGGCGCGGCTTATGACGTGGGCCACGGCGATGTGGTGATCGCCGCCATCACCTCCTGCACCAATACCTCTAACCCCTCGGTCCTGATCGCGGCCGGCCTGCTCGCGCGCAACGCCAGGGCCAAGGGTTTGAAGACCAAACCGTGGGTGAAAACTTCGCTCGCGCCAGGCAGCCAAGTGGTAACCGATTATCTCAACGCAGCTGGACTGAGCGCCGATCTCGATGCGCTGGGCTTTAATCTTGTCGGCTATGGCTGCACGACCTGCATCGGTAATTCAGGGCCGCTGCCCGCGGCGATTTCGGCCTCTGTCAGTGAACACGATCTGGTCGTCGCCTCGGTGCTTTCGGGCAATCGCAATTTCGAAGGCCGCGTCAACCAGGACGTGCGCGCCAATTACCTCGCCTCGCCGCCGCTGGTGGTGGCGTATGCACTGGCCGGTTCGGTCTACGTCAATCTAGAAACCGATCCGATCGGCACCGGCAAGGACGCAAAACCTGTCTATCTGCGCGATATCTGGCCCTCGAACGCCGACATCGAAGCGGTGGTGCGCACCGCCGTCACGCGCGAAATGTTCGCCGCGCGCTATTCAGACGTGTTCAAGGGCGACCCCAATTGGCAGGCGATCAAGGTCTCCGGCGGGCGCACCTACGATTGGCCGATCAGTTCCACCTACGTGAAGAACCCGCCCTATTTCGAGGGCATGTCGATGGCGCCCGCGCCGATTCAGGACGTCAAGGATGGCGCCATCCTGGCGCTGTTCGGCGACAGCATCACCACCGACCACATCAGCCCGGCGGGAAACATCAAGAAAGCTTCCCCGGCCGGAAAATATCTGAGCGAGCATCAAGTGCCGCAGGATGATTTCAATTCCTACGGCGCCCGACGCGGCAATCACGAAGTGATGATGCGCGGCACTTTCGCTAATATCCGCATCAAGAACGCGATGGTGAAGGACGATGCCGGCAATGCGGTCGAAGGCGGGCTGACACTGCACCAGCCGAGCGGCGAGCGTATGTTCATCTACGATGCGGCGATGCGCTACCAGAGCGAGAAGCGCGACCTTATCGTTTTCGCCGGCAAGGAATACGGCACCGGCTCCTCGCGCGACTGGGCGGCCAAAGGGACCAAGCTGCTGGGGGTCCGGGCTGTGATCGCAGAGAGCTTTGAGCGCATCCACCGCTCAAACCTGATCGGCATGGGCGTGCTGCCGCTGCAATTCGTCTATGGACAGAGCTGGGCTGGCCTGGGTCTGACCGGGGACGAAACCGTCTACTTCGACGGCGTCGCCGCGCTGGGGCCACGACAGCGCGTGACCTTGCGCATCGCC
>JANNQT010000070.1:0-2033 GCA_031400895.1 Alphaproteobacteria bacterium | reverse complement strand
GGCCGCCTGCTGCGCGACGCCAAGCTCTACGAGATCGGCGCCGGCACGAGCGAGATCCGCCGCTGGCTGATCGGCCGCGAACTGTTCGGCGAGACTGCGTAAGGCCCGGTGGACGCATCGGCTCGCCTTCGCGTCGCGACGACCGGCGACGCCGCCTCACTCGCCGCGATCTACGCGCCTTATGTGCGCGATACGAACATTTCCTTCGAGCTCGATCCGCCCGACGCGGACGAGATGCGTCTGCGCATTGCGGCCACCGGCCTCAGCCACCCCTGGCTCGTGGCCGAAGCGGACGGGCGGCTGCTCGGCTATGCCTACGCCTCGCCGCACCGGGCCCGCGAAGCCTATGCCTGGTCCTGCGACGTCACGGTCTATCTCGACCCGTCCGCACAAGGCCGGGGGCTCGGCAGCCGCCTCTATACCGAGCTCTTGCGCTGCCTGACGGCGCAGGGTTTCGTCTCGGCCTTCGGCGGGATCGCGCTGCCCAATGCCGCGAGTGTGGCCTTGCACGAGAAGCTCGGGTTTCGTCATCTTGGCACCTATTCGGCGGTCGGCTTCAAACGCGGCCTGTGGACCGATGTCGGCTGGTGGCAGCGCACCTTGCAGGATGATCGCGGCGCGCCCGCGCCGATTATTCCGTTTCCGGCGCTCGGCATCTGAGCTGGGCGCGCAGCGGAGCCGCCAAGTTCAGCCCGCGCGCAGGTGCAGGCCTTTGAAGGCCTTGTCCTCGCTCAGGATCTGGCTGATTGCCGTGACGAGCGAACGTTCCGCGATTGGCTTCGAGACATAGCCGTCAAAGCCGCAGGCGAGCAGTTTTTCGCGGTCCCCGTGCATTGAATCAGCGGTCAGCGCGATCACTGGCGTGTTCCGGTTGATGCTGTTCGACCGGCGCAGTTTCAGGAAGGCGGCATGCCCATCGAGGACCGGCATGTGGATGTCCATGAGCACGATGTCGAACAGGCTCGCATCGAGCGCCTTGAGGGCCGCCTCGCCATCGCCCGCCTCCTCGGCGTCGAAACTATAGGCTTCGAGAAAGGATCGCGCGACCCGCCGGTTGACGGCATTGTCATCGACGACGAGGGCGCGGCAACCGGTCAAGACCCGGGTCGCTCGCGCTGGCTGCGCCGGGGCGATCCAGTCGTCGTCCTCCTCGGTTTCCGGCAGGCTGGCGCTTGCCTTGAACGTCAGTGTAAAGACCGAGCCGCGACCCTGTTCGCTGGCGACCGTGACATCGCCGCCCATGATCCTGGCGAGGCGGCGCGTGATCGCCAGCCCCAGCCCGGTGCCGCCGAAACGCCGGGTGGTCGAGCCGTCTTCCTGCGCGAACGATTCGAAGATTCGCTCCAGCTTGTCGGCGGCGATGCCGCAACCGGAATCGGAGACGTGGACCGTGACCTGTTGCTTGCGGCCGCCGAGGGGCGCGGCAGTGACCACGACCAGCACTTCGCCGGTGGCGGTGAATTTGATCGCGTTGGTGACGAGATTGCTGATGCACTGGCGCACGCGAACAGGGTCGAACACGAGGACGGCGGGCACGCTCGGATGAATGAATAACTGGATGGAAATGCCTTTTTCGCGGGCGGCCGCCTCGTATAGCCGAAACAGGCTGGCCAGCTTGTGGCGGATATCGCCGCTGACTGGGGCGACGTCCATCCGTCCCGCTTCGATCTTCGACAGGTCAAGGATGTCATTCAGCAGCACCATCAGCGTGTTGCCGGAATCGAGGATGACCGACACTTGTTCGGCCTGCGCGGGCGTCAGGCTGCCCATCGCGAGCACCTGCGCCATGCCAAGCACGCCGTTCAGCGGCGTGCGGATCTCGTGGCTCATGTTGGCGAGGAACTGCGTCTTCGCCCGGCTCGCACCTTCCGCCTCGTGCAGGGCGGCCCGCAGCGCCGCCACCAGCCGGCCGTTCTCGTGGCGCAGCGCCAGCGCGTTGAGCGTGACCTCCTGGAAGCGCCGTGCATTGAGCACCAGGAACCCGATCCCGAGGGTGAACACGCACCCCATGTAGATCTGCAGCTCGCCACCCT
>JANNQT010000069.1:0-14720 GCA_031400895.1 Alphaproteobacteria bacterium | reverse complement strand
AGCGCGCGCAAGTCAATAATCCAAACGCGGAAAATGTGTACAAGGACGCGCGCATCATCGTTCGGGCGGACCAGAACACCGCCTACGCCAATGTCATCGAGACAATGAGCACGCTGCAGGAAACCGGGTTCCTGAAAGTGAGCATCTTCTCTGAACGCGCCAACGCCGGGTAACAACATGGTTCGCCTTCGTCTTATATCATTTGGCTTGGCCGGCCTTATCTGCGGCACGCTCATCATCGCGGCGTTGACGCAGAGATTCAGCGCGATCATGGAAATGTTCGACGACAACCAAGTCGTGAAAGCCGAGATCGAGCAAGAAAAGAAGCCGCCGCCGCCGCCGCCGCCGCCGCCGCCGCCCAACGAGCCGCCGCCGCCGCCGCCTCAAGAAATACCGCCGCCGCCGTTCGAGATGCCGGCGATTGTGACGCAGCAGGAGGTGACGACTCAGCAAGCCCCGCCGGAACTGCAGATCATCACCAGCCCGAGCTGGGCGCGGCGTCCTAACGGCGCCGATTATGAACGCTTCTGGCCGCGGCGCGCGCGTGAAAGCGAAATCGAAGGCGCCGCCTCGCTCGATTGCATTGTCGATGCCGAGGGCCGCTTGGCCTGCAGCGTCACTTCCGAGACCCCGCCAAACATGGGCTTCGGCGAAGCGGCGGTGCGGGTTGCGCGGCAATTCCGTATGAACCCGCAGACGGTCAACGGCCAAGCCACCGCCGGCGGCCGCTATCGGCTGCGGATTCCCTTCCGCTTCGCCGGCGACTAGCGGGCGCTGAACCGGAGCGGCGAGCATGGCCGCGCTTGGGGTTCGTTGGCTTTCGCGCGGCGCGGCTTGCGTCATTGTGGTGGCGCTGGTTTGGGCGGCGCTGCGCACGACAACGTTGTTGTTCGCGCCGCAAGCGCCCGCGTCAGCGGCGCTGGCTTACGCGCAACTCGAAGCGCCGCCGCCGCGTCCGCCGCCGCAATCGCGGCGACCGCCACCGGTTCCGGCCGCAATCGCCGAGGTTTCCGAACCAGCGCCCGAGCCGCTCGCGCGCGTGGAAATCGCCAACCCGCAATGGCTGCAGCGTCCGCGCCATCCCGAGCGGCATTATCCCGGGCCGGCATTCGCGGCCGGAATTGAAGGCGCGGTCGAACTCGATTGCGAGGTGAGTGTCGAGGGCAGGCTCGCCTGTTCTATTGTTTCAGAAACGCCGCCCGGCATGGGCTTCGGCGCAGCCGCACTGGCGCTCGCGGACCAACACCTGATGGTCCCGGCGCCGCACGATGGCGCCCCCGCGCTCGGCCATCTCCGCATGCGCATTCCGTTCACGCAAGTGGCGCGCGAGTGACGCGCTTGTGATCGCCGCTCGCGCGGCTGTGAAGCGGCGGCGCGCGCGTTCCGTGAGAGCTTTCTCGCCGGAGGAAGCCAATGTCACACATTCTCAATCTGCGCGCCGCTTCGCTGGCCGCTTCGGCGCTGATGGTCGGCGCCGCAGTGCTGGCGGCGCTAACTGTTTCCTACTCCGTGCAGATACGAGCGGCTGAGCCGCCGTTCGGGTTCACCTTCTGGAGCGAGCCGCCGCCGCCGCCCGAGCCGGCGCGGCGCCGCTCCCTCACGCCGCTAAATCCGGACGCGCGCGAAGCAATCCAACCGTTTGAGCCGCCGCCGCTGCTCCCGTCTGCGGGCTTTGGCGTCAGCGTCGCGCCGTCCGCGCCGCTCGGCCCGGTCATCATCGACCGGCCCCATTGGCTCGAACGCCCGAGCCGGCCCGAGCGCCACTATCCGCGCCGCGCGCGCGAGTCCGGCATCGAAGGCGTGGCCCAGCTCGACTGCCTGGTCAGCGTCGCCGGCGCGCTCGATTGCGTGGTTGTCGCCGAGACGCCCGCCGACTGGGGCTTTGGCGCCGCCGCCCTGCGCATCGCCCGCGAATACCGCATGGCCCCGGCCACGCGCGACGGCGTCCCGGTCGAGGGCCGCTATCGGCTGCGCCTCCCCTTTGAGTTGAATTGACCGCCAAACCCGGCGCGTTCACCGTACTTTGGCCCAATTCGGCCCGCAGATGCCCGCGCCGAGGGATAGGTCGTGGTTTCCAGGGAGTGGTGGATTATGAAAATAATGTCGGGCGCGCTGGTCGCCGTGCTTATGCTTGGCGCCTCGGCTGCGGCGCAGACGCCGCCGCCGGTGATGGATACCCCGTCGCCGCCGCCGCCGTCGGCCAATTGCGCCAATGTACCCGCGCCGCCGCCGGCGCCGGATGGCGCCACCATCAGCCACTCGGAAATGACGCGCCAGCGGGCTACCTATGACGCTTGGATCGCGAGCTATTCCGCCCAGCGCGAACGCTGCGTGGAGGAGATCCGGGTTCTGCGCGCGCAGGCTGAAGCCAACGCCGTCGCTTTCGAGGCCGCCCAAGCGCCGTACGTGGCCGCCAGCGCGGCATGGGTGACCCAGGTTGAGGTGTTCAACGCGCGCGCCAGCAGCACCCGGCGTCGCGACCCGCGCAGCGTCAACAATTGATCAGCGCTCGGCGCCGTGGCGCCAGAGCGGCGTCAGCAGCGCCAGCAGCAACGCAGCGAGCGCCAGCCCGATCGCCGGCGCCAGCGCGGCCGCGTGCGGTCCGAAGCGGCCGGCGGCGAAGCCGACCAGCGCCGAGCCGAGCGGCGCCCCGCCCATGAAGCCCATCGAATACACCGCCAGCACGCGCCCCAGATAGCGCGGCTCGGCCGCGCCCTGGACGATGGTGCGGCTCATCGAGATGGCGACACCCGCGGCGAGGCCCCAGCCCGCAACGATGACGGCGAACAACAGGAACGGTTTCTCGAACGCGAAGCTGGCCAGCACCAGTGCGCTGACGAAGTGGGAGGCGATCAGCGCGCGCCCGGGTTTGCGTAACGGCTTGACGCGGCTGAGCGCCACCGCCGAGACAAACGAGGCGGCCCAGAAGCAGGCGAACAGCGCCCCCAGCCTGCCGGCTTGCGCGTGCGAGTCGCCGCCATACTCGCCGCGAATGATCAGCGGAAACAGCACCTGAAACGAGCCCATGACGAACACGCCGACATAGGCCGAGGAAATCAGCATCGGCCGCATCACCGGACTGCGGAAGGCATAGCCGAGGCCATCGCGCAGGTCGCGGAACGCCCCCGACACCGTGCGCTCGTGCCCGGTAGGCTTGGGCGCGCGCAGGCCGAGCGCGGCGAGCGCGCCGAGCAGCAGCACGAAACCCTGCAGCGCCAGAAACGGCGCCGGCGCGCGCCCAGCAAATTGCGCCACCATGATGCCTGCGATCTGCGCGCCGATCTGGACCGCGGTGGTGGCGGCGGCGGCGGTGGCGATCGGCGTGTGGCGCCCCAGCGCGGCCTCACGCGCGACCACGCCGTTGAGCGCCGCGTCGCGCACCGGCATCAGGAACGCCGCGCTCGCACCCACGAACATGGCGTAACCGATCAGCAAGCCATAATCGAGCGCGCCCAGCGCCAACGCCGCCGCCAGCGTTAGCGAAGCCAGCGAGGCCAACACATGCAGCCAGGCCAGGGTTGGCCCCGCCCTGGCGCGCTCGGCCAGCAGGCCGCCAAACAGCAGCAGCGCGAACATCGGCGCCGAGAGCGCCGATTGCGCCAGTCCCACCCCCATCGGCGTACTGTTGAGAAAGAACGCCACCAGCGTCGGGAACAATACGAATTGCATGCCGAAGGCGAAGAAATAAAACCCAACCAGCAGGTAGTAGATGTGGAGTTCGCGCACCGCCGGTTTGCTGGGGAGCGGGCTGGGCGGGCAATTCTGGGCGTCGGCGTCCGGCATTGACGCGACTATACAGCCAGGCGCGGCCCCCCAGTCCAGCGCTCGTTGTCCAGCGCTCGTTGACCAGGGGTTAACGGCGGCTGTGCCCACTCAGCTGATGGCGTTGCCGAATCAGCTGCGCGGCGGGAGCGGGCCCGCGCCTCTGGAGTTGAACGCTCCACAGGCGCAGGCCGCGCGCCACGCTTTGCTCAAGCGCCTGTGCGAAGTGGTTTCGTGGCCGGAAGCGCGTATGCCCTCGCAGGAGCGCCAGCTCGCTGCCGACATTCTGATCGGCCTGCTGCGCACCGCTTCGAGCGATGTGCGCCGCCGCTGCGCGCTCGGCCTGGTGCGGGTCACCGAAGCGCCCAAGGCGTTGCTCCGCTATCTGGCGCGCGACGAATTCCAGGTGGCGCAGCCCTTGCTCGAGAACGGGGTCGGCTTCGACGATTCCGACTTGATCGCCACCGTCCGCGCCGGCGTGACCCAGCATTGGCTGGCGATAGCGCAGCGGCGCGGGCTTGGCGAAACCGTCGCCGATGCCTTGGTGCAAACCGGTGAGACGGCCGTGTATGAAGCACTTTTGCGCAACAATTCTTCGCGCCTTTCGGTTCAGGCGCTGGATCACATCGTCGCCCGCTCGCGGCAGGCGCCCAGCTTGCCGCCTTTGCTGGTGCGCCGCGGCGAGTTGCGGCCCAACCAGGCGCTGATCATGTTCTGGTGGGTCGGCTTCGATGTGCGGGTGCAGATTGTGCGCCGTTTCGCCGCCGACCGCACCGCGCTGATCAAGGAACTCTCGGACGTCTTCGCGCTGGCGGCCGCCGAGGGCTGGGCCGACGCCGACACCCGCAAGGCCATGCAGATCGTCGAGCGCCGGCAGCGCAACAGGGCGGCGGCGGCTCGTAGTTCGTTCGGCTCACTTGAGGGCGCCATCGCCGCCGCCGAAAAAGGCGCCGACAGCGCCATGATCCAAGAGATGGGCTATCTCGCCGGGGTGCGGCCGACCACCATTACTCACATTTTCGCCGACCCGGGCGGCGAGGCGATCGGCGTGTTCTGTAAAGCGGTGGGGCTGAAGCGGCCCTTTGTGATGGCGTTGTGGCGGGTGCTGCGCCGCCCGCCTGGGGACCCGACCTCGGTGGATAATTCCCAGGGCCGGATGGTGTTCATCTACGACACCTTGGCCACCGCCAAGGCGCAGACGGTGCTGCGCTACTGGAATTGGTCGCTTTCCGCCGAAGTCGCGGCGCTCGAGCGGCTGGTGGAGGGCGATGAAACCATCTCGCAAGCCCAGCGCAACGCCATGCTATTGCTCAATCGCAACGATTAGCGCCGGCGCGCGCTTCGATCTGGCGAATCCCCCGCCGCGGCGCTATGCCCAGTCGACGCGCGCCGGCGCGGGGAGGCGCCCGACATGCTTCACGCCGCAGCGATGTTTCTAGTTTACACAATTCTGGCGGCGCTGGTGCTGGCGGGCGCGGCGGCGCCCTGGCTGCCGCCGGTGCTTGCGCTGGTCTGCGTGCTGATCAGCTTGCGCTTTGGCGGCGTCAGCGGCGCGTTCGCCAGCTTGCCGCGGAACCTGTACTGGCGGATCGAGCGCGCTGGCGCGGCGATGCTGGGCGTGTTGCGGACGCTGCGCGCGGCGCTGGCCGCCGACATCACGCTCAGCCCGGCGCTGTTGCGGCTGCGCTCACGCGCCATCGACGAGCAAGCGGCCGCCAATCTGGCGGCGATGATCAGCGCCACCCCGGGCGCCGTCGTGGTCGGCGTCGATGCCGGCAGCTTGCTCGTGCATGTGATCAACGAAGGCGCCGGTGAACTCACGGACTATGCGCGCCTGGAAACGCTTGCTTGCGGGGAGCGGCCATGATGGTGGCGCTGGCGGCGGCGCTGGCCGCATTGATCGGCGCCGTGCTGGCGGCGCCGCGGCTGCTGTTTGGACCGACGCTGCAGGATCGGGCGCTGGCGGTGAACGCGGTCTGCGCCAAGATGGCGCTGGCGTGCGCGGCGGCCGCGATCCTCACCGGACAGCACGACGCCATCGCAGTGGCGTTCGCGCTTGTGCTGGCGGGCTATGTCGTCAATTTGGCGGTGCTCAAATTCTTCCGCCACGGGACCTGGCAGGCGCCGATGGCGAGGCCCGAATGAGCGACTTTGTCGGCTTCGTGGGCGCCGGGCTCGGCGGCGGCTTTGTCGCTTTCGGCGCGCTGCTGATCGTGGGCGCCGGGATTGGCATGCTGCGCTTTCCCGATCTCTACACCCGCATCCACGCGGTCAACGTCGATGGCCTCGGCGTGGCGTTGGCGCTGTTTGGCTTGGCGCTGGCCGCGAACGACGGCGCGATGGCGTTTGAACTCGGCTTGCTGGCGCTGCTGGTGTTGGTGCTGGGGCCGGTGCAGGCGACGCTGGTCGCCAACGCCGCCCATTCCGGCGGCTTGGCCCCGCTCGCGGGCCGTTACAGCTCGCCGCGTCCAGGCGCGCGCGGCAAGGGCGGGCCATGATCGCCGGCGCGAGCCTTGCGGCGGCCTGGCTGGCCGCGCCGTTCCTGGCGCTGGCGGCGCTCTGCGCGATCATGGCGCTGTGGACGCGGCCTTTGTTCGTCACTGGCATGGGGCTGTTGGCGGCGGGCGCGGCGGCGAGCGCGTTTCTGGCGCTGATGGGACGCGGTGAAGCGGCGCTGGCTTTGGTTCTGTTGACCGCGGCGTGGACGCCGCTGTTTTTTCTCGGCGCAATTTTGCTGAGCAAGCGCGCGGTGCGGCCACGCCGCGCCGTGACTTGGATCAGTTGCGCGGCAGGGCTGGTGTTGGCGTCGGCGCTGGTTTGGGTTGGCGTTGCCGAGCCGCTCGCGCCAGCCATCGCCGCCAAAGCTGCCGCTCCACACAATCTCGCGCTCTGGCTGGCGCCGGTGGCGATGGCGGGAATCTATGGCTGCGTGGCGCTGCTGGGCTTTGGCGAGCGCGGCGGCTTGGGCGCGCCCGGGGAGCAGCCATGAAGGGCGGCGTTGACGCGATCGTGCTGGCCTCGGCGCGCTTCATGATTCCAGCGATCGCGCTGTTTGCGCTGGCGCTGCTGGTGCGCGGGGCGGCGGGCGGCGGGGTCGGCGCGCTTGCGGGCCTGGCGTTCGCGCTGCTGATCGCCGTGCACGCGCTTGTGTACGGCGCGCGCGCCGCGCGAACGGCGCTGCCGCCGGCTGCCGCGCGCTTGCTGTTTGCCGCCGGGATCGTCTGCGTGTTCACCGCCGATCTGACCGCGCGCAGCGCCCAAGTCGCGGAAGCGGGACTCTTCTTGATTTGCGCCACGGGCGCGGCCTTGGTGCTTTCCGTGCTGATCGCGCGCGCGCCGACCTTGCGTGACGGCGAATGAACGCCGCCGCGCTTCTGCCCGCGATCGGCTGGTCGCTCGCGATCGTGCTGGTCGCCGCCGGGATCGTCGCCGCCTTCGCCGCCGCCAATATCGCCAAGCGCCTGGCCGGACTGGTGGTGGCGCTGATCGGCGCGATTGTCGCGCTCGCGGCGGTCGGCGCGCCCGACGCGCTAATCGTTGGCGCGGTCGTGGTCGGATTTGCTCAGACCGGGCTGGGCGCGGCCATCCTGGTGCGGGTGCAGGAAGAATACGGCGATACCGAAAGCGGCGACATCGACGCCGCCGATTTCGGCAGCGAGCCGGCGGAGCCGCGCCAGTGAGCGCGGCGATACTCGCGCAGGCGCCTTTGCTCATGGTGGCGACGCCCTTTGTCGCTGCCGCTTTGGTGGCGCTGTCGCCGAGCGGACGCCTGGGCTGGTTGATCGCCACTGTGTCGGCGGCGGTGTCGGTTTGGCTGAGCGCGGCCTTCGCGGTGAATTTCTTCGCCGGCGCCGCCGTAGCGACACATCCCGCGTTCGCGCCTGACGGCATTGGCGTCGCCAGCGCGGCGGGGCTGGCGATCGCCAGCGCGCTGGCGATCGCCGCCGCCGCGCCGCTGCTCAAGGATTATCAGGCGCGGGCGCGCTCGCAGGTGCTGGCGTTGTGTCTTTGCGTCGGCGGGGGATGGACCGCTGCGTTACTGGCGCGCGACCTGGTCGGTGCGTTCCTCGCTGGGGAGGCGGCCTGGCTGGCCGCGGTGGCGCTGGTGGCGCTGGGCGCTGAGCGGGAGCGCGCCAGCCTCAACGGCGCGCTGCGCATGCTGGTCGCCGGTGGCGTGGGCGGAGTGCTTTTTTTGCTTGGCGCGGCGCTGATCGTGCGCGCGGCCGGAACCGGGGAATTCGCAGCGCTGCCGCTGGCCCAGATCGAGGCGCCGATCGCCGCCGCCGCTGGCGTCGCGTTGATGTTGGCGGCGCTGGCGATCAAAGCCGGCGCGGCGCCGTTTCACGCCTGGTTCAGCGTCGCCATGGGCCGCAGCGCGCCGTTGGCCGCGCTGGTGCTGAGCTGCCTCGGCGTGGTGGGATCGCTGGCGCTGCTCACCCGCATAGCCGCTTTCGCTTCGCCTTCGCCGGCGCTGGGCGAGGCTGTGGCGGTGATCGCGGCGGCGATTGGCGGTTTGGGCATTGTCGTTGGTTCGCTGCAGGCGATCGGCGCGGTCAACATTCACCGCCTGATCGCCTACGCCTGCGTCGCCCAGGGCGGTTGCTTGCTGCTTGGGGTGGCGCTCGGCTCGCCAGCGGGTTTCTCCGCTGCCTTGATCCAGCTCGCGGCGCTGGCGGCGGCCTCGGTTGCGTTGCAAGCCGGGGTGGTCGCCTCCGGTTGCGGCGCTTCGATCGCGGCGCTCGACGGGCTCGGCCGGCGCGCACCATTTTCCGGCGTGGCCATCACCATGGGCGCCTTGAGCCTGATGGGCGCGCCGTTGACGCTCGGCTTTCTCGGCCGCTGGCGCATCATCGAAGCGACGCTTGGGGTCGAATGGTGGTGGGCGGCGGGCCTGGTGATTTTCGCTTCGCTGGCTGGCGCGGTGTACGCGGGGCGGCTGATCGAGCGGCTTTATTTTCGCCGCGCCGCCAGCGTCACGCCGCTGCAGCGCGATCCCTGGCGGCTGGCGTTCGCGCCGGCGCTGCTGGTGGGCGTCGGCGCCATCGCCATGGGCGTCGAGCCTAGCCTGCTGCTGCGTCTGGTGGGACTGGCTGGCGGCGGCCTTGCGGGCGCCGCGCCATGACCGGGGAGATCGCGCTGCTCGCGGTGCTGGTGGTGCCGCTATTGCAGGGGCTGCTGGTGCTTGCCTGCGCCAAGCCGCCGGGACTGCGCGACGCCGCCAACATTCTCGCCGCCCTGGCGGTGGCGGGGCTTGCCGGCTTTCTCGCCAACGAAGCGGCGCACCACGAACAGGTGCGCGTGGTGCTGGCGCGGCCGTTGCCGGATGTGGAGCTGGCGTTCGCACTCGACCCAATAGGCGCACTGATCGCCGCTTTCATCACCTTGCTCGGACTGCTGCACGCAATTCATTCCGCCGGCATGTTGCGCGCCACCGGTGAGCAAGCGCCGGCGCGGTTGCTGGCGTTCCAGGCGCTGTCGATGGCGGGGGCGCTGGCGGTGGCGTTCTCGGCCAATCTGTTCACGCTGTTCGTCGCCTACCAAGCGCTGAGCCTGGCGGCTTTTCCGATGGTCGAGCATCGCGGCGAAGAGGCCGCCGGCGGGGCGGGGCGGATTTTCCTGGCGGTGCTGCTGACCGCCTCGCTCGGTCTGTTCCTGCCGGCGATGGTGTGGACTTATTCGGTCGCTGGTGTGCTCGAATTTCAGGCCGGCGGCGTGCTGGTCGGGCTGGTGACGCCGCTGGCGGCGAACATCCTGCTGACGCTGTTCGTGTTCGGCATCGCCATGGCCGCGGCCCCGCCGATGCACCGCTGGCTCTCGGTTTCGACCGCCGCGCCGCAATCGGCGCTTACCTCGATCTTGGCGCTGACGGTGTTGCCGGCGGGCGGGGTAGGGGTGATCAAGATCGCCGCCTTTGTGTTCGGGCCGGCGCTGGCCGACGCCGCCATCGCGGCGCACGCTCTGATCGGGCTCTGCGGCATCGGCATGTGCGGGGCCGCTTTGATGGCGCTCGCCAAGCAGGATATGAAGCAGCGGCTCGCCTATTCGTGTCTTACCCAAGCGCTGGCGATCCTGGTCGGCGTGCTGCTGGCGCGGCCCACCGGCTATGTCGCGGCGGCGCTGCAGCTGGTGGCGCTGTCGTGCTCGGGGGCGACTTTGCTGATGGCGGCGGGAACGGTGTCGGCGGTGACCGAGCGCAACGACGCCTCCGGCTATTCCGGGCTCGGGCGGGTGATGCCGTGGACGCTGGCGGGCTTTGCGCTCGCGTCCGCCAGCATGATCGGCCTGCCGCCGTTCGCGGGCGCGTGGGCCAAGCTCTGGCTCATCGTCGCCTCCGCCGACGCGGGGCTGGTTTGGGCGGCGGTGCTGGTTGGGCTCTCGGCGGTGCTGACCTTCGCGCACCTCGGCCCGCTGGCGGCGGGCGCGCTCTCGGGACGAGCGCCGCCGGATGCTTTCAAACGCCCCGATGGCGCTTCGTTTCTGCTGGTGGCGCCGGTGGTGCTCGGCGCGGCGGCGACGCTTTCCCTGCTCGGCCTAGCCGACCCGCTGATCAACTTTCTGTCGCCGATCTGGAGCCCGCCGCCATGAACAAGCCCGCGCCGCGCGGCATCGCCGGGCCCTGGTTCGTGATCTGCCTCGCCGCCCTGGGCGCGGGGCTGGCGTTTGAGTTCGCGGTCCCGGGCCAACCGGCGTTCTGGATCGGCGCGCAAGCGGGCGCGAGCGCCGCCATCGGTGCGGGCGCCGCGGTGTTCGTGGTGATCGCCGCGCTGCTGGCGCGGGCGCTGCTAGCGCGCCGCGGAGACGAGCGCCCATGAACGTCACCCTTAATCCTGGCTTCATTCCCATTCTGGCGGCGCTGCTGGTGCTGGCTCTGCCCAAGGCGGCGCGCGCGCCGGTGATGGCGCTGGCGGGATTGCTGGCCTTGTGGCGTCTGCTCGACCGCGATTTCGGCGAGTCCGCGGGCGTGAGCCAGGTGGGGATAAAAGTCGTTCCGCTCCAACTCGATGCGCTCAACCAAATCTTCGGCATCGCGCTCTTGATCGCGCTGGTGGTGATCGCCGCCTATTCCAGCGCGCGCCGCAGCCGCTTCGAGGATTCCGCCATCCTGATGCTGGCGGGAGGGACTGTGTCGGCGCTATTCGCGGGCGATTTCGTGCTCTTCGTCGCGGCCGCCTCGCTGTCGGGGCTCGGCGCGGCCTGGGTGGTTTTCGCCGCCGCGCGCGAGGACGCCGCCAGGGCCGGCGTGCGGCTGCTGATTTGGAACGGGCTGGAAGGCTTGTTCTTGCTCGTGGGCGTGGCTCTGCACATCGCCGGCAACGGCGCTTACGACGCCACCATAACCCGGCTCGACGCCGCCAGCCTGAGCGGCGGCTTTATCTTCGCCGGCGTGATGATCCGCGTCGGCGCGCCGCTTGCCCATGTCTGGCTGAAGGACGTCATCGCCCACGCCACCCCGACCGGAGCGGCCGCCCTGTGCGCTTTCGCGCCGATCTTGGGCATTTACGCGTTGGCGAGGTTTTTTCCGGCGGAGGCTTTGCTCGTGCCGATCGGCGCGGCGATGATTGCGATCGGCGCCTTCTTTGCCGCTGCCGAGGACGATCTGCGCGCCGCCAGCGCCTACGCGCTGAGCGCCCATCTCGGAATCTGCGTGGCGTTGGTTGGCGTCGGCGGCGTCGCGCTGGCCGCGGTCGAAGTGCACGCTTTCGCCGCCATCCTTGCGTTCACCGCTTTGCAGATGGCGCTGGGGGCCCTCAGTGAGCGACGCGGCGATGTCCGCGCTTCGGCGCTGGCCGGTGCTGGGCGCACCATGCCGGTCAGCGCCGCGCTGTTGCTGCTGGCCGGGCTGGCCGCCGCCGGCGCGCCCGGCTTTGCCCTTTACGCCACGCTGACGGCGACGCTGGAAGCGGTGGCGCGTTGGGAGACGCGCTGGCTGTGGCTCATGTTCCTGGGGCTTTCGGCCTGTTTGTTCATCAGCTTGGTGCTGCGGCCGGCGCTGACCCTGTTTCGCGGCGGCGAGGACGCGCGCATGAACGAAGCGCCCTACGGCATGTTGCTGGGGACGGCGCTAGCGATTTTCTTTTGCCTCGCCATAGGGTTATCGCCGCAATGGCTGTTCAATTTGACCCCCGGCGCACTGGTGCTCGAACCGTTCGCGCTCGACCGCGTCGCACGTCATTTGAGTTTGCTGGGTGCGGCCGGGATCGCGCTGATCGGCCTGAGAGTGTTCCGCGCCACCCCGGCTGAGCGACCGGTATCGCTTTACGACGTCGATGCGCTTTATCGCGGACCGGTGGCGAGCGCGGGGCGCTGGCTCGGCGCGGTCGGGCTGCGGGTGTTCGGCGCGGCCGAGCGCGGCCTGGAAATACTGGGCGTGGGCCTCGCCGCCGCCATCGGCCGCTGGCTGCGCAGCTTGGATCGCCCCTATGGCGCCGGCGCCGGTGCAGTTTCGCTGGCGGCGGTGGCGCTGCTGGTCGGGCTGGCGATACTGGCCTTGCGGGCGAAGTAACGGCAATTGGTGTTTCTTGTTGTTGCGCAGATACGACCATCATATACTTGGCCGGATCAATTCTGACGCGACCATGGCGAGATGACCCAAGAAAAACGCGACCTGCCCGACCTGACCACAGAAATCGTCGCCGCCTATGTCGCCGCCAACGAGGTCGCCCAATCGGACCTGCCGGGGTTGATCCGCACCGTCCACGCGGCGCTGCGCGATCTGTCGAACCAGGCGATCGCCGCCCCCAATATTCCGCAAGAACCGGCGGTGTCGGTCAAGAAATCGATCAATCCTGACTACATCGTTTGTCTTGAGGACGGCAAGAAATTCAAGTCGCTGAAGCGTCATCTGCGCACGCGTTATTCAATGACGCCAGACGAATACCGGGCGAAATGGGACCTGCCGCACGACTACCCAATGGTGGCCCCTAACTACGCCAAGGAACGCTCAAACCTGGCCAAGCGCATGGGCCTCGGCCTGGCGCGAAAGCCCGCGTAGCGGAAAAAATTCCTATTAATAGGAAAAAATCTATCCAACACCTCTGAGTCCGGCGTTATGGTCCGCGCGATGGGCATGGGCAGAGCCGGAGGTATGTTTGGATGGGTGCTTCGAAACGAACGGCAGGCGACGGCGCTGCTGCCCGGTTGGCCGCGGGCGTGGCCGGTTATGCGCTGGGCGTGCCCGAGAATAATGTGCTCGAGCTGACGCGCGGCTCGGCCAACGAGGCGCTGGCGCGCCAGGTGGCGATGTATCTGTGCCATGTCGCCTTCGAGTTGAGTTTGGCGCGAGTGGCCAGCGCTTTTGGGCGCGACCGCTCGACCGTGGCTTATGCCTGCCATGCGATCGAGGACCGCCGCGAGGAGGCGCGGTTCGACATTTGGATCGCCGAATTGGAAACCGTGCTGCGCGAGGCGCCGCCGCCAGCGCGAGGCGGGGGGGGGTTGTCGAGGCGCCGTCATGAACAAGCCGGAGCGGGCGCTGGCGCTGATGCGCGGGCAGGGCGCGCTGATCGCTGCGCACGGCAACGCCTTCGGCCTCTATCCCGGCGGCGATCGCCGGCGCCGGCCGCGACTGCAATTGAGCGCCGCCGAGGTCCGCGAGTTGGAAGCGTCGGGCGCGATCGCCTGCGGAATTGCCGGCGTTTTCGAGCTCACCGCCGCCGGCCGCGCCCGCGTCATCCGCGGCGAGAGTGAAGCTGGCTATCAGACCCAACACGGGGCCTGGATCGCGCGCGGGGTGATTGACGCCGAGGGCGGCGAACGCACCTTGCTCGCGCTCGATGGCGGCGTGGTGATGCGCCGTCTCGCCGCCCTGCGCGACCTCAGGGGGCGGCCCTGGCTCAGCGCCGGTGAATTATCGGCGGCGGCGCATTTGCGCGCCGATTGGGAAACTTCGCAAGCGGGGCTGCTGCGCGGCTCGGACTGGACCGCCCCGCCCAATGCCAACAGCGGGCGCGGTCAGAGCAGTGCGCAGGAAGCGGCTTTGGCGGCGCGTTGCGACGCGCGCCGGCGCACCGCCGAGGCGCTGGCATGTTTATCCGCGCCTTTGCGGCGCGTGGTCGAGCGCATTTGTTTGCAGGAGGAGGGGCTCGAGGCGCTGGAGCGAGCGGAAGGCTGGCCGGGGCGTTCGGGCAAGCTGGCGCTGAAGCTGGGGCTGTCTCAGCTGGCGGCGTCACTCTGAAGCGCCGCGCGCGCCTCGCTTTGGATCCGCGCCATCATCGAGAACAGCCCGTTCGAGCGCTGCGCGGTCAGGGCCTCTTTCAGGCCCAGCCGCTCAAACACCGCGCCCGGATCGATTCCGAGAATCTCCGGCGCCGTCCGGCCCGAGAAAATCCGCAGCAGCATGGCGATTTCCCCGCGCACCAGGTGAGCGTCGGAATCGCCGCGGAAATACAGCTTTTCAGCCGCATCGACCCGGCGCTCGCTGACCAGCCACACCCGGCTGACGCAGCCTTGCACCCGGGTTTCTTCGTTGCGTTCGTCCTCGCGCAATGGGGCAAGTTGGCGCGCGAGCTTTTCCATTAAGTTGTCCATTTTGCCAGAAGCCTTCATATCTTTTCGAGCCATTATGATAATATTCAAGACCTTTTCCTGATATGAGTCCAGATTTATAATTACCGTGAAATTTCAATTTTCCATCACCGAAAAATTCTTTTCCTTCGCCATTCCTCAAATCATCCTTAAATTGTCCCTGAAAAATTACCTTTCCATCTTCGTCAAAAATTTTTCCAACACCGTTTTTTTGGTTATCAACAAAATCACCCTCATACACTTTAAATCCTTGAGTGTTGTATTCAATCCCCTTGCCATTTTTTTGGTCATCTTTAAATTGTCCCTCATATTCAACAACTCCGTTTTCGTGGTAGCTGACGCCAAATCCTTGTTTTTGCCCTTGCTGATCCACATTTCCTTCATATCGCATGTTATTTTTATCAACATAAAACTTTGGTTCGGCATTTTCAACA
>JANNQT010000068.1:0-18294 GCA_031400895.1 Alphaproteobacteria bacterium | reverse complement strand
CGCCCACCGCCCGCGCTACCCCCGCGATAACGCCCCGCCGTTGGCGGCGCGCTCCACTCAAGACCAATCGCGCTTCGTCAGTTCCTGGGTTCAGGGCTCATCGCTACGCGATGCCCGGGAATGCCGGGAGTGTTTGCCATCTCTTCAGAGGTGTCACCTCTTCAGACTAGCACGGCCACAGTCGATATGGGTTGACAAACGGACCCTTGTACCAAATCTCGTCAAAGGGCTGCGCGCCACTTGCCGCCAGTTTCGTCCGCGCCAGCTTCACGCCATCTGATACTCGCGACTCACCGCCTTCAGCCCACGAAACCATAAACACTGGATCTACACTCCAAAGCAGCAACCAAAACGGTTTCTTGGGTTTTGAGTAGTTCTTCGCGAATTTTCCTTCGATGCGGGACGAGAGTATGCCGTCTCGCTTACCTTGATCGACACCCCAGTATGAGCCGTCGTGGAACTGTACTTCCGTGAAGGGATGCGAACTCTCGATCCATTGCTCTTCAGAAATCCGCTTCAGGAAGTCGCGCTTGGGCACGATTTCCACGGCTTGGCAGACAACAGTCGTAGTAGGGTCAAAGGCCTCAAAATCATGATCGGCTTCGGAGAGCAGGCGATGAGACCACGTGCTGCCAGTGATGTTCGACAGTCCCTCACAAAATTCCTTGGCCAAGCGCTTCTCTTGTCCCGCCTTATCGGACGGATACCTCTCGGTCTGCTTTCGAACACTTCCATCTTTGCCAAACGCGATAAACGCGTGATCCTCGGTGGGTTTTCGCGGAGGCTTTTTGGCCATAGCTAACCCTCACAACGGAATGTTATCGTGCTTCTTCCACGGGTTTTCCAGCTTCTTCCCCTTCAAACTCCCCAGCGCGCGGATAATCCGCCGCCGCGTTTCGCGCGGCATGATCACGTCGTCGATGTAGCCGCGTGACGCCGCCACGAAAGGGTTGGCGAAGCGGTCGGAATATTCCTTGGTGCGCGCGGCGATCTTTTCGGCATCGCCGATATCGGCGCGGAAAATGATTTCGACCGCGCCTTTGGCGCCCATCACCGCGATTTCGGCGCTCGGCCAGGCGTAGTTCACATCGCCGCGCAAATGCTTGGAGCTCATCACGTCATAAGCGCCGCCATAGGCTTTGCGGGTAATGACCGTGACTTTCGGCACCGTCGCTTCGCCGTAAGCGAACAACAGTTTGGCGCCGTGCTTAATCAGCCCACCCAGCTCCTGCTTGGTCCCCGGCAGGAAGCCCGGCACATCGACGAAGGTGACGATCGGGATGGAAAACGCATCGCAGAAACGTACAAAACGCGCGGCTTTGCGGCTGGCGTCGATATCAAGCACGCCCGCCAGCACCATCGGCTGATTGGCGACGAACCCGACCGGGGCGCCGTCGAGGCGGGCAAAGCCGGTCAAGATGTTCTTGCCAAAATCAGCGCCGATTTCGAAGAAGTCGCCTTCGTCGGCGACCTTCTCGATCAGCTCCAGCATGTCATAGGGTTGGTTGGGATTGTTGGGGATGAGCCGGTCGAGGCTTTCCTCCTCGCGCGTCACATCATCGAAATGCGGGCGCGTCGGCGGCTTTTCGCGATTGGACGCGGGTAGAAAGTCGATCAAGCGGCGCATTTGCGTCAGCGTCTCAAAATCGTTCTCGAAGGCGCCGTCGGCAACGCCGGACTTGGCCGCGTGCACACGCGCCCCGCCTAATTCCTCGTGGGTGACAATCTCGTTGGTCACGGTCTTCACCACTTCCGGGCCGGTGACGTACATGTAGCTGGTGTCGCGCACCATGAAGATGAAGTCGGTCATCGCCGGCGAATACACATCGCCGCCAGCGCACGGCCCCATGATGACGCTAATCTGCGGGATCACGCCCGAGGCCAGAATATTGCGCTGAAAAATCTCAGCGTAACCGGCGAGGCTTTCCACGCCCTCTTGAATACGCGCGCCGCCGGCGTCGAAAATGCCGACGATCGGCGCGCCGTTCTTCATCGCCGCGTCCTGCACCTTGCAGATTTTCTCCGCGTGCGCGCGGCTGAGCGAGCCGCCGAACACGGTGAAATCCTTGGAGAAGACGTAGGCCAAACGCCCATTGATCGTGCCCCAGCCGGTGACCACGCCGTCGCCGGGAATTTTCTGTTTCTCCATGCCGAACTCGGCGCAGCGGTGCTCGACGAACATGTCCAGCTCCTCGAACGAACCTTCATCCATGAGCAGCTCAATCCGCTCGCGCGCGGTAAGCTTGCCCTTGGCATGCTGCGCCGCATGGCGCTTTTCCCCCCCGCCAGCGCGGGCGGCGGCGCGTTTGGCTTCGAGGGCGGCGATGATGTCTTTCATGGACTGTCTCTTGTGGTGAATTGAAGTGAGGCCAGCAGCGCCTCGACGTCGGCGCTGCCGTTCGGTCTTGGGTCCATGACGAGGCAATGCAGAGCGTAGTATTGCGCCGTCCCATTTTCCGCTAGCGCGAACTGCCGCGTGTGAAATCGCGCTCGCTGGCCCTCGATATCTATTTCGATCAGCGCGGAGGCAACGCGAACGCCGCTGACATCGATGTTCTCGAAGTGCAGCACCTGCGCGCCGGTCGCATTTGGAGCGCCGTTTCGGCGCACTTGATCGCTGTCCCAGCTCGCCACCAGTGCATTGATCGCGGCCTGGCCTGCGGGCGCGGGCATTGGTTGGCTCTGCACGAAGCAGTCCTTGCGCTCAACCACAGTCGTCGTCTGACCGAAATGTACGAGCACTTGGGCTGGCGCGTCAGGCGCCGCGATCACCCCCCAACCCTCGGGAAACGAGGCGGCGAAGCGCCCATTCGGCGCGGTCCACCCTGGATTCGGCGCCGAAGGCGGCTGCGCCTGCGCTAAACAGGCTAAGGACAGGGCAACGGACCCAAGTAGCGCAACCAGCACTCTCATCACTCCCCCCCCTGCACTGGCACTACACGCACCCGCTCCATAATTCCGCGCAGTGTCGCCGGCGCATCCGGGCCCGCGCGGGGGAAGGCAATGCAGGTGGTCTTGTACCATTCCAGCGAATCCGCGTTGGCCAGGATGAAGTGGCGGCGTAGCCGCGTCACGCTCTCCCCGCTCTGGGGAAGAGCGATGACCGCGCGCTCATAGGCGCTGACGACGCCGTCGCGCTCGACAAGTTCGGTCGGCGGCGCGCTTTGATCGGCAACCGAGGCCGCCGCATTATCGATCTGAGTCGCCAGCCGCGTCATTTCGTTGGCGATGGCCTGCGTCGGAGGCTCATCCGAGGCTTGGCGGCTCTGCTCGATCGAGCAGAAATGGCTCGGGACACCGGTCTCTTCTCCACGCGGCGGGACCAGCATAACCACCATGTCCGGCTGATCCGGCGAGGGGCTCGCATACGCTCGCCACTCGCTGTCGCTGAGATCGATGCTGACGCGCCCGGTGGCGTCGGTCCAGGTGAGCAGCGCTAGCTGCGCGGACGCCGGCGCCGCTAACGCGAACGTGGCAGCGAAGGCGCTGAGGGCGGCGATGAGGTGTTTCATTTACGCGCTCCCACACAGCTGCCGTCATTCCGGACGCGCGGAGCGCGATCCGGAACCCATGAGCAATGAGCGGCGCTCTATGATCCCTGGGTTCCGGGTTCTCGCTTCGCGAGCCCCGGAATGACGGAGTTTTATTGCGCTGACAAGGTTTTGCAGAACCGGGCGACGCCGCTGATGTCTTGCCGCAGCCGCTCCAACTCCGCCCTCGCCTCGGCGTCCTCGCCCCAGTGCTCCAAGCTCCACAATTCGTCCAAAGCGGCGGCGGCGAAGGCGGCCTCCGCGTCCAGCCGCCCCTCCACCAGTGCAAACGCGATCAGCACCGAGCCGGAAAGCCCGGCGGCGTGCGCTAGCGCCATGAGGCGGAAATCGTCGAGCTTCTCGGCGCGCGCGCGCAGCGCCGCGAACGCTGCGGACGGGACCGGCGCGGGCAGCACGCTCGCCACCACCGGCAGCGCCGCGCCCAGCGTATCGCCGCCCCATGCCAGCAACGGGTCCCACAGCAAAGCCTGGCGCGCGACCAGTTCGGTGGGCGCGGTGGCGCGGTGGCAACAGAGATCGGTCTCGGCGAATTTGAGCATGTAAGCGATACGTTCGCCGCGCGCGCGCGCGCCGCCATCAAGCGCGGCGAAGGCAAGCTGCGTCAGCGGCATGGAAGCGGGCGCGATGCGCTCGCCTTGAGCCTGCCATTCCACCGCCACGGCGAGCGCGAGCGCCAGCGACGGCGCGCGGAACAGCACGCCGCCCGGCGTTTTGAGCGCACGCGAGTCGAGCATGATTCCAAAACCGTCGGCAGAGGGCGCGGCCAAGCGGTAGAAACGCCGGACGCTGCTCTCGCTCACGCGGGGATCACGTCGAACGCCGCGCTCAGCCGCTCGGCGCCCGCAAAGGGCGTGGTACCGTGCCACATATAAGAGGGAAACAGCACCAGCGTCCCCGGCTTCGGCTCGATGTATCTCTCTGGCGTGCAGCCGGGGACGGCGCGGTTCGGCTCGCCCAGCTTAAGCCAGCCCGCGCGCGGCGCCTGCTTCTCGGCCGGGCTCAGGGCGACGTAATAGGCCGAGCTGATCCAGCCGCGATCATGCACATGGTTGGGCTGATAGCCGCCATCGCCGAGGCGCACCGACCATAGGCTCGAATAGCGATAGCTCGCTTGCTTGCGCTGACCCAGCGGATCGTTGGGGCTGGCGCGCAGGCGGGTGATGTAGTCGCGCACGGCCGCATCCACGGCGCTGACCAGCGCGCGCAGGAAGCGATCATCGACGCCAAGCAGGCCGCGCCCGGTCTGGCTGCCATTGTGGAGGTATTGGTCGAGCGGGTGGGCGTTGATACGGTGCTGCTGGCGCAGCGCTTCGGCCAGCGAGGCGTTGAAATTCTCAATGGTGAAATATCCTTGCGGCGGGGCGATCTCATAACAGCGCACCAGCCGCTCGTAATCGCACCAATAGCGATAGCGCTCATCGCCCAGCACCCGCAGCGCCGTGGCCTCGCAGGCGATCAGATATTGCTCGTTCGGCTCTTCCTCGCGCAGCTGGCGTGCGCTCTGCAGCGCCTCCTCGGCGAGCCCGGCGCGCAGCAGGATGGACAAAAGGTTGCGCCGCGCCGCGCGCGCGTTTGGCGTTAACACGCAGACCCGGCGCAGCGACCGCAGACCCTCGCGCGACATGTCGAGCTCATCGAGCACGATGCCGTGCGCGGTCAGCAGCGCCGGGGTGTCGGGCGCCAGTTTGAGCGCCGCCTCCAATGTCCGCGCCGCCTTGGGCAGCAATCCCGCGCGGTGCAGCGCGTCCGCGCACGCCAGCCGCAATTGCAGATCGCGCGGCCGCTGTTCGATCGCTTCCTCGATGTGGGCCACGCAAGCCTCGCCGGCGCCGGCGAGCGCGCGAATGCGCGCCAGCGCCGAGTGCAGGCCGCTCGCGCCGGGATAAGCCTTGATCGCCTCCAGGCCGGCGGTCTCGGCATCCTGCTTGCGGCCGGCGGCGTAAAGCGCGCGCATCAGGTTCAAGCCTAGCTCGGGGGAATCGAGATCCTGCCGCGCCAGCCGCTCGTAATATTCGAGCGCCTCGCCTGGGCGGCCGGCGCGGTCGAGCGCCACAGCGTAATTGTAGCGCACGCCGCGCAATTGCGGTGCGTGTTTGAGCGCCTCGCCCGCGGACTCGAGCGCCTCGGCGTTTCTGTCCTGCGCGCGTTGCACCTGGTGGAGCATGGTCCAGGATTCCGCGCCGGGCTCGGCGGCGATGTAGGCGCGCGCCTCCTGCTCGGCGTGGACGAGGTCGCCGGCGGCCATCAAACAGCGGATCAGATTGACGCGGATGGCCATGGCCTGCGGCATCAGCGCCAGCGCGGCGCGAAACACCCGCAGCGCTTCGTCATTAGCGCCGCGCGCCATCAGCACGAGGCCGAGATCATGATAATAGGGTCCCTCGCTGAGGGCGAAGGAAATGGCGGTGCGGAAATGCTTCTCCGCTTCGTCGAGCCTGCCCTCGGCCTTGCGGATCGAGCCCATCAGATGCAGCACGTCGGGATCGGCCTTCAATTTGTCGAACACCGGCTCCAGCACGCGCCCGGCGCCGACCGCGTCGCCCAGCGACAGCAATTCCCGGCTGGCGTTGATCAGCGGCGAGGAATCCAGCCCCCGCCTCATGGCGATTGCGCGAACGGCGCGAACGGATCGCGCGCCTCCCCAGCGCTAAAGCCGAGCAGATCGAATGCCGCGCGCAGATGCGGCGGCATCGGCGCGATCACTTCAAGCTTGCCGCCGGAAGGGTGGGGGAGTCGCAGGGCGCGGGCATGCAGCAATAATGCGTGCTCCAGGCCGTTGGGCGTTGGTCGTTCGCATTTATATTTTGGATCGCCGGCGATGGAATGGCCCATTTCGGCCATGTGAAAACGCAATTGGTGCGTGCGTCCGGTCACCGGGCGCAGCGCCACCCACGCCGCCTCGTGTGCGGCTTCCTCGATCACCACATATTGCGTGATCGCGTGCACGGCGCCTTCGTCCTTCTGCACGCACGATTGCATCATCTCGCGATCGGCATCGTGCACGCCCGGCGCCTTGCGGATCCAGCTGCGCAATTCGCCCAGCCGCGGCCGCGGCGCGCCGAGCACGATGGCCCAATAGATCTTGTCGGTGTCGCGATCGCGGAACGCTTCGCCCAGATGCGCCGCCGCGCGCGGGTGGCGCGCCAGCACCAGGCAGCCGGAAGTGTCGCGGTCGAGACGGTGCACCAGTTTGGGCTTCTTGTCGGCGTCGAACTTCAACCCTTCGAGCAGCGCGTCCAGATGGCGGCCGGTCTTGGTCCCGCCTTGCACCGCCAGCCCCGCCGGCTTGTTGAGCACGATGACATCGGCGTCGCGGTGCAGCACCAGCGAGCGCACGAACGCTTCCTCGCTCGGCGACAGCGCCCCCGGCGCCAGCTTCGGCGCGGCGGTCGGCAAGGGCGGCACCCGCACTTTCTGGCCGGGCTCGACCCGGTCGGAGGCTTTCACACGCGCGCCATCGACGCGCACCTGGCCGGTGCGGATTAGTTTTTCGATCTGGCCCTGGGTCAAGAACGGGTAGCGGCGGCGAAACCAGCGGTCGATCCGCGTGACGCCGTCGTCCATCCCTATTTCGACGGTCTCGACCGCCCTCATAACCGCCCCAGCATCAGCCCCAGCCAGCACAAGCCCACGCTCAGCGTCAGCGAGGCGAACACATATAGCACGGATTGCGCTGGCGCGGCTTGCAGCAAACGCACTGTTTCCAAGGAGAACGCCGAGAACGTGGTGAAGCCGCCAAGCACGCCGACGCCGAGCAGCAGCTGCAAGTGTTGCTTGTCCGGACCCAAGCGCGCGGCAAGCATCCCCATGGCTAGGCCCCCCAGCGCGTTGACGATCAGCGTCCCCCAGGGAAACGCCAGCCCGAAAGCGCGCGCGGCGGCCAGGCCAATGCCGTAGCGGGCGAGCGCGCCCAGCGCGCCGCCGAGGGCCACCGCCAGGATTTGCGTCATTGCGGCGGCAGACGCCGTGCGCGCAGATTGGCAACCAGGGCGTGAGCGTCGTAGGCATCAGCGTCGTCAGGCTTGGGGCCTTCGCCGAGGCGAATCTCCAGCGTCGCCGAGCGCGCACGCGGACCAGGGGGCGCGCCAACGGGCAATGTCACGCCAACGCCGACGCCGACCCCGGAACGCCGGCCCCAGGAGCCACCGCCAATGCCAATGCCGATCGAGGGACCACCGCCGCCGCTCGCCGTTTCGTCCAGCGTGCGCCGATCGACCCGGAACCAATCACGGCCGTGCTGCAGCGTGAGCTCGGCCGCCCGCAACAGCGCGAAATCCTCCACCAAAGCGGCATCGGCCGGGCCGTTGGCGCGGTAGGTGACGAAATAGCGGTTGGACTCGATCCGCGTATCGGAATAACCCACCGCGCCCTGGGCGGCGGCGGGCGCATAAGTCGGCGTAGTGGCGCATGCGGCCAATGCGCAGAGCGCGGTGATGGCGATCAGGCGGCGTAACATCGGCGAACATCCTTCCAGCAATGTCCCTAGTTTCGCAGCTTAGCAGCTTTATTCCGCCAGCGGCGCCTCCAACACCAACAATTTGAGCGCTTGGGCGAAATCGGCGGGGATTGGCGCCTCGAAACGCGCCCTGCCGCCGCCTGGATGGGGAATGTCGAGCGCCGCGGCGTGCAGCATCAGCCTTGGCATGGCCGCGCCGCCAAGGGCGAACAGCCCACCATACTTACCATCGCCGGCGATGGGCCGGCCAATCGAGGCGAGGTGGACGCGGATTTGGTGCATGCGCCCGGTTTCCGGGCTGAGTTCGAGCAGCGCCGCCTCCGGCCTGGCCGCAAGCGTGCGGTAGCGCGTCAGCGCCGCCTGGGCGCCGGTGTCGTCGGCGTGGGCGAGTTCCATGATGTTGAGCCCCTGGCGGGAGGATTTCTTGAGCGGCGCCGCGATCTCGCCTTCGCCCGGGTCCGGCGCGCAGCCGCAGACGATCGCCAAATAAGTCTTGCTCACCGCCCGCCCGGCGAACGCCGCCGACAGCAACGCCGCCGCCGGCTTGGTGCGCGCGGCGACGATCACGCCAGAAGTTTCGCGGTCGAGTCGATGCACCAGGCGTGGGCGCTTGCCGTTGGACTTGGCGAACGCGACCAGCAGGGTTTCCAGGCTTTGCGTTACGCCCGAGCCGCCCTGCACGGCGAGGCCCGCGGGCTTGTTGAAGACAAGCAGCTGCGCATCTTCGTGGAGGAGGAGAGAGCGGGCGTCTAAGCCCCCTCTCCCTTGCAGAGAGGGGACAGGGGGTAGGGCGCGCGCCGTCTCTCAGGCGCCTGCATATCGGCACGCCCCTCACCCGGCCGCTTCGCGGCCACCCTCTCCGCAGGGGAGAGGGTAGGACGCAGCGCTTCACTCACGCTCCGCCCTCAACTTCGCCCAATGCTCCAAGCGTTCCACAATCGCGCCCTCTCTCCCACGCCCCTCCGGCGCGTAGAACACGCGGCGTTTCATTTCGTCCGGGAAGTAGTTCTGGCCGGAGAAGCCGGCTTCGGCATCGTGGTCGTATTGATAGCCCGAGCCGTAGCCTAATTGCTTCATCAGCTTGGTTGGAGCGTTGCGGCTATGCAGGGGCGGTCCAAGCGTTCCGGTCTCGCCCGCAGCCGCTTTCGCTTGTTTCCATGCGACGTACGCCGCGTTGGATTTCGGCGCGGTGGCCAGGTGCAGCACCGCTTGCGCCAGATGCAATTCCGCTTCCGGCGGGCCGATGAAATGCACCGCGTCCTTGGCGGCGTTGCACACCAGCAGCGCGGTGGGATCGGCGAGCCCCACATCCTCCGCCGCCGCGCGCACCAAACGCCTGGCGATGAACAGCAAATCTTCGCCGCCAATCACCATGCGCGCCAGCCAATAGAGCGCCGCGTCCGGATCGGAACCGCGGATGCTTTTGTGTAGTGCGGAGATCAGATTGTAATGCTCTTCGCGATCCTTGTCGTAAACAGGCGCGCGCTTCTGCAGGAGTTCGCCGAGCGCCTTGGCGTCGAGCGGCGCCGCGGCGTGCAACGCAAAGAGTTCCTCGCTCAGCGTCAGCAGATAGCGCCCGTCGCCGTCTGCGAGGTTGCACAGTGCGAGGCGCGCTTCCTCCGTCAGCGGCAATTTGCGCTGCAACAGCGCCTCGGCGCGCTGCAGCAACAATTCCAGCGCCGCATCGTCCAGCCGCTTCAGCACAAACACTTGCGCGCGCGAGAGCAGCGCCGCGTTGATCTCGAAACTTGGGTTCTCCGTGGTGGCGCCGACCAACGTCACCACGCCCTGCTCCACATAAGGCAAGAACCCATCTTGCTGCGCGCGGTTGAAACGGTGGATTTCGTCCACGAACAACAGCGTGCCTTTGCCGCTGGCGCGCCGGCCTTTGGCCGTTTCGAACGCCTTCTTCAAATCGGCGACGCCGGAAAACACTGCGCTGATCTGCTGAAATTCCAGCCCGGTTTCTTCGGCCAGCAAGCGCGCGATGGTGGTCTTGCCCACCCCCGGCGGTCCCCACAGCACCATCGAGCCAAGCCGCTTCTGCGCCACCATCCGCCCAATCGGGCCTTCCAGTTTGAGCAAATGGTCCTGGCCGACGACTTCGACGAGCGCGCGCGGGCGCAACCGCTCCGCCAGCGGCACAGGCGCGCCCTGGTCTAGGCCGGCGGCGGAGAATAGATCGCTCATGCCGACCCAGTATGGGCCGCGCGTGGAAGAGTCGCCAGCAATGGCGCGGTAGTACTCGGAATCGGAATTGCGTGATCCATCACGCGATTTCGGGTTCCGGTACAAATGTATGATTCTGTACCCACTTTGGTGACACTGGCGGTTCCCTGCCGTGACTCAGGCGCCAATGAAAGTGGGTACTAGAAGCGGATCTCCGCCCGCTGGCCGGCGCGCTGCAACCCGATCACCCAGCTTCGCGCCTGGGCCAGGACGCGGTCGAGTTGGGCGGCGTCGCGGAGCGGCTGACCGTTGATTTCGTCGATGATGTCGCCGGGGCGAAAGCCGACGCGGGCGGCGACACCGCCACGGTCAAGCGCCTGGATGAACACGCCGGCGGCGAACGGATCGAGGCCGGCGGCTTCCGCGGTCGCTGGCGTCAGCGTCACCACGCGGGCGCCGGAGAGCGGATGGCGGCCGCTGAGTTCGCGGGCTTCCGGCGCGCCGCCAGGAGGCGCTTCGGCGTTGGCGGTGAGAGTCTGGCGGTCGCCGCCGCGCAGCACCACTAGCGGTACGCGCGAGCCCGGGCGCTGGGTGGCGAACTGGTAGCGCACGCCGCCTTCGTCGCGCACTTCGGCGCCGGCGACGGAGAGGATGATGTCGCCCTGGCGCAGACCGGCGCGCTCCCCGGCGGAGCGCGGATAAAGATCGGTGACCAGCACACCTTCGGGGCGCGGCAGGTTCAGTGAGTTGGCCAATTCCTGGGTGATGGTCTGCACCCGCGCACCCAGCCACGGGCGGACCACGGTGCGCCCGCCCGAGACCGCGCTTTCGACCACGCGGCGCACCATTTCCGAGGGGATGGCAAGGCCAATGCCGTTGGAGCCGCCGCCTTGGGAAATGATGGCGCTGTTGATGCCGACCAGCGAACCGCTCATGTCCACCAGCGCGCCGCCGGAATTGCCTTGATTGATGGCGGCGTCGGTCTGGATGAAGAAGGCGTAGTCGGAGACCCCGACCTCGGTGCGCGCCAGCGCCGAGACGATGCCGCTGGTCACCGTTTGCTGAAGGCCGAACGGATTGCCAATGGCGAGCACCATATCGCCCACTTGGGTGTTCTGGTTGTTGGCGAAGGCGAGCGTCGGCAGCCCGCGCTCGCGGATGCGCAGCACGGCGAGATCGACGCGGGGATCGGCCAGCACCAATTCGGCGTCGAACTCGCGGTGATCGGCCAGCACCACTTTCAGCGCCTGCGCGCCCTCGATGACGTGGTTGTTGGTGACGATGATGCCGTCGGCGCGCACGATCACGCCCGAGCCCAAGGATTGCTCGACTCGCGGCGCGGAAAAGCGGCCGAAGAACGGGTCGCGCGACATCGCGCGCACCACGCGCTGGGCATAGACGTTGACCACCGCTGGTCCCGCCTGGGCCACCACCGGCGCGAACGAAAGCTGCATCTCGCCGCGCCCCGAGGGCGTACCCCGCACCAGCGGGCCGGCTTGAACCAATTGCAGCTGCGGCGCGCCCTCGCCGGCCTGCCCCGGCGGCTGGAATCCACGCGCCAGCGGCCCCATCGCCAACGCGCCCCCGGCGAAGCCAACGACCAGGGCGATAAACGGCAATGCTTTCAACAACGTGGCGCGGGTGATCTTCATGGCTGGTGCTCGCGGAAATAGCAGCGCCAGCGTTTGCCGCCGGGGATTGGCGGAAACATGGCAAACAGAGGTTCAGCGCATAGAAGCGGCGGTGTCAGCGAGGTCGCCTTCGTTCGCTTCTGGGGTCACGCCCAGCAAGTGGGCAAGCAGGGGATAGATCGACACGTTGTCGAACGCCGCCAAAGTCGCGCCCTGCCGAAATGCCGGGCCGTGGGCGATGAACAGCGCGGCCATTTCCGGCGTTGCGGGGTCGTAGCCATGCGCGCCCTGCGCCGGTGGTCCGGGGTAAGCGGGAATCTGGCTGCTGCGGTAGCGCCAGCCAAGATCGGCCAGGCAGATGATCGCGGGCACGCGGCGATGGCGGCCATAGCGGAAGCGTTCGGGGATTTCCTGCTTGCGCCAGCATTCGCCATGCGCGCCGCGGCCGAGCAGCGCAGCTTCCACCTCGGACTCATGCCCGGCGACGGGACTTATGCCCGCGAACGGGCCGTCCCAGATGACACGCGCGTTCGCCGCGCCGATACGGGGCTCGAGTTCAATGAAGCGATCTTCAGAAACCGCGGCCATGCCGTGATCGGCGACGATGACCAGATTGGCGCGCTGCCCGCGCGCCTCCAGCCCCGTCAACAGCCGAGCGATCGCGGCATCGACCTCGGCCATTGCGGAATTGGTCTCCAGCCCGTCCGGCCCATAACGATGCCCCGCGGTGTCGACCAGATCGAAATAGAGCGTGCAGAAACGCGGCCGCTCCGCAGCGGGCAAATCCAGCCAGGCGAGCAGCGTATCCACGCGCGCAAATCCGGGCAGCGTCTGATCGAACAGGCGCCAGCGGCTCGGGCGCACGCCCTGCAATTCATAGTCCGAGCCCGGCCAGAACATGGTGCCGGTGCGCACACCGGCGCGTTCTGCGCTGACCCAGAACGGCGTGCCATCGGCCCACCAGATCGGATCGGCGGCGACGACGCGATCCTGCAGCGTGAACACCAATCCCGGCCGCTCGGGGTCCTCCATCCTGTTGTTGACCATGCCGTTGCTGTCGGGACGCCGCCCGGTCACCAGCGTGTAATGGTTGGGGAAAGTGACCGAGGGAAAGCTCGGCCGCATCGAACCGCGCACGCCTTCGGCTGCCAGTCGCGACAGCGCCGGGGTCTGACCGCGATCGAGGTAGTCGGGACGAAAGCCGTCGATGGAGACGAGGATGGTGATGTCGCCCGGGGCGGCGGCGCTTCCACTTGGCGGTTGCGGTTCATGCGCGCAGGCGGCGAGCGCCAGGGCGCAAGCGAGAAGGATGGGGCGCAGTCTGCTCATGCCAAGGCTCCTACGCGGCCAGTGTGACAGGCCTGCGAAGCGCTCAGCCTTCGTCGGTATAGATCGCTTCCGGGCGCGGGCCGCTGTCCTTGCCGCGCGCGGTCTCGTCGCGGTCGACGAATTCGATCACCGCCATCGGGGCGTTATCGCCATAGCGGAAGCCGGCTTTCAGCACGCGCGTGTAGCCGCCTGCGCGGCCCTTCATGCGCGGGGCCAGCGTGTCGAACAGCTTCTTGGTCTGGGTCTCATCGCGCATGCGCGAGAGCACCAGCCGGCGCGCGCCGAGATCGCCCTTCTTGGCCAGCGTCACCAGCCGCTCGACCACGGGCCGGAGCGCCTTGGCCTTCGGCAAGGTGGTCACGATCTGCTCGTGCTTGACCAGCGCCGCGGCCATGTTGGCGAACATCGCCTTGCGATGGCTCGCAGTGCGGTTGAGTTTCTTGTTTCCGGCGCCGTGACGCATGTTCGTTCCTCACGCGAGTGGCGAGTGGTGAGTGGCGAATGGAGCAGGCATCCCTACTCGCCATTCGCCATTTGCCATTCGCTAAATCTGATCTTCGTACTTCTTAGCCAAATCCTCGATATTGTCCGGCGGCCAGTTCTCAACCGCCATGCCCAGATGCAGGCCCATCGAGGCCAGCACTTCCTTGATCTCGTTGAGCGATTTGCGCCCGAAATTCGGCGTGCGCAGCATCTCGCCTTCCGATTTCTGGATCAGGTCGCCGATATAGACGATGTTGTAGTTCTTCAGGCAATTGGCCGAACGCACCGAAAGCTCAAGTTCATCGACCTTCTTCAGCAGCGCCGGATTGAACGGCAGGTCGGGCTTATCCATGCCCTCCTTCTTCTGCTTCGGCTCCTCGAAAGTGATGAACACCTGCAATTGATCCTGCAGGATGCGCGCGGCGTAGGCGATGGCGTCTTCCGGGCGGATCGCGCCGTTGGTTTCCACTTCGATCACCAGCTTGTCGTAATCGAGCACCTGGCCTTCGCGGGTGTTGTCGATGCGGTAGGCGACGCGGCGCACCGGCGAATAGATCGCATCGATAGCGATCAGCCCGATCGGCGCGTCATCGGGGCGGTTCTGCTCGGCCGGCACATAGCCCTTGCCGTTATTGATGGTGAGTTCCATGCGGATCGAAGCGCCCTCGCCGAGCGTGCAGATGACGTGTTCGGGGTTGAGGATTTCCATGTCGGAAACCGTCTGGATCGCTGACGCCTTCACTTCGCCGGGGCCTTCGGCTTTCAGCATCACCCGCTTGGGGCCTTCCCCGCGCATGCGGATGGCGACTTGCTTCAGGTTCAGCACGATGTCGGTGACATCCTCGCGCACGCCGGGAATCGAGGAAAATTCGTGCACCACGCCGTCGATCTGCACCGAGGTGATGGCCGCGCCCTGCAGCGAAGAGAGCAGCACCCGGCGCAGCGAATTGCCCAGCGTCATGCCGAAGCCGCGCTCGAGCGGCTCGGCGATCAAGGTGGCGCGGCGCGTGGGATCGTAGCCGTGCTCGACCAGCGGCTTTTTAGGTCTGATCAGTTCCAACCAATTGCGTTCAATAACAGTCGTCATGGGGCTTCCTTGCGAGCGCGCCCGAGGGGCAGCGCCGCTCAATCGAAATTAGACGCGGCGGCGCTTTGGCGGCCTGCAACCATTATGTGGGATCGGCGTCACGTCGCGGATCGAAGTGACGGTAAAGCCTACCGCCTGCAAAGCCCGCAGCGCGCTTTCGCGCCCGGAGCCGGGGCCCGACACGTTGACTTCAACCGTGCGCATGCCGTGCTCCATCGCCTTGCGGCCGGCGTCCTCGGCGGCGACTTGAGCCGCGTACGGCGTCGATTTGCGCGAGCCTTTGAAGCCCATGGTGCCAGCGCTCGACCAGGAGATAGCGTTGCCCTGCGCGTCGGTGATGGTGATCATGGTGTTGTTGAACGACGCCGCCACATGCACCACGCCGGTGACGATGTTCTTGCGCTCGCTTTTCTTGACGCGCTTTGATTCCTTGGCCATCGCGGCGATCTCTTCCTGTTCTCTGGCTTATTTCTTGGTGGCTTGCTTCTTGCCGGCGATCGGCTTGGAGGGACCCTTGCGGGTGCGGGCGTTGGTGTGGGTGCGCTGGCCGCGCACCGGCAGACCCTTGCGGTGGCGCAGGCCCCGATAACAACCGAGGTCCATCAGCCGCTTGATGTTGGTCGAGTTCTCGCGCCGCAGATCGCCTTCGACATTGTAGTCGCGGTCGATCGCTTCGCGGATCTGGAGAACTTCTTGGTCGGTCAATTCGCTAACGCGGCGATTGTCGGCGAGGCCGACCTTGGTGCAAATTTCCTTGGCGTAGTGTTTGCCGATGCCGTGGATGTATTGCAGCGCGAAGACGACGCGCTTCTGGGTCGGGATATTGACGCCGGCGATACGGGCCATGAGGCGGAAGCTCCAAAACGCAAGAGACGCGAGCCCGCCCGGCCTTCTGGCCCGGGGGACATCGCGGGATGGGTGTTCGCGAATGGCGGGTTATAGCGGGGCGAAATGCCGCGTCAACCGGGGGAATCGGGGTTCGCCGCGACCGATTGGCCTGTCAGCCCCCCAGCGCCCCAGCGACCACCCGCGCGACCGCGTCCACATCGGCCATGCCGTCGACGCCGCGGATTTTGCCTTGGGCTTGGTAATAGGCCAGCAGCGGGGCGGTCTGGTTGAGATAGGCATCTAGCCGCACCTTGTAGGCTTGCGGGTTGTCGTCGGCCCGGCCCTCGGAGGCGAAGCGCTTGGCGATGCGCTCCATGAGCTTGACGGAATCCACTTCCAGACTGACCACCAGGTCGATGGCCTTGCCGTGGCGGGAGAGCAGCGCGTCCAGCGCCTCGGCTTGCGGGATAGTGCGGGGGAAGCCGTCGAAGATGAAGCCGGGCGCACCCTTGTGGGCCGCCATGGCGTTTTCGATCAGCTCGACCACGATTTCGTCCGACACCAGCGAGCCGCCGTCCATGATCGCCGCCACACGCTGGCCGAGTTCAGAGCCGGAGGCGCGTGCGGCGCGCAGCATGTCACCGGTGGAGAGTTGTACGTAGCCGCGCTCGGCGGTGAGGCGTTTGGCCTGCGTGCCCTTGCCGGCCGCTGGCGGGCCGAACAGGACCAGGTTCATTTACGCACCGGCCCGGGCGCGGCATTGCCGCGCAGCTTTGAGCGCTTGATCAGGCCTTCATATTGGTGCGCCACCAGGTGCGACTGGATCTGGGCCACGGTGTCGAGCGTGACCGAGATGACGATCAGCACCGAGGTGCCGCCGAGATAGAACGGCACCGCGTAGGCCGAACTAAGCACCTCCGGCAGCAAGCAAACGATGGTGATGTAACCCGCGCCGATGACCGTCAGCCGCGTCAGCACGAAATCGAGATATTCGGCGGTCTTCTTGCCCGGGCGAATGCCCGGCAGGAAGCCGCCATACTTGCGCAAATTGTCGGCGGTTTCTTCCGGGTTGAACACGATCGAGGTGTAGAAGAAGCAGAAAAATATGATGCCCAGCGCGTAGAGCGCCATGTGCCCCGGCTTGCCGGGTCCGATAAAGGCTTGCAGATCCGTCACCCATCCCGCGGCGTCGGGGCCCATGCCGGCGAAGCCGATAATAGTGGTCGGCAGCAGCAGCAGCGAGGAGGCGAAAATCGGCGGGATCACGCCGGCGGTGTTGATCTTGAGCGGCAGGAACGAGCTTTCGCCCATGAACATGCGATTGCCCTGCTGGCGCTTGGGATATTGCACCACCAGGCGCCGCTGCGAACGCTCGATGAAAACGATGAAGACGATGCACGCCAGCATCACCAGCGCCAGCGCGAAAAACCCGAACGCCTTGGAGCTGTCCTCGCGCATCAGGTCCAAGCTCTGGATGATCACACGGGGCATATCGGCGATGATGCCGGCGAAGATGATCAGCGAAATGCCGTTGCCGACGCCGCGCGCGGTTACCTGCTCGCCCAGCCACATCAGGAACATGGTGCCCCCGGTCAGCGTGGTGACGGTAGAGAACAGGAACAACGGTCCCGGATCGGCGACAACGCCAGCGCTGCTCTGCAGGCCCACGGCGATGCCGTAGGATTGCAGCATCGCCAGCAGCAGCGTCAGGTAGCGGGTGTATTGGTTGAGCTGTTTGCGGCCGACTTCGCCTTCTTTCTTCAAGCGCTCCAGCGAAGGTATCGAAGTGGCCATCAGCTGCACGATGATGGAGGCTGAGATGTAGGGCATCACGTTCAGCGCGAATACCGCCATCCGCTCGACCGCCCCGCCCGAGAAGGTGTTGATCATGCCGAGGATACCCCCGGCCTGCTGCTTGAAGGCGTCGGCGAACGCCGCCGGATCGATGCCGGGGATCGGGATGAAAGTGCCGATGCGGTAAACCACCAGCGCGATCAGGGTGAACCAGATGCGCTTTTGCAGGTCGGTCGCTTTGGCGAACGCCTGGAAATTTACGTTGGCGGCTAATTGTTCTGCGGCTGATGCCATGAGGGCGCGCTACTCCGATTTGATCCCCGCCGTGGCGGAATGGTTCCCCGAACGGAGAGCCCAGCTTAGACCGCTGCTTCCTTCGCCACAGGCGGATTGAGCAGCTTCACCGCCCCGCCCGCTTTCTCCACCGCGGCGACGGCCGCAGCCGAGGCGCCGGAAATGGTGATGCTCACTTTGGCCTTCAGCGCGCCGCGCGCAAGCAGGCGCACGCCATCTTTCTTGCGCCGGATCACCCCGGCGGCCACCAGGGCCTCTTCGGTGATTTCGGTTTTCGCGTCTAGCTTCTTGTTATCAATAGCGTTTTGAAGCACGCCAAGATTGATCCAGGCCATGCGTTTTTGCGCCGGCGGGGTGAACCCGCGCTTGGGCATGCGCATGTGCAAGGGCATTTGACCGCCCTCGAAGCCATTGATGGAGACGCCGCGCCGGGACTTTTGCCCCTTGACGCCGCGCCCGCCGGTCTTGCCCTTGCCCGAGCCGACGCCGCGGCCGACGCGCATCAGCTTCTTGGTCGAGCCGGGATTGTCGGCCAGTTGGTTGAGTTTCATGTCGCTACGCTCCTGGCGAGTGGCGAGTGGCCAAATGCGAATTGTTTAATTCCAAATAGCCAATAGCCACACCCCATAACCATATTTAACCAAATCCACCACAAGAGCCACCAAGCGGAAA
>JANNQT010000067.1:0-6695 GCA_031400895.1 Alphaproteobacteria bacterium | reverse complement strand
GCCACCCATTGTTGCGCAACGCTCAGGGCGAATGTCAAATTCATAAGCTCCACTAAACCCCATGTTTTCTAGTGGTCCTGATGATTCTGACATTTGCAAAAGCGCGCTGCAGATCTGGGATGCAAATGTCAGAATCGGACCGCTAGGGTGGACCGCGCCGCTTCTGTGAGCTAGTCCACCCCCCATGTCGCTCAACCCGAACCGGACTTCGGCGCTCCCATCCTGGGCGACCGGCGCGGCCCCATTGTTGGAGCGCCTCGACGCCGAGGGCGGAGCGATGGCGGCGCGCGCGGAACGCTGGGCGCAGCTCAATTCTGGATCCTACGAGGTTGCCGGCCTGGCGCAGATGCGGCTACGCCTCGCGGATGCGTTCGCGCGCCTGCCCGGGACCCTGGAGAGCGTGGAGTTGAAGCCGTCACAGCGGGTCCGCGCCGATGGCGAAGTCATCGATGTGGGGCACGGCGCCAGCCTCAGGATCGGCGTCCGGCCCGATGCGCCGATCCAAGTGGCGCTCACCGGCCATTACGACACTGTGTTTCCAGCTTCCCATCCCTTCCAGAAAACCTGGCGCGAAGGCGAGCACCTGCGCGGGCCTGGCGTCGCCGACATGAAGGGCGGGCTTTCGGTTATGCTTGCCGCGCTCGAGGCGTTCGAGGCGATGGCGGGGAACAAGAACGTTGGTTACCAAGTGCTGTTAAGCCCGGACGAGGAGATCGGCTCACCCGCCAGCGCGCCGCTGCTGGCCGAACTGGGCGCCCGCGCGCATCTCGGCATGACCTACGAACCGGCGCTGGCCGATGGCGCGCTGGTCGATGCGCGCAAGGGCTCTGGCAATTTCAGTCTAGTGCTGCATGGCCGGGCCGCCCATGTCGGGCGCGCGTTCCAGGATGGGCGCAGCGCCGTGTTGGCGGCGGCGCAAGCAGCGCTGGCGCTCGACGCGCTCAACGGCGAACGCGACGGCGTGACTTTCAACATTGGCGCCATCGACGGCGGCGGCCCCAGCAACGTCGTCCCAGAGCGTGCGGTGCTGCGCTTCAACGTGCGCGCGCCCGATGCGGACACGGTGGCGTGGTCGCAAACGCAGGTGAAGCGTGTGGCGGCGTCTGCGCTCGCCCGCGATGGCGTCAGCGGGACGCTCCATGGCGGCTTCGCGCGCGCGCCCAAGCCGGTCACCGCCCCGCAACGGATCCTACTCGGCTGGACCTCGCAGGCAGGCCAAGCGCTTGGCCTTGACCTCAAATTCCGCGCCTCCGGCGGGGTGTGCGAGGGCAACAATCTCGCTGCGGCCGGCTGTCCCAACATCGACACGCTCGGGCCCTGCGGCGGCGGTCTGCACAGCGAGGAGGAATTCGCTCTGCTGCCCAGTTTCGCCGAACGCGCCAAGCTTTCGCTGCTGTTGCTGGCAGGGCTGAACGGCGGCGAGTTCGACCCGCGGCGCCTCAAGTCGTGAGCGAGCCAGAATACATCATTCGCGCCGCCGGCCCCGCCGATCTCGAGGGCTTCAAGCAATTGCGGGAAATTGCCGGGCCGGGTTTCACCAGCCTGATGCTTGACGACAAGGCGATGGCCGCCAAGCTCGAGTACACGCGCGCGAGTTTCGCCGCTAACGTCGCCGAGGCGGGGGCGGAACGCTATTTCCTGGCCTTGGAGCACGTCGAGAGCGGCGCGCTCGCCGGCTGCTGCGGGGTGAAGGCGACCATCGGCGAGGTTCCGCCTTTCTTCAATTTTCGCTTGATCACCGAGGCGCAATCCTCCCCCGTGGTGAACCGGCGCTTCGACATGCGGGTGCTGATCGGGGTCAATGATTTCACCGGCTGCTCGGAAGTCGGCTCGCTGTTCGTGCGTCCCGAGCATCGCGCCCACGGCATCGGTCGCATGGTGGCGCAAAGCCGCTACCTGCTGATGGCGAGCGCACCGCACCGGTTCCGCGAGCAGGTTGTATCGGAATTGCGCGGCGTGATTTCCCCGGACGGCGTCTCGCCATTCTGGGATGCGGTGGGGCAGCATTTTTTCCGCATGGATTTCGCCGAAGCCGACAGATTGAGCGCCACCACCGACAATCAATTCATCCTCGATCTCACCCCGCAGCATCCGATTTACGTCGATCTGCTGGCCGAAAGCGCTCGCGCTGTGATCGGCCAGTGCCACAAGGACGGCGAGGGCGCGCGCAAATTGCTGGAATGGGAGGGCTTCACCTTCTCCAACGTGATCGATATCTTCGATGGCGGCCCGCTGATGAGCGTTCGGCGCAATCACATCCGCACGCTGCGTGAATCCCGGCGTCTGCGGCTCGAACTGGCGGCGGACGCAAGCGTCGGCAAGCGGGCGCTGGTGGCGGTGGACATGCTGGGCGGGTTTCGTTGCGTGCAGGCGCGCGTGGGTCTGGAAAATGGCGGCGCGGCGGTGGATGCGGCGACTCTAGCGGCGCTCGGCCTGGACGCGGGCGCGCAAGCCTTGGTGTGGGTGGACGATGCGCACTGAACTTTACATCGATGGCGCCTGGCAGCCGGGCGCGGGCGAGCTTTTCGCCTCGCACGATCCGGTCAGCGGCGACAAAGTCTGGGAGGGGCGGGCGGCCAATGCCGATGAAGTGGCCGAAGCCATGGCGGCGGCGCGGCTCGCGTTCCCGGCCTGGTCGCGTCGACCGTTGGCGGAGCGGGTGAGCATTGTTCGCGCTTTCGCCAAACAGCTCGAACAGCGCGGCGAGGAGATCGCGCGAACCATCAGCCGTGAAATGGGCAAGGTCGCCTGGGATTCGAAATCCGAACTGCAAGCCATGATCGGCAAGATCGAGATCTCGATCCGAGCCCAGAACGAACGCGCCGGCGTGCGCGACGAGAAGGCCGCGTTCGGGGCGATGACGCTGTCGCACGCCGCCCACGGGGTGCTGGCGGTGTTGGGACCGTTCAACTTTCCCGGCCATTTGCCCAACGGCCACATCACGCCAGCCTTGCTTGCCGGCAATTGCGTGCTGTTTAAACCAAGCGAGTTTACGCCCGGCGTCGGCGCGCTGATGATGGAAGCGTGGGAAGCGGCTCGTCTGCCCGCGGGCGTGCTCAATCTGTTGCAGGGCGGGCGTGAGACCGGCGCGGCTTTGCTCGACGCGCATTGGCTTGCGGGCGTGCTGTTCACCGGCTCGGCCCGCACAGGTGCGCTGATCCACAAGAAATTCGCCGGCCGGCCGGATGTGTTGCTGGCGCTCGAACTTGGCGGTAACAATCCGCTGATCGTGTGGCCGCCAGTGGAGGCGCGCGCCGCCGCCAATCTGATCGCGCACTCCGCTTTCGCCAGCAGTGGCCAGCGTTGCTCCTGCGCGCGCCGGCTGATCGTGCCGCAAGGCGCTGCCGGCGACGCGATTGTCGAGGCCTTGGCGGCGCTCTTGCCGCTTATTAGCGTTGGCCCGGCAACGCAAACACCGGAGCCGTTCATGGGGCCGCTGGTCAACGCGCTGGCGGCCGAGCGCGCGGTGAAATTCGAGCAAGGGCTGGCGGCGATGGGCGGCAAGCCGATCGTGCCGGTCAAGCGCGACGGCGCCTTCGTGCGTCCGGCGCTGATCGACGTCACCGGGCTCTCGCCGCCGGACGAGGAATTGTTCGGCCCGGTGCTGCAAGTGTATCGCGTCACCGATTTCGACCACGCGCTCGATGTCGCCAACGCCACCCGCTTTGGGCTCGCCGGCGCTCTGATCAGCGACGATCCGGCGCTGTGGGCGCGCGCCAAGCAGGAAATGCGCGCGGGCATCTTGAACTGGAACCGGCCCACCACCGGCGCCTCGGGCGCAATGCCGTTCGGCGGCCCAGGACTTTCCGGCTCGCTGCGGCCGAGCGCCTATTACGCGGCCGATTATGTCGCTTATCCGGTGGCCTCGCAGCTGGCGCAGACCGCGCTTGCGATCGCCGCGCCCGGCTTGCCCCCATGAACGCCGAAGAGATCAATTTCGACGGCCTGGTCGGGCCGACCCACAATTACGCCGGGCTCTCGGAAGGTAATCTTGCTTCCTCGCGCAATCGCGACCTGGTGGCGCGCCCACGCGAGGCGGCGCTACAGGGGCTGGCGAAAATGCAGCGTCTGCGGGCGCTGGGATTGAGCCAAGGCGTGCTGCCGCCGCATGAGCGGCCGAACATCGCCTGGTTGCGTACGCTTGGCTTTTCCGGAACCGACCGCGAAGTTTGGGAGCGCGCCTGGGCAGATGAACCGAATCTCGCGCGCCCGGCACTGGCGGCCTCGGCGATGTGGGCGGCGAACGCGGCGACAATTTCACCGAGCGCCGATTGCGCCGACGGGCGCTTGCACGCTTCGGTGGCGAACCTGCGCACCATGCTGCATCGCTCGCTTGAGGCCGTGCAGACCGAGCGCACGCTGCGGCGTCTGCTGCCTGATGAAGCGCGGTTTTCCGTGCATCCAGCGCTGTCGCACCACGACGCGCTGTCCGATGAAGGCGCGGCCAATAACATGCGCATGGCCGCCAACGCTGGCGCGCCCGGGCTGGAGATCTTTGTTTACGGCCGCCAAGCCGGCGAGCCGCGTTCGGGCTTTCCGGCGCGCCAGACGCTGGAAGCGTGCCGGGCGCTGGCGCGGCGCCATGGGCTCGTGCGCGCCGTGTTCGCCCGCCAGGCCAGCGAAGCCATCGACGCGGGCGCGTTTCACAACGATGTGGTGGCGGTCGCGCACGAGCAGGTGCTGTTCCACCACGAGGACGCCTTCGTCGACAAGTCAGCGCTTTATGCTGAAGTGCGCGCCGCCGCGAAAAATCTGTTCGAGCCGGTGTTCGTCGAGGTTCCGCGCGCGCGCGTCGGGCTGTCGGACGCGGTTTCCTCCTATTTATTCAATTCGCAGCTGGTGCGCTTGCCGGGCGCGAGCGCGCTGACGCTGATCGCGCCGAGCGAAGTGCGCGAGAACAATCGCGCCGCCGCCTTCGTGCGCGAGATGTGCGCCGGCAAGGGCGCGGCGATCGGGGCGGTGGAATATGTCGAGGTGCGCGAGAGCATGCGCAATGGCGGCGGGCCGGCCTGCTTGCGGCTGCGCGTGGTGATGAGCGACTCCGAGCGCGCGGCAGCGGCGCAAGGGTTCTTTCTGGGCGATGCGCTGGCGGCCAGGCTCGAGACCTGGATCAAGTCGCATTACCGCGAAGAGCTGTCGCCCTCTGACCTGGGCGATCCGGCGCTGGTCGATGAAACCCAGCGCGCGCTCGATGAACTGACGCGGATCTTGCCGCTTGGCGGGGATTTCTATCCGTTTCAGCGCACTGGCGGGTGACGCTCAAAAAGTGAAGAGCCCGGCTCTCGCCGGGCTCTCGCGCGGATCGCGCTCTTACCCTCGCTTAGCTCCAACCGAACGGATCGTTTTGCACCATTGCGCCGAGATTGACATTGGTCAGCGTGACCTGGTCGCCATTGCTGAACGCGAACACGGTGTCGAGGCCGACCTGGCTGACGGTGTAGGTGATGCCCAGGCCGTTATAGGCGGAGAAGTCGAGCGAGTCGTCGATGCCGCCGGCGACAAAGCCTTGGACAATGTCCTGACCGCTGCCGGGCGCGAACACGAAGGTGTCGTCGCCGCTGCCGCCGATCAGGGTGTCGTTGCCGGCGCCGCCGGAGAGTCTATTGGCGCCGCCGTCGCCCGTGAGCGTGTCGCCGAAGCTCGACCCGATCAGGTTTTCAATGCTGATGAAGCTGTCTCCGTTAGCTTGGCCGCCCGACGCGGCGCCTGTGCCGAGGTTCACGTTCACTGCGAACACCGAACTCGCATAGCTTGCTGTATCAGAGTCAGCACCGCCATTGAGCACGTCACCCGCTGCGCCGCCGATCAGGATATCGTTCCCCGCGCCGCCAAGGAGGGTGTCGGCGCCGTTTTGGCCGTCGAGCGTGTCATTGCCCGCGAGCCCGTCGAGAACGTTGATGCCGTTATCGCCAGTGAGGAAATCGTTGAACGCCGATCCGGTCAGATTCTCGATGCTGATGAAGCTGTCGCCATTGGCTTGTCCGCCAGAAGCCGCGCCGGTTCCCAGACTGACGCTCACCGCAAACGCTGACGACACATAGCTGGCGGTGTCAATGTCCGCGCCGCCGTTGAGCACGTCACCCGCTGCGCCGCCGATCAGGATATCGTTCCCGGCCCCGCCAAGGAGGGTGTCGGCGCCGTTTTGACCATCGAGCGTGTCATTGCCCGCGAGCCCGTCGAGAACGTTGATGCCGTTATCGCCAGTGAGGAAATCGTTGAACGCCGATCCGGTCAGGTTCTCGATGCTGATGAAGCTGTCGCCATTGGCTTGTCCGCCGGAAGCTGCGCCGGTCAGGAGACTAACGGTGACTGCCGCCAACGAGCTGACATAGCTGGCAGTGTCGAGGTCAGAGCCGCCATTGAGCACGTCCCCGGCTGCGCCGCCGATCAGCACATCGTTTCCGTTGCCGCCAAGGAGCGTATCGACGCCGTTCTGGCCGTCTAGGGTGTCGTTGCCCACACGTCCTTCGATGGTGTTGATGCCGTTGTCGCCGGTCAGATCGTCACTGTGGAGCGAACCGATCAGGTTTTCGATGCTGACGAAGCTGTCGCCGGTAGCGTCCCCGCCTGAAGCGGCACCCGTGCTGAGATTGATGCTGACTGCCGCCAACGAACTAATATAGCTCGCGGTGTCGATGTCCGCGCCGCCATTGAGCACGTCGTCCGCCGCGCCGCCGACCAGCAGGTCGTTTCCC
>JANNQT010000066.1:0-33315 GCA_031400895.1 Alphaproteobacteria bacterium | reverse complement strand
CGTTTCTACCCTCCCCTTGACCAATCATGCACGCCGTCGCCAATTCCCTCCCATGTTCCAGACATTCGACGCCCCCGGCGGCCCGGAGTACGGCCGCAAGAACCTCCCGAAACTCCGCAAGGCGCTGGCCGCAGCCGGGCTCGACGGGTTCGTCGTGCCGCACGAGGACGAGTACCAGAACGAGTACGTGCCCGAGGCGCTCGACCGGCTGGCGTGGCTGACCGGATTCACCGGCTCCGCCGGCGCCGCCGCCGTGCTGGGCGAGAAGGCCGCCGTGTTCGTGGACGGGCGCTACACGCTGCAGGTGCGCGCCCAGGTGGACGGCGATCTGTTCGAATTTCTCGATCTGGTCGATGGCGGGCCGGCGGCTTATTTGAGGGAGAAGGGCAAAGCCGGCATGCGCATCGGTTTCGACCCGAAACTGCACAGCCCCGATAATCTCGACCGCTTGTGCAAGGCGGCTGAGGAGGCCGGCGCGGCGCTTGTGCCGCTGGCGCAAAATCCGATCGATGCGATCTGGAGCAACCGCCCTGCCCTGCCTAAAGCGCGCGTCGAACCGCACGCGGAGAAGTTCGCCGGCGAGAGCGCCGCCTCCAAACGCCATCGGCTGGGCGAGGGACTGAGCGAGGACAAGGCCGACGCGGTGGTGATCACTTCACCTGCCTCGCTGGCGTGGCTGTTCAACATCCGCGGCGGCGATGTCGCGCGCTCGCCGCTGCCGTTGGGCGAAGCCATCCTGCGCGCCGACGGCAAGGCGGATTTGTTCCTGGCCGAGGAAAAAGTAACACCGGAGCTGCGCCAATGGCTCGGCAACGAAGTCAGCGTGCGCCCTGCCCGCGAGCTGACTGCGGCGCTGGCGGAGCTGAAAGGCAAGCGCGTGCGGCTCGATTCCGCTAGCGCCTCGGCTTGGTATTTCGAAGAATTGAAGCGCGCCGGCGCGGAGATCGTGCGCGGCCAGGACCCGGTGGTGCTGCCGCGCGCGTGCAAGAACGAAGCGGAGATCGAAGGCGCGCGCGCGGCTCATCGCCGCGACGGGGCGGCGGTATCGCGCTATCTACACTGGGCAGCGAGCGAGGCGCAGAGCGGTAAGGTCGATGAAATCAGCGCTTGCGCCAAGTTGGAAGAATTTCGCCGCGCCACCGGAGCGCTGAAGGATTTGTCGTTCGACTCGATCTCGGGCGCGGGCCCCAACGGCGCTATCGTGCATTATCGCGTGACGAAGAAAACCAATCGCCGGCTGGCGCGCGGTTCGCTGTTCCTGATCGATAGCGGCGGCCAATATCAGGACGGCACCACCGACATCACCCGCACCATCGCCATTGGCCGCCCCAACAAGGAAATGCGCGAGCGCTTCACCCGCGTGCTGAAGGGCCACATCGCGCTGGCGCGGGTGCGGTTTCCCAAGGGCACCACCGGCCATCAGCTCGACGCGCTGGCGCGGATGAGTTTGTGGGAAGCCGGGCTCGATTACGATCACGGCACCGGGCACGGCGTTGGCGCTTATCTCGGCGTCCACGAAGGCCCGCACCGGATCGCCAAATGGGTCAACACCCAACCGCTCGAACCGGGCATGATCGTCTCCAACGAGCCCGGCTATTACAAAACCGGCGGCTACGGCATCCGCATCGAAAATCTGCAAGTGGTCACCCCAGCAGCGGACGTACCCGGGGGCGAGCGCCCGATGCTCGGGTTTGAAACGCTCACGCTGGCGCCCATCGATCGCGCGCTGGTGGTGAAGCAGCTGCTCAACAAGGAAGAGCGCGATTGGCTCAACGCCTACCACGCCCGCGTGCGCGAGGTGATCGGCGCGCAGCTGGAGGGGGAGGCGAAGGTTTGGTTGGAGGAAGCGACGGCTGCAATGTGATCAGCGTCACCTCTGACCGGCGGGATTCCAGCTTGGGCTGACGGTGCTTTTGGTTTATCTCGTCGTCGTCGCGCTCGCGGCGCTGACCGATTGGCGCGGCAAGTCCGCCAGTCTCTAGCAGGAGAAAACATGTCAACAAACGTTGAATTGATCAAAGCCGCCTACGCGGCTTTCGCCAAAGGCGATGTACCCGCCATAATGGCCGCGATGGCCCCCGACATTGTCTGGAACGAAGCGGAAAGTTTTCCCTATGCCGACGGCAATCCTTATGTGGGGCCCGACGCCATCGTTGGCGGCGTGTTCGCGCGGCTGGGCGGGGAGTGGAACGGGTTTTCGGTAACGGTCGAGGAAATTATCGACGCCGGCGACACCATTGTCAGCCGCGGCCGCTATGGCGGCGCCTATAAGGCCACCGGCTCAAGCATCCACGCGCAATTCGTCCACATCTGGCGCGTGAAGGGCGGCAAGCTGGCGGGCTTCCAACAATACACCGACACGCTGCAAGTGGCGCGGGCGCTGGGCGGGTAGCTGCCCTTCCCCCCTGCGGGGGAGAATCCGGGGCGACTTCTCCCTCGCTGGGGAAGAGGCGACGCTACCTCACGACGAACTTAGTTCAATCCACGCATCCTCGTCGATCACCTTGACGCCGTGCTTCTCAGCTTCCGCCAGTTTGGTCCCCGCGCCCGACCCGGCGACCACAAGATCGGTGTTCTTCGACACGCTGCCTGACACTTTGGCGCCGAGCGCCACCGCGCGCGCCTTGGCTTCGTCGCGGGTCATTTTTTCCATGGCCCCGGTGAACACGATGGTGAGGCCGGCGACTTTACTTGAGGTCGCGGCTTTCGGCTCGGGCTTGGGCGCAACTTCTTGCAGCAGGCGCTTGAGCGACTCGCGATTGTGCGGCTCGGCGAAAAAATCCACCAAATGCGCGGCCGCCACGGGGCCGATGCCGTCGATACGGGCGAGTTCGGTGTAGTCCTCGCCGGGCGCGGCGGCGGCGGCGGCTCTGATGGCGGCGAGCGCTTTCGGCAGCGAGCCGAAGTTTTGTACAAGACCCTCCCAGGCCTTGGCGGTAACGCCTTTTATTTTGGGATATGGGCCGCTGGCGCCCTCGTTGGCGAACAGAGGCGCTTGGGTCGAAGCTGCCGGCGGGGCGCCGACGGTCCATGAGATCAGCGCCGCGCGGGCGCCGTCGCCGACGCCCTTGACCCGCTCCAGCTCAGCGTAGGCATCGCCAGGGCGCGCCGCCACCGCCGCCAGCACCGCTTTTTCGAACGCGGCCCAAGTCTCGAACCGGCGCGCCAGCACGCCGGCGGTGGTTTCGCCGATGTCGCGGATGCCGAGGCCGAACAGGAGGCGTCCCAAAAGCGGCTCGCGCCGCGCTTCGATCGAGGCGAGCAGATTGGCGACGCTTTTTTCGCCGTAGCCCTCGCGCGCGGCGATCTCCTCGCGGCGCCGATGCAAGCGAAAAATATCGGCGGGTTCCTTCACCCAGCCAAGTTCGAAAAACTCCTCGATCTGCTTTTCGCCGAGGCCTTCGATATCCAGCGCCCGGCGGGCGGCGAAGTGCTTCAGCCGTTCCACCACTTGCGCTGGACAATTCATCCCGCCGGTGCAGCGCGCCACCACGCCCTCCTCTCCCGGCTCCAACTCGCGCGCAACATGCGCCCCGCAACGCGGGCAGGTTTCGGGAAACAGGTAACGCCGCGCGCCGCGCGAGCGTTTTTCCAGCAGCACATCGACAATCTGGGGAATCACGTCACCGGCGCGCTGCACCAGCACCGCGTCGCTCTCGCGCAGATCCTTGCCGCCGCGAATGGCCTCGCCGTCAGCGCCAACGCCAGCGATGTAATCGCCATTGTGCAGCGTCACGTTGGTCACCGTAACGCCGCCGACGAACACCGGCTTCAGCCGCCCCACTGGCGTTAAGGCGCCAGTGCGGCCGACCTGGATGTCGATGGCCTCTAACACGGTTTCGGCTTGTTCCGCCGCGAATTTGTGCGCGATCGCCCAACGCGGGCTGCGCGACACGAAGCCAAGCCGCGCTTGCAGCGCCAGCGAATCCACTTTGTACACAACGCCGTCGATCTCGTAGGCCAGCTTGTCGCGGTCAGCGAGGATGGCTTGGTGCGCCGCCAGCAATTCATCGCCGTCGCGCGCGCGTTTGAGTCCGGCGAGCGGAAATCCCAACGCTTCCAGCTTGCGCATTGCATCATATTGCGTGTCCGCCAGCGGCGCGGACACTTCGCCCCAGCCGTGCGCGAAAAAACGCAGCGGGCGGGTGGCGGTGATGCGCGCGTCAAGCTGGCGCAGCGCTCCGGCAGCGGAATTGCGCGGATTGACGTAAGCAGGCTTGCCGTCTGCCTCCAGCGCCGCGTTCATGCGCGCGAAAGCGACCTTCTCCATATAAACCTCGCCGCGCACCTCAAGCACGGCAGGCGCGCCTTTCAGCGTGTGGGGAATATCGGCGATAGTGCGCAGATTGGCGGTGACGTCCTCACCCTCGCGCCCGTCGCCGCGGGTGGCGCCTTGCTTGAGCTGGCCGTGCTCGTAGCGCAGCGAGGCGGAAAGCCCGTCGATCTTCGGCTCGGCGGTGAACACCGGCAGCGCTTCAAGATTGAGAAAGCGCCGCACCCGGGCGACGAACGCATGCGCGTCGGCGGCGTCGAAGGCGTTGTCGAGCGAGAGCATCGCCATTGCGTGGCGCACCTTGCCGAACTTCTCCGCCGGGGCCGCGCCCACGCTCTTGGACGGGCTGTCAGCGCGCACCAGATCGGGAAAGCGCGCCTCTATGGCGCCGTTGCGGCGGCGCAGTGCATCGTATGCGGCGTCGGTCAGCTCGGGCGCATCGTTGGTGTAGTAGAGCCTGTCGTGGCGCGCGATTTCTTCGGCCAGCCGCGCCAATTCGGCGGCGGCTTGCCTGGCGGCCAGTTCGGTTACGGGTTTGTCGGCGCCCATCGCCAGAGCTTAGCGCGTCGCGTCGTTTCCGAACACCGTGCCGAAAGTGCGCCCGAGCCAGCCACGGCGGCGGGCCTCCTCCTCGGCGATCGGGGCGACGTTGCTGTCGGTCATCAGCCGGTAGGTTCGCTGATACCAGACACTGCCGGGGAAATTATGCCCCAGCACCGCCCCCATCCGCTGCGCCTCCTCGACCATGCCGACGGAGAGATAGGATTCCACCAAACGGTGCAGCGCCTCCGGGGTGTGCGAGGTGGTCTGCATATGCGGGTCCTCGATCACATGGCGGAAGCGGTTGATCGCCGCCAGATGCTGATCGCGGGTGAGATAGAAGCGCCCGACCGACATCTCCTTGCCGGCGAGCTGATCGTAGACCATGTCGAGTTTTAGCCGCGCGTCGCGCGCGTAGGAGCTGTCGGGGAACCGGCGCACCACGTCGTTCAGCGCCGTCATTGCGCGTTCAGTGGTGCCCTGGTCGCGCCCCACATCGAGGATGCGCTCGAAATGGCAAACCGCCACCAAATAATAAGCGTAGGGCGCATTTTCGTTGCCGGGGTGAAGCGAGATGAAACGCTGCGCGTCCTCGACGGCGTCATCGTACTGGTTGGCTTGATAGTGCGCGAACGCCTCCATCAGCATGGAGCGTCGCGCCCAGGACGAATAAGGATGCTGGCGCTCGACCTCCTCGAATGCGGCCAGCGCGTCGGGCCAGCGCCGACGGTCCAGCAGCGAGGCGCCGCGATTGTAGAGCTGCGCCACCGGCTCATCGACGAATTGCAATTGCTCGCGCCCGTTGGAACCGCACGCCGCCAGCCCCCCCGCCATCAGCGCGAGCGCCAGAGCCTTGGCCAGAGGCTCGGATTGATGGGCCTTGGACAGATGCGAGGGCCGGAGGTTCATACAGCTAAGCCTCTTGTTGGCGGGCGGGACCCGACGCTGATACAGGAAGCGAAGCCCGGCGCAAAGCCGGCGCAGCTGTTAGTATTTCTGAGCAGGCTCAGCCGGCGGCGGCCAGGGCCAGGACCGGCTGACGGCGCGGCGCTTCCTCGCCCACATCGCTCCAGCACCAGGATTCCGGGCTGTCGAGCAACGCCCGCACCAGGCTGGCGTTGAGCGCGTGGCCGGGCTGGTCGGCCACAAAGCGGCCACAAATTGGCGCGCCCGCTAGGGCCAGATCGCCGACCGCGTCGAGCAGCTTGTGGCGGACGAATTCGTCATCGAAACGGAGCCCTTCGGGGTTCACCACCCGGCCTGAATCCACCACCACGGCATTGTCCAGCGACGCCCCGCGCCCCAGCCCGGCCGCATGCAGGCGCTCGACGTCGGCCAGGAAACCGAAGGTGCGGGCGTTGGCGATGTCGGCGAGGAAGCTTTCGCGCGTCAGGCGAACCTCGCGGCGCTGCACGCCAATGACGGCGTCGGCGAAGCGGATGGTGACGTCGAGTTCGAGCCCGTCAAAGTCGTGCGCCGGCAACAGCGCTGCGCTTTTCGCGCCCAAACGTACTTCGATCGGTTCGAGAATCTGGATGCGCCGCAACGGTGCGGACAACTCGCGCACACCGGCGTTCATCAGCACTTGCACGAATTGCGCCGACGAGCCGTCCAGGATCGGCAATTCCGGGCCGTCGACTTCAACGATCAGATTGCCAATGCCAAGCCCGGCGCAGGCCGACAGCAAATGCTCGACGGTGGCGATCTCGGCCCCGGAGGCATTGCGCAATGTGGTGCAGTTACGGGTTTCGGAGACGTAATCGGCGTGCGCCTGGATGGAATTGTCGCCGCCCCCCAGATCGGAACGGACGAACACGATACCGGTGTCGGCGGGCGCCGGCGTCAGCGCCAGGCGCACATGGGCGCCGGAATGCACCCCGATGCCCGCACACACGGCCGGGCCGGCAAGGGTAGTCTGACGGCGCATGGAATTTGCGTTAGTCTTGAACACGCTCTAGTGCCCCCGCTGCCCCCCGGCTGCGGCGCTGCTTTAGGGCGCCGCCAAGCAGGCCGACAACACAACTTGCGTTACTGTTTGTGACTAATGCAAAGGCTTGAATTGATGGAGAATCGCAACCCGGTTCCAGCCCTGGCCGCGGACGCCTTGCTGGCCATGGCCCGCACCGGCGGGCCGGGGGCGGCGTTGGCTGCGAAGCGCGCGGCAATCCTGGCCGAGCGGCGCCGGCCAGCGCTGGCGCGCGAAGCGCTACTGTTGGCGGTGCGGCTCGACCCCGGCGACAGCGACGCCAGCCTCGATCTCGCGCGCCTGCACGCCGAGGCCGGCTATATCGACGCCGCGCGCGCGGAGGCCGAGCGCGTGGCCCGTGAAGCGATTGACCTTACCGCGCGCGCCCGAGCAGCCTATCTGCTGGGCGAGATGGCGCGCCTGGTTGGCGATGACGAACCGGCGCGCGGCCATTACACGCAAGTGCTGCAAATCGAGGAGCGCTTCCTCGCCGCCGACCGCAACGACCCGGCGGCGGCGCGCTGGTATGCGCGCGCGCGCGGGCGCATCGCCGAGCTTGATGCCGCCGCCGGCGCCGCCAGCCGCGCCCAAAGCGGCGCCGAGGGGGCGCTGGCGTTGTTGCGGGCGTGCGCCGCGCAGATCGGTGAACCGCCAGTATTGGCCGCTGACATCGCCGACGCCGAACTGCGCCTAGCCGGGCTTGAACTGGAGCGCGGCGCGCCGGCTTCCGCGCGCCGCCGGGTCAGCGAAGCGATCGGCCGCTACGAAGCGCTGGCGGTAACCGAAAAGGAAGAGCCGCGCTGGCGCGCCGCGTTGGCCGATGCCTGGACGCTCGCGGCCGAAGCGGAGTTCGCCCGCGCGGCCCCGGAAAGCGCGCGCGAGGCGATGGACAAAGCGCTGCAGGCGCGCTTGCGGCTAGCCAGCCGCCATCCTGAGGAGGCCTGGGCGCTGGCGGGAACCTGGCGGGTGCGGGCGGCGCTGCTGGCGGCTTTGGGCGATAGCGACGCCGCCGCCGACTCCCACGCCCAGGCGCGGGCGCTGGCGGCCAAGCTGCAGGCGCCAAAACCAGCGGAAGCCCCGTCGCGCTTTTATCTGCACACCCTGATCGACCAGGCCGACCACGCGCTGCGCGCCGGCGAACTGGCGCTTGCGCTCGACGCCGCCAACGCCGCGCGCGCCTTGGCTGAGCCTTTCGCAGCGAGTAACGCGCCCGGCTGGGCCGCGCTCGCCGCCGCTGGCTGGGACCGGCTGGGCGAAGCCGCGCGCCTTGTCGGCGATGGGGCCAAGGCGCTCGATGCGTTCGCGCGCGCGGTCGCTTTCCGACGCCGTGAACTGGAGACAGAGCCCGGCGACGCGCGCGCCCAGCGCGGGCTTGCCGCGGCTCTGGTGCGCCAGGGCGAGGCGGCGCTGGCGGGCGCCAAGAACGCGCAGGCGCGGGCCTTGTTCGAGGAAAGCGTGGCGTTGCGTGCGCGCCTGGAAGAGGCCGAGCCCGACGAGCCGCGCGCGACGCAGGCCCTGGCCGCGGCGCTCGAACGCCTGGGCCTGGCCGCGCTCGCCGCCAGCGACAGCGGCGCGGCGCGGCGCGCCTGGGAGCGCGAACTGGCGCTCGCCGAACGCGTCTATCGCGATCCCGGCGATCCCGAGGGCGCGCGCTTTGGCGCCATCGTCCACACCCACCTCGCCGGCCTCCCCGGCCCCAACCAGGCCCGCCACCGCGCCGAAGCGCTGCGCTGCTTCGCCCAATGCGCCAACGCCCGCCCGCTCACAAAGCAAGAGGCGGCGCTGCGCGACAAGCTGGCGCGGGGATAGCGGCCCCTTTCGCGCCAACCTTGTTCTAGGCTAAACCGGCGCCAGGCGCCCGTCTGTGCTGCGGGAGGGCCGAGGGAAGAACATGGCTGCGATCGAATTCGCGCGTCGCTATGCGATGGCGCACCGGCTGTTGGCCGATCCGGACTCCAAATGCGCCGTGCCGCACGGGCACAACGAGATCGTCACGGTGCGGCTCGAGCCGCGCGCGCGCTTCCGCTTCGGCGCCGCCAACGCGCAAGCGCGGTTCGAGGCGTTGAAAAGCCGCTGGCATTGCTGGATCGACAGCTGCGTCGATCACGCGCTGCAATTGAACGAGGTCGATCCGCTGCTGGATTATTTTCGTGAGCGCGAGCCGGCGCGCCTCGCCGGCATCATGACCTTCCAAGGCGACCCCACCACCGAAGCGCTGGCTGCGTGCTTTTGGCTGAAGCTGACGACGTTCCTGCAGGCGGACGCCTTGCCGTTCGATGTCGCGCAAGTGCGGGTAGAGGAAACGCCGACCAACATCGTGGTGCTGACGCGAGAGAACTTTGCGCCAGCCGAATGCGGTCTCGCGCCGGGCGCCTGGCCCTGGCGCGCGGACATGAGCATCAACCAATATGGACCCCAGGCGCTTGGACCGCCGGCGTCCTCGCCGGCGGGGTGACCGCAAACGCACGAGCTGTGCATGTCGCAAACAAAGCTCCGGCGAAGAAGGCTACCCGCCCGCGAGCCACAACACCCAGGGCGAGCCGATGCAAAGCGCAACGCCTGCTTCGACCACCGCGGAGAGGCGATTGAAATGCGTGTTCGCCCCTTTGTCGCGCCAGACCGACACCAGCCGCCCGAACGCCGCGCCCGCCCAGGCGGCGGCAACCACAAACACCGCGCCGGCAGCGGCGACGCCCGGCACTTCCGCGCCGCCGCGCAGATAGTACAACACCAGCAGCAGCGCCGCCACGTGCAGGGCGAAGAACATGCCGCCATAGGTGGCGCGGAATTCGGCGAAACTGCCGGCTTGTTGGTTTTCGCGCAAGCGCACCAGTTTCGCCGCCCAGTTCGGGTCGATCAGGCCGCGCGCGCCGAGATAAGCGCCGAAGCAGAGCCCGGCGACGCACAGGCCCCACGCCACCCCCATCAGCGCATGCCCGGCAGGCTTTCGCCATCGGTCTTGGCGCGCTTGCCAGTCCAGCCGTATTTACCGAGTTCGTTCATGGCGATGGCGCGACAATGCACTTCGTCGGGACCGTCGGCCAGCCGTAGCGTTCGGATGCCGGCGTAGGATTTGGCGAGGCCGAAATCCTGGCACACGCCGGCGCCGCCGTGGGCCTGGATGGCGTCGTCGATGATCTTCAACGCCATGCGCGGGGCCGACACTTTGATCATGGCGATTTCGTTTTTCGCCGCCTTGTTGCCGGCGACATCCATAATGTAAGCGGCCTTCAAGCACAGCAGCCGGTTCAACTCGATATCGATGCGCGCTTCAGCGATGCGCTGTTCCCACACCGAATGCTCGGCGATGGTCTTGCCGAATGCGACGCGGGTGGTGATGCGTTTGCACAAGGCTTCCAGCGCCGCTTCCGCAGCCCCGATGGTGCGCATGCAATGGTGGATGCGGCCGGGACCGAGACGGCCTTGCGCGATCTCAAAGCCGCGGCCTTCGCCGAGCAGCAGATTTTCCTCCGGCACGCGCACGTCTTTCAACTCGATTTCCATATGCCCATGCGGAGCGTCGTCATAGCCGAACACGCTGAGCGGACGCAGGATATTCACGCCTTTAGCGTCGAGCGGCACCAAGATTTGGCTTTGCTGGGAGTGTTTGGGATTATCGGGATTGGTCTTGCCCATCAGGATGGCGATCTTGCAGCGCGGATCGCCGGCGCCGGAGGACCACCATTTGCGCCCATTGATCACATAATCATTGCCGTCACGGCGGATCTCGCACTGAATGTTGGTGGCGTCGGAGGAAGCCACCGCCGGCTCGGTCATCAAAAACGCCGAGCGGATTTCCCCGTTCATCAGCGGGCCCAGCCATTTATCCTTCTGCGCGCGGGTGGCGTAGCGGGCGAACACTTCCATATTGCCGGTGTCGGGGGCCGAGCAATTGAACACTTCCGAGGCGAAGCCAACGCGGCCCATGATCTCGGCCAACGGGGCGTATTCGAGATTGGTCAGGCGCGGGCTTTCGAACTTGAAGCTGTCATCCACCTGCGGATGGCCCGAGGACGGCGGCATGAACATGTTCCACAAGCCCGCCGCCTTGGCCTTGGCCTTCAACTCCTCCACCACCGGGATCGCTTTCCAGCGCGAGCCTTCCTTTTGCTGCGCCTCGTAGGTCGGCACGGCGGGCGTGATGTGATCGTCCATGAATTTCTGGACGCGGTCGATCCACGACTGGGTCTTGTCGCTATGTTCGAAATGCATTTTATCTCCGCGCGGCTGGCCAAGTTTGAGCCGCCACGCTAGAGCCCCCGGCGCAAAGGAGCAACGCGGCGCATGGAGCTTTCCGCTAGGATATTGTCGAACGCCCATGTGAGGCTCGAGCCGTTCGAGCAACGCCATCGCGACGGCCTGACCGCCGCCGCCGCCGATCCGGCGATCTGGCGGCACATTCCGTTTCCTGTGGTCGAGCGCGGCTATGGCGCCTGGTTCGACCTGCTGCGCGAGCAGCAAGCCGCGGGGCGCTGGCTGCCGCACGCTGTCTTTGCCGACGGGCGCATCGTCGGCCAGTCCTGCTACATCAACCCGCGGCCCAAGGATTCGGGGGTCGAGATCGGCGGCACTTGGTATGCGCCGGAAGTGCAAGGGAGTTTCGTCAACCCCGCCGCCAAGCTGCTCCTGCTCGGACACGCCTTCGCCTGCGGCGCCGAGCGCGTGGAACTCAAAACCGACGCGCTCAATACGCGCTCGCGCGCGGCGATGGTGAAGCTCGGCGCCAGCTTCGAGGGCGTGTTCCGCCACCACATGCGCCGGCCCGACGGCTCTTGGCGCGATACCGCATGGTATTCGATCCTGCGCGAAGAATGGCCGGGGGTGAACGAGAAACTGGAGGCGCGGCTGGCCGGGTTCTGCTAGAAGCAGGCCTTATGGACAAGGCCGACATCCTCGATCGCATCAGCTGCGGGCGCACGGACCTCGTGTTCGACCTGCTGGCCCTACCCGATTGGCGTGCGACGCTGCACGAGGGCGAGATCAAGCCGCTGCAATGGTTCGTCTATTACAATGACGCGACGGCGCTGAAGGCCGTGCTGGCGGCGGGCGGCGACTTCTCCAGCCTCGATCTCAACGACGAACTCAGCAACGCGGCGTTCTTCGGCCACTGGAAAGTGTGCGACCTGCTGCTCGCGCATGGCGCCGACGCGCGCTTCGCCCGCGCCGACAGCGGCGAAACCGCGCTGCACGGCGCGCTGGCGAAAGCCGGCCGGCCCGCCTACGCCTTTGTCGTACGTCTGTTGCTGGAACGCGGCGCCGATCCGAACGCGCGCACGATCACCGGCCGCGAGAGCGGCGCGTTCATGCGCGACGTGCGCACCAAGGGCGAAACCCCGCTCCATCGCGCCGCCGCCTTCGCCGACCTCGACACCTTAACACTGCTGCTGCAGCACGGCGGCGATCCGGCGGCGCTCGACGCCGCCGGCGATTCCCCGCTCTCCTGGGCAAGCTGGCATTTGCGCCCCGGCGCGATCCTGGCGCGACTTGCCTACGGCCCCCATCACGTCAGCGCGCAATCGGCGGCGATCATCACCAGCGACCACGGCGCGGGCTGGGGCAACGGCATGGAGCGCAAGATGCTCGGCGAGTATCTGCCGGAAAGCACGCCGTAGCGCATGTTCGTCCAGATCGTGCTGCTCGCCATCGTGCTCGTTACTGCCACTATTTCCGGTGTTTTCGGCATGGTCGGCGGAGTGGTGCTGATGGGGGCGCTGGCGCTGGTCATGCCGGTGTCGGCGGCGATGGTGACGCACGGGGCGGTGCAGATCGTTTCCAATGGTTGGCGCGGGATCCTCCACGGGAAGCACATCGCCTGGCGCATCGTTGGCCTCTACGCGCTCGGCTCGGCGGCGGCTGGCGGGGCGCTGGCGCTGGTTTCATATGCGCCGAGCAAGGCGTGGCTCTACCTGCTGCTTGGGCTGGTTCCGGGGCTCGCCTGGCTGCCGAAAAATCTCCTGCGGCTCGACGCCGCACGCGCGCCGCACGCTTTCGGCTGCGGCTTCGCGGTCACCGCGCTCAACATCGCCGCCGGGGTCGCGGGCCCCCTGCTCGACGTGTTCTTCATCCGCACCGAACTCACGCGCCACCAGATCGTCGCCACCAAGGCGGCGACGCAAGTGCTCTCGCACCTGGCCAAAATCGCCTTCTACGGCGCGCCGTTTCTGCTTGCCTCCGAAACGACCGGCCTGCCGCCTTTGTGGTTTTTCCTCGCCGCCGCGCCGCTGGCCATGCTGGGCGGGGCGCTGGGCGCGCGCGTGCTCGATTCCATGAGCGACAAGAGCTTCCTCAACTGGACGCGCTGGATGTTGACCGGGCTCGGCTTGCTCTATCTGGCGCAAGCGGCGCACCTGTTCGCGCGCGGTTAAGCCTCGCCCACGTCACTCGTATAGCCGCCCTCTTCGACCTCCAGCAAATCCGCGGGCTTGCACTGCAGCGCTTGGCAAATCTTGGCCAGCGTTTCAAAGCGCACGCCCTTGACCTTGCCGGTGCGCAGCAGCGAGAGGTTGGCTTCAGTGATGCCGATCCGTTCGGCAAGATCCTTTGACCGCATCTTGCGCCGCGCCAGCATCACATCGAGGGTGACGACGATGCGCATCAGACGATCTCATCGTTCTCGGCCTTGAGCGACGCAGCCACCGCTTCAAGCACGCCGCCAATCATCAACACGAAAATCGAGAACGCCATCAAAGCGAGGTCGAGCGGATCGAAGCGCCAGCTGAAAACCGGCCCGCCAAGCAGCGCGATCGCGATCGGGGCGATGAATATCTTCAGCAGGAAAGCCGCCAACGCAAACAGGCCGGCGCGCTGGAACGCTTTGCTGGCGCGTGCGGCAAGGAAGCGTCCGGCCTGGTACTCAACGAACACCGCCCTCAGCGCAATCACCGCGGTCGCCGCGCACAGCGCCGGCGCGTAGCTGATCAGCTTTATGAGAATTGCCAGCGGGGCGCCGAGTGCGGCGGCCCAAGGCGGCGGCTCGGCCGCGGTAAGGTAGACATCGCCGATCAGCGGCAAGCAGATCGCCGCCAGCAGGATCGGGATCAGCAACTCGCTCAGGGTGCGCATCTGGCCGGCTTGCTTGCGCGCGGAGGTCACGGGGAGGGTTTCGGCGCTCATCATACAATCTCGTCGTTTTCGGCTTTTATCCGCGCCGCGGCCTCAAGCACGCGGCCGAGCACCGTGATGAACCCAGCGAAGGCGATGAGGCCGAGATCAAAGGGTTCCATGCTCCAGCTGACGCCGCCGCCGTCCCGCGTGATCCAATTGTATAGCGTCGGCGAGATCACAATCTTGAACGCCAGCGCCCAGATCGCCGCCTCGCCCGCCTTGCGCACGCCAGCGCTGGCGCGGAGCGTGAAGAACTGGCCCTTGCCATATTCATCGAGCACCCGGCTCAGTTCGAACAGTGCGCCGGCGAGAAGGAAACTCGGTAAGCCCATAATCCAGAACACGCCGACAGCGTTGACAATGGCGGCGACGCCAGCGAGGTCCGCCGTGACCTCGCGGTTGCGCAGCACCTCGACCACCGGCCCCACCGCCTCGCGCCCGACTGCGCCGATCACAATCAAGATGGCGGCGACGACAGCGAAAGTCGCCGCCCAACCGGAGAGTTTTTGAGCGCGCCTAAGCGGCGCAACCGCAGCCTCGGTCATAACAGGCCCCTTCAATTACTACGATAATGTATTATCGTGATACAATAATTCGAGTTCCTGTCAAACGATAATTCCTTCAGTCCCGCTGCCGTCGCTTAAGGTTCTGTCAACCACCCCGCCCGTCCCATGGCTCAGCACCAGATTCGGACGGCAAAAAATGCCCATCGTCACGCACGCGCTTTTGTATATCGGCTACGCCATGATCGCGTTTGCGGTGGGGGTGGCGCTTGACCAGATTGGCGGCCAGGATCTGGGCGCTTCGTTCATGGGCGGGCTCTCGCTGTTCACCGCCTGCGCGGTGACGCACGCGGGCATCGCCGCCAGCGCGGCGGCCGGGCGCATCGGCGGTGCTGAAAAGCGGATCAAGAGCGATGTCGAGCGCGTGCGCGCGGTGCAGCGCGAAACCGCCGCCGACGTCAACGCCATCCAGACCCGGCTGGAAGCGCTCGAAGCCCAAGTCGCCTACGGCGTTTCCCCGCAGCGCCAGCTCGAAGCACCGCACCCGCCGGCCGGACAGATAGAGCTGAGATTGATCGACCAGATCGTCGATAAGCTGGGCGCGGCGATGGATGCGCGGCTGCAAACCATCCAGGGCGCGGGCAATGTCACGCCGATCAGCCCAAAAGCGGCGCTTGGGCCCATGGAAATGGTGCGCGAGGCGCTGCTGGAGAACCGCGTCGAACTGCACCTGCAGCCGATCGTACAATTGCCGCAGCGCAAGACCGCGTTTTACGAAGGCTTCACCCGGCTCAAGGACGCGGGCGGTCGGCTGATCCTGCCGCGGGAATTCATCCCCGCCGCCGGCCAGGCCGGGCTCATGTCCACCATCGACAACGTGCTGTTGTTCCGCTGCGTGCAGATCGTGCGCAAGCTGATGAAGCAGGACCGCCGCATCGGCATTTTCTGCAACCTCGCACCGACCGCGCTCGCCGATGAGAGCTTCTTCCCGCAATTCCTCGATTTCATGCGCGACAATCGCGATCTCGCCGGCAGCATGATTTTCGAGATTCCGCAGGCTTCCTACGAGAATCGCAGCGCCATTGAGGCGCGCGCCATGGCCAAGCTGGTCGATCTCGGCTTCCGCTTCTCGGTTGATAAGGTGAGCAATGTCGAGGTCGATTTGCCGGACCTCGAACGCTCGGGCGTGCGCTATCTCAAGATCCCCGCCCAGCTGATTAGCGAGCAGCTGGTCGCGCGCGGCTTGCGGCCGCGCTCGGCCATCACCCGCGAAATCGCCGCCACCGACATTTCCGCGGTGTTCCAGCGCTACGGCATCGATTTGATCGCCGAGCGCATCGAGTTGGAAGCGACGGTTCCAGAAATGCTCGACCTCGATATCCCGTTCGCGCAGGGCCATCTGTTCGGCGCGCCCCGCGCGATCAAGGAAAGCCTGATGGAGGAGACCACTCCGCCGCGTGATTTCCTGCTGCGCCAGGGCGGGCGGGGCTGAGCACGGCAGTTGGCAATCGGCAGTCGTGGGTAGCAAGTGCGTTGCAATCAATGTAGAGGCGTAGGCGATTGCCGACTGCCGACTGCCGATTAACATGACCCGCATCATCGCCATCACCGGCGGCTCAGGCGCCGGCAAGACCACGGTCGCGCGGGCGCTGGCGCATGTTCTGGGCGCGCGCGTGATCGCCGAGGACGATTATTATCGCTGCTCCAGCTCCTACCCGAATTTCGACGCCTCCAGCCATAATTTCGACGCCCCCGAGGCCAAGGAGCACGACCTGTTGCGCGCGCATCTGGCGCTGGCGCGCAAGGGCCGACCATTCGACAAGCCGCTCTACGATCTCTCCACCCACCGCCGCCGGGGCGAGACCGAGCAGATCGAAGCGGGCGAGGCGCTGATCGTGGAGGGCATCCATCTGTTGGTTGCGCCTGAGTTGCGCGCGCTGTTCGATCTCAGTGTTTACATCGACGCCGACGAGGCGCTGCGGCTCGGCCGGCGCATGATCCGCGACACAGAGGCGCGCGACCGCACCCCGCGCTCGGTGTTCGTGCAATTCTTCACCAATGTCCGCGCCATGCACGACGCCCATATCGAGCCGCAGCGGGCGCTTGCCGACCTGGTGCTGCACTCGCCCGCCGACGCCGGCCCGGAAATGGCCGAGGCGGACGCCGCGCGCATCGTCGAACGCCTGGCCGCGCTCTGATGCGCACGCTGGCCTCGGTCGACGAAATCGCCGACGGCTACGATGCCGTGTTCTGCGACGTGTGGGGCGTGATCCACAATGGCCGCCAAGTGTTTCCCGGCGCGGCGGCGGCGCTGCAACGATTGCGGCGCGCTGGCAAGCTTGTGGTGCTGCTGACCAATGTGCCCAAGCCGCGCGGGTCGATCCCGGGCCAACTCGATCGGCTGGGCTTGCCACGCGATTGCTGGGACGCAATTGTCACTTCCGGCGACGCCATCCGCAACGAATTGGCCGCGCGCGCGCCCGGCCCCATGTACAAGATCGGCCCGCCGCACGACCGCTCGCTTTGGGAGGGATTGGGGCTTGAGTTTTCCGCGCTGGAAGATGCGCAATTCTTCGGTATTTCCGGGCTCGACGACGACCGCGAAACGCCGGAGGATTATTCCGAAAAGCTGGGCCAAGCGCGGAGGCGCGACCTCGAATTGCTGTGCGCCAATCCCGACATCGTCGTGCGCGTCGGCGATCAGCTGATCTGGTGCGCGGGCGCGATCGCGCGCGATTATGCCGCGCTCGGCGGGCGCGTGGTGATGGCCGGCAAGCCGCACCAGCCGATCTACGAACTGGCTCGCCATGAACTCGCGACGCTCGGCGTCGCGGGGAAGGCGCTCTGCATCGGCGACGGCATCGCCACCGACGTCAAGGGCGCCAACGCGCAAGGGCTCGACTGCCTGTTCATCGCCTCGGGCCTGCACGGAAAAGCGCTTTGGAGCGGCGGCGCGCTGGACGCGGCGAAGGTCGAAGCGGCGCTGGCGGCGGAGGGCGCAAGCGCGCGGTTCGTGATGGCGGAGCTAAGATAGCGGCAGTCGGCAGGTCGGGGAATTTTGCCGCATGCCAACGGCCTGAAGCGCTGACTCATACCACGCACGCTAGTCGCCCCCGCGTCCGCAATTAATACGTTTCCACCCCCAAATCATCGAAGCGTTCACCGATATGGCGGTCAAAGTCGCGGGCGAGGTTCATGTCTTCACGGCCGGAATCGTCGCCACCGCGGCGGCGGGCGATGCCGCGGCCAAACAGGGCGGTCGGGTTGCCGGATTCCACCGCCAGCACCGCATCGTAGCTGTCGCGAGCGCCGTCCCACTCCCGCGCCCGCAATTGCAGCAGGCCGCGGCACGATTGCGCGCGCACGTCGCGCGGATCGGCCAGCGCGGCCGCGTCGGCGTCGGCGCGGGCGGCGGTGAGATCGCCCCGCTCCATCAGCACTCGCGCCCAGCAACGTCCCGCCAGCGCCGGCGAGAATTGTGGGTTGATCTCGAGCGCGGCGTCGAAATCGGCGAGCGCGCCGGCCTGGTCGCCCTCGCCCTGCTTGACCCGCCCGCGGCTTGCGAACGCCTGCGCAAAGCCTCGGTTGGCGGCGATGGCGGCGTCAAAGTCAGCGATGGCGGCGGGCGCATCGCCGCGCCGAGAATGGATCTCGCCCTTCAGATAGTGGGCGACGTCGCCCAGTTCGCCGCTCGCCAGCAGCCGGTCCACCAGCGGCTCGGCGGCGTCAAGTTGGCCGGAGGCGATCAAAATCGACGCGCGCCCGCGCACCGCCCGCATGTTCTCGGAATCGGCCTTGAGCGCGGCCTCGAAATCGCGCTTGGCGGCGATGACGTCGCCGCCCTCATCGTAGGCCGCGCCGCGATTGGAGAGCGCGATTGAACGATTGGCCTCATCGAGCTTGCCGGACTCGATCAATTCGCTGCAAGCGGCGATCTTAGCCTCGGTTTCCACCGCCCCGCCGCCGCAGGCCTCGCGCACCGACGCCAGCGGATCGGACTTGGCGCACGCGCCCAATCCCATCGCCACAATTCCAGCCAGCGCCAGTTCGCGAACCCCCATCTGTCCCTCCTCAAACGCACCTGGACCGCGCCGCGCCGCCGGCTAAGATGGGCACTGCTTAACAGGGAGCGACGCCTTGGCCAATCTGTTCGACCTTTCCGGAAAAACCGCCATCATCACCGGCTCGTCCAAGGGCATCGGCAAGGCCATCGCCCACCGTTTGGCCGAGCACGGCGCCAATGTGGTGGTATCCTCACGCAAGTCCGATGCCTGCGCGGCAGCGACGGCGGAGATCAATGCAGTTGTGGGGCGCAACGCGGCGGCGTCCATCCCGGCCAACATCGCCGACAAGGCCGCCTTGCAGCACCTGGTCGACCAGACCCGGCGCGCCTTCGGTCAGATCGATATCCTGGTCTGCAACGCCGCCTCGAATCCTTATTTTGGCCCCATGGGCGAGATGAGCGATGACCAATTCAACAAGGTGCTGCAAAACAATATCGTCTCCAATCATTGGCTGATTCAGATGTGCGCGCCGGAAATGCGCGCGCGCAAGGACGGCGCGATCGTCATCGTTTCCTCGGTCGGCGGCTTCAAGGGCTCGCCGGTGCTGGGCGCCTACAACATTTCCAAGGCCGCCGACATGCAGCTAGCGCGCAATCTGGCGGCCGAGTTTGGCGTCGACAATGTGCGCGTCAACGCCATCGCCCCGGGCCTGGTGCAAACCGACTTCGCCAAGGCGCTGTGGGATAATCCCGCGATCCTGAAATCGTTCATGACGCGCTCGTGCCTACAGCGCGTCGGCCAGCCCGACGACATCGCCGGCATGGCGGTGATGCTGGCGTCCAAGGCGGGGGCGTTCTGCACCGGCCAAACTTTCGTGGTCGATGGCGGGCAGACGATTACTTGAGTTTAGAACGCGCCCAGCACCGGCTTGAGCTTGAGCGTCTGTGTCGTGAACGGTACGCGCGCCAACATGTCGGAACCCGAAATCACCCGCGCATAATCCCAGGCCCGCGGCTTAGCCAAAGCGACTTCGCCAGCCTTGACTTGGTCGCTATTGCGAAACCCCAGTCGCCGCAGCAAGTTGCGGATGCTGCGGATCATGGTGTTGTAATCGTCCACGATCAGGATCGTCCTTGAAACCGTCATCGTGTTCAAGCGCTCCCGCTCTGAGAAACAACGCGCCGCCGGATCGGGGTGCGACGATCCGGCGGCGTGTCGTGACCGGCAATTGTTGCGCCGTGTTGGGCCTAGCCATAAAGCACATGAGAAAATATTCGGTAAAACAGAGTTTAAGCATGTATGAACTGGCCGCCGGGGCGCGGCGCGGCGTTCATTTGCGGGCAAGGTCTGGGTATGCATTCTCCGCACAGGATTTGGTGAGCCGATGAACGCCGCTGCCCCGCCTCTTGCGTCGCCAAAACAAGGCGCGGTGATCGCGCTCGGTAATTTCGATGGCGTGCACCTGGGCCACCGCGCCGTGATCGATGCCGCGCGCAAGGCGGCGCAAGCGCGCCAGGGCGCTTTCGCGGTCGCCGTGTTCGAGCCGCATCCGCGCCGCCTGTTCCAACCCGACGCGCCGCCGTTTCGCTTGCAAACGCCGACCCAACGCGAGCGCATGCTCGGCACACTCGGCGCGGCGCAGGTACACATGATTTGCTTCGACGCGGCGCTGGCGCGCATGAGCGACGAAGAATTCGCGCGCGAAGTTCTCGTTGACCAGATCGGCGCGGCGCATGTGTGTATTGGCGCGGATTTTCGCTTTGGCCGCGGCCGCGCTGGCGACGCTGCGAGCCTGGCGCGGCTTGGCGGCGAGTTGGGCTTTGCCGTGACCCCGACGCCGCCGCTCGCGGTCGCGGGCGCGAAACTCTCCTCCTCCACGATTAGAACCAAGCTCGCGGCGGGCGACGTGGAGAGCGCCCATTCCATGCTGGGCCGGCCCTGGGCGATCGAAGGCGAAGTGGCGCGCGGCTTCCAGCGCGGGCGCGGCTTCGGCTTTCCCACCGCCAATATCGCGCTTGGCGACTACGTTCGCCCGCTTCTGGGCATCTATGCGGTGCGCGTGCTGGTTGACGGTAAACGCCACGACGGCGTCGCCAGCGTCGGCGTCAATCCCGCCGTCGGCGCTCTGCCCGAACCGCTGCTGGAAGCGCACCTGTTCGACTTCGACCGCGACCTCTACGGACAAACCATCGAGGTGGAGCTGATCGCCCCTCTGCGCGAGGAGGCGATGTTCGACAATTCCGAAGCGCTGAAGGCGCGGATGGCCCGCGATGCGAACGAGGCGCGGGCAATTCTGCAAGCCCGACCCTAGCACCGCCGGCGCCCACGCCGGCCCTTTGGTTCCACGCGCGGTAACGTGAGCGTTTTCGATCGTCCGCGGCCGCGGCTATGCCGCCGCAACCGCGACGGGCTCTTCGGCCTGGCGTTTCCACAGGCTGGCGTAGAGGCCGTTCTTGGCGATCAGCGCGGCGTGGGTTCCGCGCTCGGCGATTTGGCCTTCGTCGAGCACCAGTATCTGGTCGGCGTTGGCGATGGTGGAGAGGCGATGGGCGACGACGATAGTGGTGCGCCCGCGCGCGGCCGCTTCCAGCGCTTCTTGCACTTCAGCCTCGGTGCCGCTGTCGAGCGAGGAGGTGGCTTCGTCGAGAATGAGAATGCGTGGGTCCTTCAGCACCACGCGGGCGATGCCGACGCGCTGCTTCTCGCCGCCCGAAAGCTTCAACCCGCGCTCGCCGACACGGGTTTCCCAGCCCTGCGGCAGTTTCTCGATAAAGCCCAGGAGTTGCGCCCGGCTTGCGGCTTCTTCCAGTTCGCCCTGCGTCGCCTCGGGACGACCATAGCCGATATTGTAGCGGAGGGTGTCGTTGAACAGCACCACGTCCTGGGGCACCAGGCCAAGCGTGGCGCGCAAGCTCGCTTGCGTCACCTCGCGCAAATCCTGGCCGTCGATCAGCACGCGCCCGCCGGCGGGATCGTAGAAGCGGTAGATCAGCTTGAGCACGGTCGACTTGCCTGCGCCCGAGGGACCGACAATGGCGGTGGTCTTACCGGCGGGGGCGATGAAAGAAACCCCGTCCAGGCCGCTGTCGCGGCCCTCGTGCGCGAACGAGATGTGCTCGAACGCCACCTCGCCCAGCCCGACCTTGAGCGCGGCGGCGCCCGGCGCATCGGCGACATCGGGCGCCTCGTCGAGCAATACGAACATTTTCTCCATGTCGATCGAAGTCTGTTTGATTTCGCGATAGGCGAAGCCGAGGATGTTCAGGGGCGCGTAGAGATTGCTCATGATCAAGATCACGGCGGTGATGTCGCCGGCGCCCAGCGGCCCGCTCGCCACCAGCAACCCGGCGGAAATCACCATGGCCAGAAGTCCGGCCGTCATGATCAGGCTCTGCACCACGTTGAGCACCACCAGCGAAGTGTAGGAGCGCACTGCGGCGTTGGCGTAGGCGGCGAGCGCGCCGTCATAGCGTTCGCTCTCGCGCGCTTCGGCGGCAAAGCTTTTCACGGTTTCGAAATTCAGCAGCGAATCGACAGCGCGGCCCGCGGCCTCGGTGTCGGCCTCGTTCATTTCCTTGCGATGCTTGAGGCGCCATTCGGTGACCCCAAACGTCATCCAAGCGTAGAGCAGCACCGTAAGCGCGGCGATGCAGGAAAAAGTCCAACCATATTTAAAGCCGAGTACGGCGGCCGCGAGCAGCAATTCGATCAGGGTCGGAGCGATATTGAAAGCAAGGAAACGCAGCAGAAAATCGATCGCACGCACGCCGCGCTCGATGGTGCGGTAGACCCCGCCGGTGCGCTTGCTTTGGTGGAAGCGCACCGAGAGCGAATGCACGTGCGCGAACACCCGCGTGCCGGCGCGGCGCTGGGCTTCTTCGCTCAGCGGCTGAAAGATGGCGTCGCGTACTTGCGGACCTGCGGTGGAGGCAAAGCGCAACGCTGCCCAGAAGCCGGTGAGCCCGAGGAACACCGGAACAGCGCCGGCGCTATCGCCCGCGACCAGGGCGTTGATGCCATCGGCCAGCACCAGCGGCGAGAACACGGCCAGCACCTTGCTCACCAGCGTCAGCGCCAGCGCAACCCAGAGCCGCAGCCGGTAGCCCGGCCCTTTCAGCCCGCCGACCAGATCAAACAGGCGCAGGACCGTGCGTGTCAGCGCCGGGGCGTGATCGCCGCCCGCGTCCGGTTTCGCCACATGCCTATTCTCGCCGCGCGCCATGCTCTGGTTTCCTCAGCGCCAGCACTTAGGCGCCTTGGCAAGCGGGGGCAATGCGCCTTAATGGACGTTTGTCCCCCCATGCCCGATTCCAGCCCCCCGCGAGAACCGCTCCGTTCGGTTTGCGTCTATTGCGGCTCTTCCGAGAGCACGCGCGCGTCTTACCACGACCTGGCCGAGCGCATGGGCCAGGCGCTGGCGGCGCGGGGCTTGCGGCTGATCTATGGCGGCGGCTCGGTCGGGCTGATGGGGCGCTGCGCCCGCGCCGCGCTTGAGGCAGGCGGGGAGGTGCTTGGGATCATGCCGCGCTTCCTGGAGAAGCGCGAAATCGTGCTGGGCGAGGCGCCCCACCGCATGGTCGACACCATGCACGAGCGCAAAATCCTTATGTTCAACGAAGCCGACGCCTTCGTGGTGCTGCCTGGCGGCATTGGCACGCTGGAAGAGGCGGTGGAGGTGCTGTCCTGGCGCCGGCTCGATCTGCACATGAAGCCGATCGTGTTCCTGTCGGAGGACGATTTCTGGGCCCCGTTCTTTCACCTGCTGCAACACACGGTGGAGGCCAATCTGACGCCGGCGAGCTTTGCCGAAGCGGTCCACAACACCCACACGCTGGAAGATTGCTTCGCTGCCTTGGAAGCGGGATTCGTTGAAGTATAATTCACAAACCTGCGCCGCGCCCGGGGATGGGTGTAAAATATGTCCCTGCCAATTCAGTTTCCGCGCAACCAGGCCCCCGTCCGGTCCGTATTCCCCGACATGATCTCTACCCGCCGCGCCCTCCTCCGCTCCGCCGCCGCGCTCGCGCTTGGGGCTTGCGCCGCCGAGGCGCAGCAGATTCCGACCCGGCGCAACGAAGCCCGCTACGCCAACGACCCGTTGCGCCGGCTCAGCGACGCGCAATGGCGCCAGCGGCTCTCCCCGCTTGCCTACCGCGTGCTGCGCCATGAGGACACCGAGCGTCCGGGAACCAGCGCACTCAACGACGAGCATCGAGGCGGGACTTTCGTTTGCGCCGGCTGCGGATTGGAGCTGTTCCGCTCGGAATGGAAATATGCCTCCGGCACCGGCTGGCCCTCGTTCCACAGCGTGATCGAGGCCAATGTCGGGGCCAAGGAGGACAACACTCTGTTCGCGGCGCGCACCGAGTATCATTGCGCCCGCTGCCTCGGCCACCAGGGGCACGTGTTCCCGGACGGCCCACGACCCAGCGGGCTGCGCTATTGCAACAATGGCGCGGCGCTGCGGTTCGTCGCGGCGTAACCGCAGCGCGATGATTCTCTGTTAACCAATTATCGCTACCGTCGCTGCACGAGGGTAGGGCCGATGCTAGAATCTGTGTTCAGTTTAATGGTGCTGGCGGGCGTCACCGCCGCCGCGGGCTTCGCGTTCCTGCGCCCGCAAGGCATCTACATGCGCAGCGCCATGGCATTGGGCATCGCCGTGTTGACGGCGCTCTCGGTATGGGCGGCGGCTTCGCCGTTCATCTCCGCGGAAGCCGGCTTTGGCGCTTTCGTCCTGTTCTGCGCCGTGGTCGTGCTCGGCATGCTCGCGGCGACCGCCGCCAGCCTCGCCGCGACATTGCGCCACGGGTTCGACGCGCTCGCCACGCGCCTGCGCTAGGCGCGCGCTCCAAGCAGGCGCTTGCGCGCGCGTTCTTCGCCGATCAACAGAAACAGCGCCGCCATTTCCGGCCCATGGTCCATGCCAGTAAGGGCTTGCCGCAAAGGCATGAACAACGCCTTGCCCTTGGCCCCAGTCTTCTCTTTCACCGCGTTAGTGAAAGCGCTCCAACTCGACGCATCGTAGCCGCCCTTTGGTAACAATTCGGCGGCCGCGGCGGCAAAGGCGGCGTCGGCGATCACCGGCGCAATCGGGCCTTCAACGATGCGCACCCAATCCTTGACGTCCGGCAACAACACCAGATTGGCGCGCACCGCGTTCCAGAACGTTTCGCCCCGAGAATCCCCAAAGTCTGCGCCGAACGCGGTCAGACGATCCTTCACCGCCGCATAAGCAAGCTGGTGCAGCACAGCGGAATTGACGCGCTTAAGCTCTTCCGGATCGAAACGCGCCGGCGCGCGGCCGATCTTTTCGAACGCGAACTCCTCGGCTAATTGCCCGATATTCAGCCGCGCCTCCACCGGATCGGAGGTGCCGATCTTGGCCAGGTGCGAGAGCACCGCCATCGGCTCATAGCCCTCGCCGGCCAGTTCGCCGACGCCGAGCGAGCCGATGCGCTTGGACAGCGCCCCGCCATCGGCGCCGACCAGCAGCGGGAAATGCCCGAACGCGGGAACCTCCCCGCCCAACGCCACGAAAATCTCGATCTGCACGCCGGAATTGGTGACGTGATCTTCGCCGCGCACGATGTGGGTGATCTTGAAGTCCACATCGTCGACCACCGAAGGCAGCGTGTAGAGAAAAGCGCCATCCTCGCGGATCAGCACCGGGTCGGAGAGCGAAGCGGTGTCGATGCTCTGGGCCCCGCGCACCAGATCGACCCAATCCTTGCGCGCGCCGGAAAGCTTGAAGCGCCAATGCGCGCGCCGGCCTTCGTTTTCCAGCTTGGCGCGCTCGGCGGCGGTGAGTTTCAGCGCGGCGCGGTCATAGACCGGGGGTTTGCCGGTGGCTTGCGCGATCTTGCGCTTGCGGTCGAGTTCGTCCTCGGTCTCGTAGCAGGGATAAAGCAAGCCCGCGGCCTTCAGCTTTGCCGCTGCCTGCTCATAAACCTCGATGCGATGCGACTGGTTGGCGCGCTCGCGCCAGTGCAGGCCGAGCCATTTGAGATCGTCCTCGATGCCCTGCTCGTATTCCTTGGTCGAGCGGGCGATGTCGGTGTCATCAATCCGCAGCAAAACCTGACCACCCTCGCGCAGCGCGAACAGCCAATTCATCAAGGCGGTGCGGACATTGCCGACATGGAGGCGCCCGGTGGGCGACGGCGCGAAGCGGAGGCGGATGGACATGGGGATTCGGGCGCTTTCTGGAAGGCGCGGTTATGCCGCGCGCGCCAGCGCGCTGTCCAGTTTGCCGCCAGCGGTCCAAGAAAGTGCCGGTTCCTCCCGATCTCCCCAACCTCTCCCCTTGGGGGACGCTTTCACGGCGATCATTGCTGTTCTAGGATGATCCCAAGGAGCCCCCATGACCAAAGCGCGTGAAATCCGGCTGAAGAGCCGCCCCATCGGCCTGCCTGGGGCCGACAATTTCGAACTGGCGGAGGTCACCCTGCCCGCTCCGGGCCAGGGCGAGGTGCTGGTGCGCAATCTGTGGATGTCGGTGGACCCGTACATGCGCGGGCGCATGTATGACCGCCCCAGCTATGCGCCGCCATTTCAGATCGGCGAAGCCATGCAAGGCGGGGCGGTGGGGCGGGTGGAGCAATCCAACAATCCTGAATTCAAGCCCGGCGATTTGGTGGAATCCATGAACGGCTGGCGCGAGGCGTTCGTCAGCGTCGGCGGCGGCTTGCAGAAATTGCCCAACGAAAACGTGCCGCCGCAAGCCTATCTCGGCATTCTCGGCATGCCGGGGCTGACCGCCTATTCCGGCCTCGCCCGCATCGGCCAGCCCAAATCCGGAGAGACCGTGTTCGTGTCAGGCGCGGCCGGCGCGGTTGGCGCGATCGTGTGCCAGATTGCCAAATTGCGCGGCTGCAAAGTGGTGGCCTCCGCCGGGTCGGACGCCAAGCTCGCGTGGCTGAAATCGGTCGGCGTCGATGCTGGCGTGAATTACAAGACCTGCGGCAATTTGCTCAAGGCAGTGCAGGCCGCCGCGCCCAATGGCATCGACATTTATTTCGACAATGTCGGCGGCGACCACCTGGAAGTGGCGCTGGAAGTGGCGCGCCCGTTCGCCCGCTTCGTCGAGTGCGGCATGATCTCGGCTTATAACGACACCGAACTCAAACCCGGGCCGCGCAACATGATCTATATCGTCGGCAAGAACATCACCATGCGCGGCTTTATCGTCGCCACGTTCTGGGACATGCGCGAGCAGTTCCGCGCCGAGATGACTCAGTGGATCAAGGACGGCGCGATTAAATGGGAAGAAACCGTCCAAAATGGCATTGAAAACGCGCCCAAGGCTTTTCTGGACCTGTTCAGCGGCGCCAATACCGGCAAGATGCTGGTCAAACTCGCTTAAGTCCGCGCCATGAGCCAACGCCTGTTCAACGCCTATGTCGCGGTCGATTGGAGCGCCGCCTCCAAACCCGCGACCGGCGCCGATTCGATCTGGATCGGGGTGATGAAGCGCAACGTGCGTTTCCAGATGGCGTACGAGGCGCACAATCCGGCCACCCGCGCCGAAGCGGAAAAGCAGCTGGGCGCCATCCTCGACGAACTCAAGCGCAAGAGCGAACGGGTGCTGGTGGGCTTCGACTTTCCGCTCGGTTTTCCACGCGGGACCGCGGGCGCGCTGAAGCTCGCGGGCGAGCCGTGGCGGGCGCTGCTGGATTTCCTCACCAAGGAAGTGAAGGACAAGCCCGACAATGCCAACAACCGCTTCCAGGTCGGCGCGAAGATGAACCGTTTGATGAGCGGGGAAGCCTTCCCGTTCTGGGGCGCGCCGGCGCGCGACGAGCAGACCATGCTCTCGGCCAAACGCCCGCGTGAACATGGCGAAGCCGATCTGCCGGAGCTGCGCTTGTGCGAGCAGGCCCTGAAGACCGCCTCGCCGATCTGGAAGCTTTATTATCAGGGCTCGGTCGGCGGTCAGGCGCTGACCGGCATGCCGGTGGTGAAGCGGCTGCGCGACGCGCGCGCGGCGAAACTCTGGCCGTTCGAAACCGGCTGGCGCCCGCTCAATGCCGCCGAGCTTGCCGGCGTCGATTGCGTATTCGCCGAAATCTACCCGAGCCTCCACCCCGCCAAGCCGCTCGCCGGCGAAGTGAAGGACCAGACGCAAGTGCGCGGAATCTGTGAACGCTTCAACGCACTGGATGAAAAAGGCCAATTCGCGCCGCTGTTTGGCCCGGTGAAAGACGATGTGCGGCGCGAGATGGTGGAGCGTGAAGAAGGCTGGGTGCTGGGGGCCTAAGCAACAGCATCGACATCAGGCGCCCACGCCGCGCCGCGTCAGCGCCCACCAACGCCACAACAGCACGCCGGCGCTGGCGACGCTGGCCCAGAAAATTGCCAACAGCAGCCCCGCTACGCCCATGCCCTGGCGCTCGGCAAACCAATAGCCGAGCACCGGCATAATTACGGCATAGGCGAAGATGTGACTCCAGGTCGGAAACCAATTGTCGCCGCGCGCGCGCAGCGCTGAGGCCACCACCACCTGCGCGCCGTCGGGATGCAGCACCAAGGCGCAGATCCACATCAGCGAAGCCATCAGCGCCGCCAGCGCGGCGTCGGAGGTGTAGAAGCGCGAGATCGGCCCGGCGAAAAAGAAAATCACGAGCGCCGCGAGGATCATGGCGATGGCGTTCAGCCCGATGCCGGTCCAGCCGGCGCGCGCGGCATCCTTGGGCGCGTCGCGGCCGCTGGCTTCGGCCACCAGCACCGCGGTCGCCGCCGCCATGCCCAGCGCGATCATGAACACCAGCGCAATCAGATTGAGCAAAAGCTGATAGCCGGCGACGACCTCCTCGCCGAGCCGGCCCGCGATCACCGTCATGGCGGAAAACGCGCCCGCCTCCACCGCTTGGCTTATGGCTGCAGCGCCGCCGATCGCCAGCAGGGCGCCATAGCTCGGCCCCCTGGCCCCGCGCACTCGCACGCCGAATTTCTCGCCATCCGGCAGCAGCACAATCCAAAGCAGCAACGCGCCCGCCAGAAACACGCGCGCGCAAACCGTCGCCCAGGCCGAGCCAATCGCCCCGTGCTCGGGCGTCAGGGCGTTGAGCGCGTTGAGCAACGGCCAGTCGCGCAGCGCTGCGTAAAGCGGCTCGGCCCATGGCGTTGGCGCCGCGTGGGCGAGGTCGGGGACCCACACGAGATTCAGCGCCAAATTGACGATATTGGCGCCCCACATCACCGCCATGGAAATCCCGGGCTTCTTGATCGCCTCCATGAAATAGGTCGCGGCGACGTAAGCGAGGTGCAGCGGCAGCGAAATCGCCAGGATGATCATCACCGGCGTCGAAGCTCGGGCGAGCGGCGCTTCGACCCCGAAGGTGTTGAACAAGCCCACGCCCGCCAGCCACAGCGCAATCGCCGAAACCAGCCCCGCCGCCAGCGCCAGCACCAAGCCGCGCCACAAGGCGACGCCGGCGCCTTGTGGATTGCCTTCTCCCTGCGCGCGCGCGGCCAGCACTTGTACACCTTGCAACAGGCCGATGCCGGCGACCAGGAACACCGCCGTCGGGGCCCAGCCCATGGCCTGGTGCGGCAATTCCTTGGGCGCAAGCTGGGCGACCACGATCAGGTCGGCCAGCGCCATGCCGATGATGCCGAGGCGCGCCAGCGCCACTGGGCCGGCGAGCCGCAGCGTGTCGGTTACATAGGGGCGGGAAACGGGCATGGGGAGCGGGGGTGTAGCCGACGCCCGCGAGACGGTCGAGCACCGCTTGGCGTTAGGTCTTGGAGTGTGGCGGCGGCGCCAGCTGGCGATAAAGCTGAGCCGAAAGCCCCGCCTCCAGCGCGCCATAAACCGCAACTTGCAGCAATTGCATCGCGCCCCAGAACAGCGGATCGGTCAAAGCGCGCTGCAAGACGGCGCTGGTGTCCTGGAAGTTCACCCCCAGCAAGCCGCCGACGATCGATTGCAGAGCGCCCGCCAGGATCAGCGCTGGCCCCAGCAGCACCAGCCGCGCCACCATGATGCGCAAAGTATGCCCGCGCGTGGCCGCCCAGCTCTGGAACGCCAGCACCCGCCCCTGCGCCACGCTGGCGGGCGCGGCGAAATAGAACCGCGAGGTCAGTACGAAAATAATGAGAGCGCCAGCCAGTCCAATGCCGGCCACCAGGTTCGGTTGCGCCTGGATCGCCTGCTGCATTAGCGCCTCTGTGGCCGCGGCGTTCTCTTTGAGCTTAGCGGCCTCGTCCACATACGGAGCAATCAGGATTGCCAGCGCCACCGTCCAAAGCACGAAAAAGACGATAACGACCAGAAGCCCGACAATGCACAGCGCCGCCAGCGTGCGCGGTGCATCGCTGCTTGCGTTTTGCCGCACCATGCCTGGACCGCTCAACGCCGCGCGGGTCAGCGCCGCATGCGCGGCGGCGGCCACCAGGATAAAACCCAGCAGCCACAACAAGCTCGCCCCGAATGCCGCGAGCGCAATCGCATGCGCGGCGGCGGCGGCGGCGGCCACCGTGAGCACGAAACGCCAGTTCTCGACCGCAAAGCGCAACGCCGCGCCAATGCTGGTCCAAACCGGCCCAAACCCGGGTCCCCTGCTCGCCTTCTGCTCCATGGCGCGCCTTGTGCCTCAAACCCGCGCCGCGCGCGAGGCTTGAAGCGGGCCGCCAAGCGCGGCACATGAGCGCCATGAAAGCTGTTCACGTGGTTGGCGGCGGCCTGGCCGGCTCGGAGGCCGCCTGGGCGCTGGCGAACGCCGGCGTGCCTGTGGTGCTGCACGAGATGCGTCCGCTGGTGGGGACCGAAGCGCACCAGGGCGACAAATTCGCCGAACTGGTTTGCTCCAATTCGTTCCGCTCCGACGATTGGCGCGGCAACGCCGTCGGCCTGCTGCATGAGGAGATGCGTCGCTGCGGTTCACTGGTGATGGCGTGCGCAGACGCTTCGCAAGTGCCGGCGGGGAGCGCGCTGGCGGTGGACCGGGAGGCGTTTTCCGATGCGGTGAGCGCGGCGCTGGAAGCGCATCCGCTGATTGAGGTGCGGCGCGAAGAGGTGCGCTCGCTAGGCGCTCTACTCGGAGAGGACGGAGAGGTCGCCCTTCGACAAGCTCAGGGTGACGCTGGAGGACAGGCTCAGCGTGATACTGGCGAAACCATAGCACAAGCCGGCGCCAGCCTGAGCCCGTCGAAGGCCGCAGCGACAGAGAGCGTCATTTTCTGCACTGGCCCGCTCACCTCGCTCGCGCTCGCCGATTCCATCCGCTCGTTCACCGGCGAAGATTCGCTCGCCTTCTTCGACGCCATCGCTCCCATCGTTTACGCCGACTCGATCGATTTCGACATCGCCTGGAAGCAATCGCGCTACGACAAGGAAGGGCCGGGCGGCGACAAAGCCGCCTACATCAATTGCCCAATGGAAGTGGGCCAATATAATGCTTTCATCGCCGCGCTTAACGCCGGCGGGAAGACCGAGTTCAAGGAGTGGGAGAAGAACACGCCCTATTTCGAAGGCTGCCTGCCGATCGAAGTTATGGCCGAGCGCGGGCCGGAGACGCTGCGCTTCGGACCGATGAAGCCGGTGGGGCTGATGGATCCGCGCGTGGGCAAGCGGCCCCACGCTGTCGTACAACTCCGCCAGGACAACAAGCTTGGCACGCTCTACAACATCGTGGGCTTTCAGACCAAGCTCAAATACGCCGCGCAGGAAGAGATTTTCCGCACCATCCCCGGCCTGCAAAACGCCCGCTTTGCGCGCCTCGGCGGCATCCATCGCAATACGTTCCTGAATTCGCCGAAGCTGCTCGACGCCACGCTGCGCCTGCGCGCCGAGCCGCGCGTGCGCTTCGCCGGGCAAGTCACCGGCGTTGAAGGCTATGTCGAGAGCGCCGCCATGGGCTTGCTCGCGGGACGCTTCGCCGCGGTGGAACGGCTGGGCCGTGCGCCTGAGTCGCCGCCGCCAAGCACCGCGCTCGGCGCTCTGCTGGCGCACGTCACCGGCGGCCACGTGAGCGGCGCCAAAGCCTCCTTCCAACCCATGAACATAAATTTCGGCCTGTTCCCGCCGCTCGACGCGCCGACACACGCGGCCGATGGCAAAAAGCTAAAGGGCGAAGAGCGCGGGCGGGCGAGGAAGCTGGCGCTGGCGGAACGGGCGCTGGGGGCCGTTGAGGCTTGGCAGAACGCTTGACGCGCTAAGCCTGCGTTACCAAACTTGGCGAGGTGCGCGCGCGCTTGTGGGCCAGGGCTTGGTCTTGAATCGCCCTCCAGGCCCGCCAGGTTTCCAGCGATGGGATCGGCTCTGCGGCCCAATTCGGCGCCTCCACGCCAGCGGCGAAATAGTCCGCCGGTGTGAGTGCGTCGCGTTCGTCTTCGATCATATTGTCCTGGCTCCGCGGCTCTCGGCGCAACACGTCACTGTGCGCCCTCGATGTTTGACAAGCTCTGGCGCAGACCTCGTTCGTCAAAGACCTCGCCGGTTTCGGTGTTCTTGATCTTGATCAGACGCATGCCGCGCGACGCTAACGCCACCGCGTGGCCCAGCGCCTCTTTCGCATCGGGAAAAGTCACGCTCGGCTCGAACCGGAAACCGGCGCCCGGCGATGAATTAACCATGAAAGACACCAGCCCAACTCCGCTGTTTGTGGCGCGCCGACAGGAGCGCATGAAATCCGCCGGGCGAAGTGCTCGCCCGGCGGCAAGCTCAGATTTTCTTCGGCTCGACCACGATACTTGGCTGCGCCGGCGTAGATTCTCACGGGAACGTCGGGGAATCCGAAGAACCTAAGGTGGGCCTTCGCCGCCTTGAATGCAAGGCGCAGGGCGGGCGGAGTTAGCCGCGTGAGCGCCAGCCTATGTCGGCCCATATGAACCGCCGGCCCCCTCGCCGGCCTACACTGCCTTATCAGGATAGAATCGCGCTTGAACGATCCGCAATTGCCGGCGAGGAAGCCGGCGGTCCATATCAGATCAATCCGCCCAGCGGACTGCTCGGATCGGCGTAGCGTTTCTTCGGCATGCGGCCTGCCAGATACGCTTCCCGTCCGGCGATCACTGCGTGTTTCATGGCCCGGGCCATGCGGATCGGGTCGCGCGCTTCGGCGATGGCGGTGTTCATCAGCACGCCGTCGCAGCCCAGCTCCATCGCTATCGCCGCATCGGAAGCGGTGCCTACGCCGGCGTCGACGATCACCGGCACGCGCGATTGCTCGACGATGAGCCGGATGTTCACCGGGTTCTGGATACCGAGGCCCGAGCCGATTAAACTCCCCAGCGGCATGATGGCCACGCACCCGGCCTCCTCCAGCTTGCGCGCATAGACCGGATCGTCGCTGCAATAGACCATCACCTCGAAACCTTCGCTGACCAGCACGCGCGCGGCTTTCAGCGTCTCTTCCATGTCGGGATAAAGCGTCTTCTGATCGGCCAGCACTTCCAGTTTCACCAGCTTCCAGTCGCCGGCTTCGCGCGCGAGCCGCAGCGTGCGCAACGCTTCGTCCGCCGTGAAGCAGCCGGCGGTGTTGGGCAGGAAGGTGGTTTTCTTGGGGTCGATATGATCGGTGAGGCGCTCTTTGGTGGGATCGCTCAAATTCACCCGCCGCACCGCCACCGTGACTATCTCCGCGCCGCTGGCCTCCAGCGCCGCCGCGTTCTCGGCATAGGATTTGTATTTGCCCGTACCGATGATGAGGCGGGAGGAATAGGAGCGGCCGGCGATGGTGAGGGCACTTTCAGACATCTCAAACACCCATTCCCGGATTGGCGCGCACGCGCCAAGTCCGGGACCCATACACGCCACCAGGTCCAGGTTGAAGCGAAGCGCGCGCAACTGAGCTTTTCGTGTTCTTGGGTCCCGGGCTCGATGCTGCGCATCGCCCCGGGACTGGGTGAGCCTCCATCACCCGCCCCCCGCGAATTGCACGATGTCCGGCCGTTCGCCGTGCTGGAGAGCGATCGCCCCGC
>JANNQT010000065.1:0-19312 GCA_031400895.1 Alphaproteobacteria bacterium | reverse complement strand
ACCAGACCTGGGAGGCGCGCGCGGCGCACGATGTGGAAGCGTTCGGCCCGGTCTCGACCCTGATGCCCTACCAGGATGGCGCCGACGTCATCGCGCTCGCCAATCGTGGCAAGGGCTCGCTGGTGCTGAGCGTGTTCACGCACGACACGGATTTCGCCCGCGAGGTGGTGCTCGGCGCCGGCGCCTATCATGGCCGCCTGGCCTTCATCGACCGCGACAGCGCCAAGGAGAGCACTGGGCACGGCTCACCGATGCCGCATCTGATCCATGGCGGCCCCGGTCGCGCCGGCGGCGGCGAGGAAATGGGCGGCGTGCGCGGGGTGATGCATTACATGCAGCGCAGTGCGCTGCAGGGCCATCCGCGCGTGCTGTCAGCGATCGTGCAGCGCTACATCGCCGGCGCGCCGACGCGGGACGCGGGCGCCACCCATCCGTTCCGGCTCAAATTCCACGATCTTGCCATCGGCTATCAGCTGAAAACCAAGCCGCGCGAGATCAGCATGGACGATATCGAGCATTTCGCGCGCTTCACTGGCGATACCTTTTACGCGCACCTGGATGAAGCAGCCGCGCGCGCCAATCCGCTGTTCGGCGGGCGTGTCGCGCACGGCTATCTGATTTTGTCGTTCGCGGCAGGGCTGTTCGTCGACCCAGCGCCGGGGCCAGTGCTGGCCAATTACGGGCTCGACAATCTGCGCTTCGTCAAGCCGGTGAAACCGGGCGAGACCATCGAGGTCGCGCTCACGGTAAAAGAGAAAACCTTGCGCAAGCTCGATCAAGGTGAAGTGCGCTGGGATGTGGTGGTCAGCAACGGCGCCGGCGAAATTGTCGCCGCCTACGATCTGCTGACCATGAACGCGGCTTGATTGGACGAACTCAAGCCAGTTCCGCGAACAGGCTTTGTTCTTGCGCGCGCCAGCCTTCGATCATCAGCAGCCGTAGCTTGGTGGCGATGCCGCCATTGGCGGAAAAGCCGACCAGCTTGTCGTTGGCGCCGACGATGCGGTGACAAGGCACGACGATGGCGAACGGGTTGCGCCCGAGCGCTTGGCCCACCGCGCGCGCGGCGTTCGGTTCGCCGATGGCGCGGGCGATATCGCCATAGCTGCGGGTGGCGCCTGGGGGAATGGCGCGCGTGGTTTCGTAGACGCGGGCGTTGAATGGGGCGATGCGGGCCATGTCCAGATTGATCGCACGCAAGGTTTTGTTCTCGCCGCGCATCAGCGCCTGGATGTCCTCGATGGCGCGGGCGATGGTTTTCGGCGGCGCTTCGCTTTCTTCCGCCGCCGGGCAGTGCCGCAACAGCCGCGTGCGCGTGGCCTCGTGGGTCTTTTCCGGCAGCTGCACGCCGACGATGCCGCGCTGGCCCCAAGCCAGCCCACAGCGGCCGATCGCGGTATCGAAGAGGCAATAGGCATAGGGCATGCGCTTACTCGTCGCTCAAAAGCCCTTTGATGTCGCGCGCGGCGTGAACGATGCGCACGACTTGGGCAATTCCGCCTTCAACCCGGAACAAGATTAAGTGAGTCTTGGCGACCACGCGATAGAATCCTTCAGGCAAATCGGTTCTGACTGCTTGTGTCAGTGAAATACGTGTGGTGGCCTGGATGCCCGCCCTAATGGTGCGTAGCGCCTTTGCTGCCGCCAGAGCCCCCATTTCCCGGCGATACCAAGCGATGATGACATTGAGGTCACGCTGCGCGCGGGGGGCAACCAGCAGACGCCGCGGTTTCATGCGCCGGATTCTGCCTCGAGCGCGCTGATGAGGGTGTCCATTTCGGCTAGGAAGGCGTCGCCTTCGATCCAGCCGTCATGATCGGCTTCTGCGACGGCGCCGTCCAGCGAGGCGCGAAATTTCTCGACCTGGAGGCGGTGCGCTTCCAGCGCTTGCGCGGCGATTTGCTCAACGCTTTGGGCGCGGCCGGCGGCGACTTCGGTCTTCGCCCAGGCTTCGAATTGGGCCGGGAGTGGGATGGTCATGGGGCCTCTGCAATGATCTTAGCTCAGTCCCTTGCCGAAAGGGAATTGTTGCGATAGAACATAACAAGAACATGCATCCGCGTCCAGCCCCCCCTCCGGTCGCTTCGCGGCCACCTCCCTCCAATGGGGGGAGGGGATTTTCCACCCTCGCCGCTGCCATGGCCGCTCAGCCCTTGCATGAGATCGGCCCGGCTGGGCCGGGCGACGAGGCGGCGGCTTTGGGGTTTGGCTTGGGGTTGACGGCGGGCTGGGCGGGGGCGGCCGGGATCATCTGGGTAGGCGAGGAGGGGGTGTTCGCCGAAACGGGCGCGCCTTACCCGCCGGGGTTGGCTGAATTCGGGATCGATCTCTCTCGGCTGATCGTCGTGCGCGCGCGCAAGCGCGAGGAAGCGCTGTGGGCGGCCGAGCAGGGGCTCGGCGCGCCAGGCGCGGTGGTGATCTGCGCGCTCGGCCCGGGACGCGCACTTGAACTCAAGGCAACGCGCCGTTTGCTGTTGTTCGCCGAACGCAGCCACGCGCGCTGCCTGCTGCTGCGCCCGCCAGCGGAAGCCAGCGCCGCGTGGACGCGCTGGCGTGTCTCGCCCGCGCCCAGCCACGCCGAAGCGCGCGAGCTTGGCGCGCCGGCCTATCGCATCGAACTCACCCGCAACCGCGCTGGCCCCGCCGGCGCGATTTTCACCCTGGACTGGAACTCGAATGAGCGCGCCTTCACGGAATCTGTGGCTGGCGATCTTTCTGCCGCTTCTGGCCACGGATCGGCTGATCCGCGCCGGGCGCGCGCCTGAGCACTGCCCGCTCGCGGTCTACGCCAAAACCGCCAACGCGCTGCTGTTGACGAGCGTGGATGCGCGCGCGTCGGCGCTTGGTTTGCGCGCGGGGCAAACGCTGGCGGACGCGCGCGCGATCCGGCCCAAGCTTGCTGTGTTCGAGGCCGAACCGGCGGAACAAGCACGCGCGCTCGATGCCATCGCCGCCTGGTGCGAGCGCTTCACCCCGATTGTTGTACTGGATGCGCCGGACGGGTTATTCCTGGACATTAGCGGCTGCAGCCATTTATTCGGCGGCGAGCAGGCTTTGCGCGAGGAGATCGTGTCGCGCCTCGCCGCCCAAGGCCTCGCCGCCCGCGCGGCGATCGCGGACACGCCCGGCGCGGCGTGGGGGTTGGCGCGGTATGGGCAAAAGCGAACCTTCTCCCTTGCGGAGGAGGTGGCCGCGAAGCGGCCGGATGAGGGGCGTTCCGATATGCCGGCGCCGGATCGTTTGCACGCCCCCCGCCCCCTACCGTCGATGCAATGCATCGACCCCCGCAAGGGGGAGGAGGAGCTAATCCCTCTCCCTATCGAAGCGTTGCGGCTGGACGAAGCAGCGGCCGCGCTGTTGCGCCGGCTTGGCCTCAAAACCATCGGCCAGCTGCTCGACGCGCCGCGGGCTGCGTTCACCGCGCGGGCGGGGCAGCGGGCGATGTTGCGGCTGGACCAAGCCTTGGGGCGCGCCAGCGAAGCGCTCTCGCCGCGCCGGCCCGCGCCGCCGGTGTTCGCGTTGCGGCGGTTTCTGGAGCCGCTGTGCAGCGTCGAGATGCTTTTGATCGCCGCGCAGGCGCTGTGCGAGGACGCGGCGGCGCAACTGGAATTGCGCGGCGCTGGAATGCGCCGCGCGCGCTTGCATCTGTTCGGCGTCGATGGCCGCGACCGCGCCATCGAGATCGGCGTCAGCCGCCCCGAGCGCGAGGTGAAAACCCTGCTGCGCTTGTTCCGCGAGAAGCTCAATGTCGCCGCGGAAAATCTCGACGCCGAGTTTGGCATTGAAGCGGCGCGCTTGGATATTGTGCAAATGGAGCGCATCGAAGGCGCGGCGCGCGCGCTGGTCGGGGAGGAGGAAACCGGCGCCGAGCAAATCGCCGCCATCGTCGATATGCTAAGCGCGCGGCTCGGGCCAAAACGCGTGCTGCGCCCGAAACTGCGCGACACGCATATGCCTGAGCGCGCGGGGGGATGGGGGGAGGAACCCTCTCGGCCAACATCCTCCCCGCAAGGGGGAGGGTTGGGCGCGCCGCGCCGCCCGCTCACACTCTTCTCCCGCGCGCAAGCCATCGACGCCATCGCCGCTGTGCCTGACGGCCCGCCGTTGCGCTTTCGTTGGCGGCGCGTGCTGCGCGAGGTGGCGCGCGCGGAGGGGCCAGAGCGCATCGCCGGCGATTGGCTGAAGCGTGAGCCCTCGCGCGACTATTATCGCGTCGAGGACAAACAAGGCCGCCGCTACTGGCTCTACCGCGAAGGCCTCTACGGCGAAGCCGAAGCCCCGCGCTGGTGCGTGCACGGGCTGTTTGCATGAGCGCGTTCGCGGAACTTTGCGCGACGACGAACTTCTCTTTCCTGCGTGCAGGGTCGCATCCCGAGGAGATGGCCGAGCAGGCTAAAGCGCTGGGCCTGGCGGGGCTGGGCGTGGCGGATCGCAATACGCTGGCGGGCGTGGTGCGCGCGCATGTGGCGGCGAAGGAGCAGGGGCTGCGGCTCATCGTTGGCGCGCGGCTGGTGTTCGAGGACTGCGCGCCGGATGTGATCGCCTATCCGCAAAACCGCGCCGCCTACGCGCAACTCACGCGCCTGCTCACGCGCGGCAACCTGCGCGCGCCGAAGGGCGAGTGCTGGTTGAGGTTTGCGGATTATCTCGAACATGCGGAGGGGTTGGCGGCGATTGTTGTGCCGGACCTCCCCCCCCGCCGCGCGGCCACCTCCCCCGCAAGGGGGGAGGTGCGTAATCTTGCCCCCTACCTCACCGCCATCCGCGAGCGCGCCGGCCATGTCTGGCTTGCGGCGGCTTGGCTTTTCGACGGCGAAGACAAGCAGCGTTTGCGTGTGCTGAAAGACTTGGCGCAGCAAACCGGCGCACGGCTCATCGCTACCACCGAGCCCTTGATGCACGCGCCCGAGCGGCGCGCGCTGCTCGATGTCGTCACTTGCATCCGCGAGAAAACCACGCTGGCGAACGCGGGCACGCTGCTGGCCAAGAACGCTGAGCGGCATTTGAAGTCGCCGGCGGAGATCGCGCGGCTCTATGCCGATGCGCCCGAGGCCGTAAGCGAAAGCCTTCGCCTGCTGGAGAGCGTCGATTTCTCCATGGACGATCTGCGCTACGAGTATCCGGAGGAAACCGCCGAAGGCTTCTCCGATCCGCAAACAGCGCTGGAAGCGTTGTCCTGGGCAGGCGCGCTGAGGCGTTATCCCGAGGGCGTTCCCGAGAAGGTCGAAACGTCGCTCAAGCGCGAACTTTCCATCGTCGCCAAGCTCAAATATGCGCCGTATTTTCTCACCGTCGCCGACGTCGTGAGATTCGCGCGCTCGGGCTTTGACAAGGACGGCGTCAAGATCGATCCCATCCTCTGCCAAGGGCGCGGCTCGGCGGCCAATTCCAGCATCTGCTACGTGCTCGGCGTCACCGAGGTCGATCCCGCCACCAATGAATTGCTGTTCGACCGCTTCGTCTCCGAAGAGCGAGGCGAGCCGCCCGACATCGACATCGATTTCGAGCACGAGCGGCGCGAGGAAGTGATTCAGTATATCTATAAAAAATACGGTCGCGACCGCGCCGGCTTGTCGGCCGTGGTGATCTGCTATCGCGGCCGCAGCGCTATTCGCGAAGTGGCAAAAACATTCGGCTTTTCGGAGGACCGCATCGGCGCGCTTTCCAAGGCGCTGCATTATTGGTCCGATGGCGTCAGCGCGCGCGACCTGCAAGAGCAGGGGCTCGATGTTTCCGATAAGCACCTGGCGGCGTGCGTGCAGCTGGCGCGCGAACTGCACGGTTTTCCGCGCCATCTTTCGCAACATGTCGGCGGCTTCGTCATCACCCGCGAGAAACTGCACGACGTCGTGCCGATCCAGAACGCGGCGATGGAAAATCGCACCGTGATCGAATGGAACAAGGACGACCTGGAAGCGCTGGGGCTGCTGAAGGTCGATGTGCTGGGCTTGGGGATGCTGAGTTGTTTGAAGAAGGCGCTTGATATGATGGGGGCATTCTATCCGGACTGGCGCGAACCCCTCCCCCCTTGCGGGGGCGGTCCCTCGCGAAGCGACCTCTCCGTCTTTTGGCCCCCGGACGATCCGCGCGTTTACGCCATGCTGCGGCGCGCCGATTCCATCGGCGTGTTTCAGGTCGAGAGCCGGGCGCAGATGTCGATGCTGCCGCGCCTCAAGCCGAAGACTTTCTACGACCTCGTGATCGAAGTGGCGATCGTGCGCCCCGGTCCGATCCAGGGCGGCATGGTGCATCCGTATTTGCGCCGCCGGCAAGGCTTGGAGCAAGTTTCTTATCCATCGAAGGCGCTCGAAGACGTGCTCAAGCGCACGCTCGGCGTCACCTTATTCCAGGAGCAAGCGATGCAGATCGCCATTGTCGGCGCCGGTTTCACGCCGCCGGAAGCTGACAAATTGCGCCGCGCCATGGCGACGTTCAAGCGCGTCGGTACGATCCACCAACTGAAAGCCAAATTCATCGACGGCATGATCGCCAACAATTACACGCGCGATTTCGCCGAAGCCAGTTTCCGCCAGATCGAAGGCTTCGGAGAATACGGCTTTCCGGAAAGCCATGCGGCGAGCTTTGCTTTGCTGGTGTACGCCTCGTGCTGGCTCAAATGCCATATCCCGACGTGTTCGCCGCCGCTTTACTCAACGCGCAGCCGATGGGTTTTTACGCCCCGGCGCAAATCGTGCGCGACGCGGCCGAGCATGGCGTCGAGGTGCGCGCCATCGATGTGAATCTCTCCGATTGGGACAACAAGCTCGAACCCGGCCCGCGCGCCGCACCGCGTCTGCATGCGCGCCATCGTGATATGGAAAGCGACATCCGCTCCACGCACGCGCTGCGGCTTGGCTTTCGCCAGGCGAAAGGCCTGAAGCAGGAGGAATTGGAGATGCTGGTGGCGCGGCGGGGCAGGGGTTATGATTCTGTGCGCGAGGTGTGGCTACGCAGCGGCGTGCCCGCCTCCACCATCGAGCGCCTTGCCGACATCGACGCGTTCCGCTCGCTCGGCCTCGACCGCCGCGACGCACTCTGGGCGGCGCGCGGGCTCAACCGCGTGGGCGGGCAGGAAGATTTGCCGTTGTTTGCGGAAGCAAGGGGAGAGGCGAATGGCGAGTGGCGAATGGGGAGTGAGGAATGGGATGGCGAAAACCAGGATGACGGAGTTAACTCTCAGGTTGAAACATCACCCATTCCCGGACTTGGCGCTGACGCGCCAATCGGGGGATGGGTGCAACCCCCACTCCCCATTCGCCATTCGCCACTCACCCCAGAACCTGATTTCACCCTCCCCGCCATGCCGCTCGGCGAGCATATCGTGGAGGATTATCGCACGCTCGGTCTGTCGCTGAAGGCGCACCCTTGCGCGCTGTTGCGCGACGAACTGGCGACGCGCCGGGCGATCAAAGCGGAGACGCTGCCTAGCCTGCGCAATGGCGCGCGCACGCGCGTGGCGGGGCTGGTGCTGGTGCGGCAGCGGCCGGGCACGGCGTCTGGCGTCATCTTCATGACGCTGGAGGATGAGAGCGGCATCGCCAATATCGTGGTGTGGCCGAAACTTTTCGAACGCTTCCGCGCCGAAGTGATCGGCGGACGCCTGGTCGCCATCGATGGCCCGGTACAAAGCGAAAGCGGCGTCATCCATGTCATTGCTGAACGCGTCCACGATTGGACGCCGCTGCTGGCGAAGCTTTCAGCGGCGGGCGGGGAATTGGATGCAACCTCGCCCGCTGACGAACCCAGAAGCGGCGGCGACGGCGATCCCCGCCAGCGCCATCCGCGCAATGAACGCATCGATCTGCGCGCCTCCGGCGCCGCGCAGGCAATGCCGAAGGGGCGGAATTTTCATTGAAGCTTGTTCGCCCATCCCCGAACGCCTAGAGGAAACGCGATCAACAGGAGCGTTCTCCATGACCCGTGTCGCGTTCATCGGCCTTGGCAATATGGGCTCGGGCATGGCGGCCAATCAGCTGAAGGCCGGGCGCGAATTGATCGCGTTCGACCTCTCCAGCGAGGCGCTGGCGCATGCGATCGAGCAGGGGATGACCGGCGCAGCCTCCGCCTCCGAAGCGGTCAAGGACGCCGACATCGTCATCACCATGCTGCCGGCGGGCCAGCACGTGTCGAGCGTCTACATGGAGGCGATCCTGCCCAATGCGCGCAAGGATGCGCTGCTGATCGATTGCTCCACCATCGACGTGGACACCGCCCGCACTGTGGCGCGCGATGCGGCGATGCAAGGCTTCCGCGCCGCAGACGCGCCGGTCTCTGGCGGTACGGCGGCGGCGAGCGGGGGAACGCTCACCTTCATGGTCGGCTGCCGCGAGCAGGATTTTCCCGAGTTCGAGCAAGCGCTGGCGCCGATGGCGAAAGCGGTGATCCATGCCGGCGCCAGCGGCGCGGGGCAGGCGGCGAAGATCTGCAACAACATGCTGCTCGGCATTTCCATGATCGGGGTGTGCGAAGCGTTCGTGCTGGCCGAGCGGCTTGGGCTCGAGCCGCAGAAATTCTACGACATCGCCAGCAAGGCTTCCGGCCAATGCTGGTCGCTGACCTCGTACTGCCCCTGGCCGGGGCCGGTTCCCGCCGCGCCCTCGAACCGCAATTACGAAGGGGGCTTCGCTACGGCGATGATGCTGAAGGACCTGAAATTGGCGCAGGACGCAGCCGAGGCCTCGGGCGCCTCCACCCCGCTCGGCGGCGCCGCGGAAGCCTTGTTCGCCGAATTCGCCGAACGTGGCCACGCCGGCAAGGACTTCTCCGGGATATTGGAAATGCTGCGCGGGAAAGCGTGAGCGCTATACCAGCGATCGCTAGCGCCCTCGCATGCAGGTGCGCTGTCAGTCCGGGGCGCCAATTGCTTTCCACCAGTCAGAATTTCTGGCTGTTGGCCTGAGCGCAGCTTGCTCGGCGCGACGCGGTACAAGAAAAAGCGGCCGGAGCGTGAGCTCCGGCCGCTGATTTTTTGTCCCTAGCGAGCGCTCAGTAGCGGGCGCGCAACGTGATGCCATAAGTCGCTGGTTCGCTCGGGTAGACGACGGCGGTATTTTGCAGGGTCGCGATGAAGCCGCCGACATGGTAGAATTCGTCGGTCAGGTTGCGGCCCCAAAGCTCGATGCCCCAACGCCCATTCGGGTTGCCGATGCCGACGCGGCCATTGATGATCGCAAAGGCCTCGTTGTCAGTGATCGGATTTCGATTAAGCGTTTGCGTGCGGTATTCGCTGTTCCAGCGACCATCGAGATAGAATAGCGCGCGCAAATTGTCGCCCAGCGGCATCTCGTAGGTGACCGCGCCGGTTACGGTGAGTTCCGGAGACAGCGCAAGCGGATCGCCAGCGAACACAGTGTTTCCTGGCGTGGCCGCGAAGACGACGGTGCTGTCGAAGGTAGCGTCGGTATAGGTGACGCCGCCCTGGATGGTCAGATTTTCCATCGGCCGGGTCAGAATTTCGAACTCCGCGCCTTGGCTGATCACCTCGGGAACGTTGCGGGTCACGAAATTGAAGCCGTTGAAGGCGTTGAGCTGGTAGTCGTGAATCTGCTGATAGAATGCCGTCAGATTCAAATTGGTGCTGCCGCCGAACACCGTGGACTTGATGCCGAGCTCCAGCGCGTCGGTAAATTCCGGGTCAAACGCCAATTGCCCGGTATTCAGCAACGCCGGATTGACGAGCGCGGGGGTGAGCGCGAAGCCGGAGCGATCGACGTTGAAGCCGCCCGCCTTATAGCCGCGCGAAAAACCGCCATAGAGCATCACATCTTCGCTCAAATGATAAGCCAGCGAGGTGGTGCCGCTCCATTCGTTCTCCTCGGAATCGCCGCTCCAGGCCCCGTTGGCGATCGGGTTGACGGCGGGATTGCAAGCGAGATTGAGCACCGGCGCCAGGGCGCCGCCAAGCGCACCCTGCAGTGCGGCAAACGCGCCGCCAGGGCCGGGCACCAACGGGTCGGTTGAGATTTCGATAGCTTGAAGGCTCGAGCAGCTTGAATTCACGACATTCAGGTTTGCCGAAAGATCCTTGGTTTCCTGATTGTAGCGGATGCCAATGGTCCAAACCAAATCCTCGGAGAGGTTGATTTCGTTATGGGTAAACAACGCTAGGCTCTGGGTTTCGACCACCCAATTGTCGCCTACTTGGCCTTGGCCGGTCACGCTTGGCGTCAAGTAAGTGGCTGCGAGCAAGGGACTCACCAACGCCAATATCGACGGCGCGCCCGCGGGCGCGCCAGCATAGAGCTGGTAGGGACCGCCGGGCGCCGTCGCGGTGTTGCCGAAGGTGACGAAATTCGCATAGATTGGCGCGTGCGCACCCAGGCGAATGGTGTCGGTCGTGTCGAGGGTTTCGTCGGCATAGAACGCGCCAACCAGCCAATCGATATTGCCGGCCTCACCTTGCAGACGAATTTCCTGGGTGAAGTTCTCAAAAGACACCGTCAGACCGTCGCGGTAGGCGATGTCGATGAGGTTGAAATCGATGTCCTGCCCGCGGGTGGCGTTCCAGTCGCGATAGGCGGTGATCGAAGTAAGATTGACGCCGCCGATATCCCAATTGAGTTCGCCGGAAATGCCATCGTCCTCAACCTGTTCGACATAGACGCGGCCAGGCGTGACGGTTTGGTTGCGAGCCTCAAGCAGCGTATTGGCGTTGCCGACCCGCCCAGGCACGGTGGCCGCCAAACCAACGATCGCGTTGATGGCGTTTTGGGTGGTGCCGTATTGGATCGGTGTGACCGCGCAGCATTCTTCATCGGTTTCCGATGTATCGACAATGAGGCGCAGCGAGGCTTCCGGACTGATATCCCACTGTGCCTGGCCGCGTGCGCTCCAGCGATTCTGGTTGTTGATGTCACGGCCTGAGGTGACGTCATTGAGGTAGCCGTCGCGCGTGCGCAGCGAGCCGTCGAGGCGGATCGCCAGCGACTCGCCGAGCGGAAGGTTTCCGCCGCCTTTCATCGCGCCATAACCATAATCGCCGGCGCCAGCTTCAAGCCACATGCCGGGGGCGAAATCGGGGCCAGCCGTCACCACGCTGATCGCGCCAGCCGAGGTATTGCGACCGAACAGAGTGCCTTGCGGGCCGCGCAACACTTCGACGCGCTCAACCTCTGGAAGGTCGGAGACCGCCACCCCGGCGCGGGCGCGGTAAACGCCGTCAATGAAAAAGCCGACCGCCGATTCAAAACCGGGGTTGTCGCCGCCGGTGCCGATGCCGCGGATGCGGGCGATCGAGCCTGTCGCAGTCGATTGACCAACGCCGATAGCCAAGCTGGGCGCCAATTGGTTGAGGTCGAGCAGGTTCTCGACGCCGGCATTTTGAAGGGTCTCGCCGGAGATGGCGGTGACCGCCAGCGGCACGTCCTGGATCGCCGCGCTGCGGCCGGTGGCGGTGACGACGATTTCGTCTTCCGCCATGTCCTCGTCCTGCGCCATGGCCGGGCTCAACGCGCCCATCGCCGCGATCGATGCACCCGAAAGCAGCATCCAACCGATTTTCTTTTTGCTCATCGCCTTCCTCCCGTTGGCGAGGGCCGACCTCGCATTTTCAAGCCGCCGCACGAAGGGCAATACGGTTCCCCCGCGCCCCGCCGGTCCAGACCGCTATAGCAGACGCTCCCCCCCCTCGTGTCAACTGTAGGACTCGCCATCTGGGGGTGGCGGCTTCATCGCCGCCAAACATGAGGCGGCGGAGCCACACCTCCGTAGGGGAAATCCGCGAGAAAGTTTGCCGAGCAAGGCGTTCCCCGCCTGGGCCGAGTTCGGTACAATGTCGCCATGGTCGCCGCTGCCCTGGTTCTGTTTTCCGCCGGACAAGATTCCGCGACCTGCCTCGCCTGGGCGCTTTCACGATATGACTCTGTTGAAACCATAGGTTTTTTCTATGGACAGAGACACGCCATCGAGCTCGCGCAGCGGCCGATCGTGCGCGAACAGGTCGCCTCGTCGGCGAATCGGAGGTTGGGGCCGGATTTGGTGGTGGATATCTCCGGCTATGGCGCGGTCGCCGAAAGCGCGCTGACCGCCGACCGCGCCATCGAAATGGCCGCCAACGGGCTACCCACGACTTTCGTGCCGGGCCGCAATCTGGTGTTCTTGTCCATCGCCGCCGCCCACGCCTGGCGGCTCGGCGTCGATGTGCTGGTTGGTGGCATGTGCGAGACCGATTATTCGGGCTACCCCGATTGCCGGCGCGACACGCTGGACGCCATGCAAAGCGCGCTGCGGTTCGGGCTTGAGCGCCCGCTGCGGATCGAGACGCCGCTGATGCACCTGACCAAGGGCCAAACCTGGGCGCTGGCGCATGAACTTGGCGGCGAGACGCTGGTCGAGGCTATCCTCGAACATAGCCACACCTGCTATCAGGGCGACCGCGTTCATCGCCACGCCTGGGGTTATGGTTGCGCGGCGTGCCCGGCCTGCGCGTTGCGGGCCAAGGGCTGGGCGGACTGGACCTCGGACGGGGGCGGCGGCGGGTCATGACCTACTCGGTCAAGGAAATGTTCTACACGCTGCAAGGCGAAGGCGCCCGCGCGGGCCGGCCGGCGGTGTTCGTGCGCTTCGCCGGCTGCAATCTGTGGAGCGGGCGCGAGCAGGACCGCGCCACCGCGATTTGCCAATTCTGCGATACCGAATTTGTCGGAACCGACGGCGATGGCGGCGGCAAGTTCGCCAGCCCGAAGGCGCTGTCGCGCGCGGCGTTTGCTTTGTGGCCAGAGGCGAGCGCCGGCGAGCCCTATCTGGTGTGCACCGGCGGCGAGCCCTTGCTGCAGCTCGACACGCCGCTGATCCACGCCTTCCACGAAGCCGGCTTCGAGGTCGCCGTTGAGACCAACGGAACCATCGCCGCGCCTCCAGGAATCGATTGGGTCTGTGTCAGCCCGAAAGCGAACGCCGATCTTGTTCAGCTATCCGGTGATGAATTAAAGCTGGTGTTTCCGCAAGCCGGCGGCTCGCCGGAACGCTACGAACACTTGGATTTCGCTTATTTTTTCCTGCAGGCCATGGACAATGCCGCCACCCCCGCCAACACCGCGGTCGCCATCGCCTATTGCCTCGCCCACCCGCGCTGGCGGCTGAGCTTGCAAACCCACAAAATCCTCGGCCTGCGCTGAGGCTATTGCGCCGCGACGTAGGCGTCGGCGACCCGCTCGGCGAAGCGGCGGATGGCGCGGCGCGCTTCTGACCAGGTTGTCGGCGAGAAACTGGCGACGTCGTCGATGCTGTAATTGTACCGCCGGTGGGTGACTTCGCTGACGATTCCGCCATCGGCGCCGCGCAGCACAGCGTGAAGCTCGGCCCCGCCGATCGACAGCGAGCGGCCAAAATCGAGGCCCGGCCGCGCCGCCAATTGCCGCATGGTCGGCCGGTTGGGGTCTGCATCGATGATCGAAATCTCGATCGTCAGCGGCGCGCCCTGCGCGGCAACGGCGCGCCGCGCCAGCGCTCGGTTGACCGCATCGGTGACCGCCTGGCGTAACTCCTCGCCCTCACGCACGCCCAACTCGTCTTCCAGACTGGTTTGAAATTCAGCAGAAAAACTCACCGGTGCCAGCACCGGGCCGGCGAAGGCGGGGGCGGCGAGCAGGAACGAAGCGGCGAAGCCAAACAACGCTGGGGACAAACGCATGGGGACGCCTCCTAAATCGCAATGCTCACCTTTAAGCGTAATTACGCGCTCGCGCCACTCACGATCCCGTCATTGCTTGGCTACGGCGCGTCCACCAGAACGATTTCGCAGTCGGCGGCGGCGGTAACGGTGATTTCAGGCTCGTCGCGGATCGCCGCGCCATCGCGGTGGCCCATCGTGACGCCGTTGATGACGGCCTCGCCTTTGGCCACGGCGACATAAAGTTTGCGGTCGGCCCCCAGCGCATGCGTCACCTGCTGGCCCGCTTTGAGCGTGGCGGCCAGCACGCGCGCGTCCTGGCGGATCGGCAACGCGCCGGTCGCCTGGTCCGCCGCGAAGCCCGACGCCAGGATCACAAGCGCGCCGGCGCGATCGGTCTTGGGAAACTTGGCCGCGCCCCAATAGGGCTCGCCGCCGCGCTGCTTTGGCAAGATCCAGATCTGGTAGAGCGTGGTGGCTTGGTCCTCGAGATTGTATTCGGCATGGGTGACGCCCGAACCCGCGCTCATCACCTGCACGTCGCCCGCTTCGGTGCGGCCTTTGTTTCCCATGCTGTCTTCATGAGTGATCGCGCCGCTGCGGACGTAAGTGATGATTTCCATGTCCGCGTGCGGGTGGGGTGGAAACCCGGTCTTCGGCTGGATGGTGTCGTCGTTCCACACCCGCAGCGCGCCCCAGTGCACGCGCTTGGGGTCGTTGTAGCCGGAGAAGGAAAAGTGATAGCGCGCCGCCAGCCAATCGGTGTCGAATTGGCCAAGGCTTGAGAAGGGGCGATGCTCGATCATGGTGGCTATCTTGGGCCCAGCGCCTCGCTTTTCAACCCTTCAGGGTTTGGCCGGCTCGAAGCGCATGATCTCGCGGTTGTCGGCATCGTAGAAGACCAGCGCTCCCTCTTCGATGCGCGCGTCGCCGGTGCGGTTGAGCGCCGCCAGAAACGCCTGCTCCATCTCCATCGCGGAATTTCCCTCGCAATACATTTCCGTCACCCCCGGGCTGCCGCGGAAGAAGCCCGCGACATTGCCGTCGCTCTCGATGGTGGCGATGACGCGGTTGCAACCGGCGAAGCCAGAAAGCTGATTGCCGTTTATAGTCAGCGTCGGGCGCGGCGCATTCGCCGGCGCGCCGGGCAGGTTCGCCAGCGCCCATTCGCCATCGCGCTGGACCGGGCTCGCGCAGGCCAGCAGCGCAAGGCCGAGAAAAAGCACCTGCATTGCGATCTTCAATTCGAGCCCCCTATCGGCGTCCGGCGCAGGTGTATCTTCAAACCGGATCCCATGGAAACACGCTCATCGATGCGCCGAGGTCGGTGAAATTGGCGCGCATCGCGGGCAGGGCGTGCTCGATGATGCTTTCAGGGCGCCAGCCTTCCAGCCGCGCCATGCCGCGCACCGGGCGGGGCTGGTCGAACAGGAACACTTCATTGCCCCGCACCGCGAAAATCTGCCCAGACACATCGCGCGCGCCGTCGGCGCAGAGCGCGATCGCCATCTGCGCCACCTGGTCGGCGCGCATGTTCTGCTCGAACTTCGCCACCCGCGCCGCCGAAGCCTCGTCCTTGATCGGAATGGTGGCGATCATCCGGGTCCATGCGAACGGCGCAATGATGTTGGCGCGCACGTTCTTGGACTGACCTTCCATGGCGATAATGCGCGATAGCCCCATGACGCCAAGCTTGGCCGCCGCGTAATTCGCTTGCCCGATATTGCCGATCAGCCCCGAGGTGGAGGTGAACAGCACGTAGCTACCGCTTTGCTGCTCGCGGAAATGCTCGATCGAGGCGCGGCAGACATTGAACGCGCCGTGCAAGTGCACGTCGATCACCGCGCGCCAATCGTCGACCGCCATCTTGTGGAACATCGCGTCGCGCAGAATGCCGGCTGGATTGATGATCGCGTGCAGGCCGCCAAATTCATTCTTCGCTTGCTCGACCATGGCGACGACCGCGTCGTAATCGCTGACGCTGTCGGAATTGGAGATCGCCTTGCCGCCAGCGGCGCGGATTGTTTGCGCCACCTGCTCAGCTGGCCCCGCGGAGCCCGCGCCTTCGCCTTTGACGCTCGCGCCCAGATCGTTGACCAGCACGCAAGCGCCTTCGCGCCCCGCCAAGAGCGCGCATTCCTTGCCGATGCCATTGCCGCCGCCAGTGACGATGACGACCTTTCCCTGCAACACGCCCATTTTCGAAAATCCTCCGTGGCCGGCTGGCTTAGGCGCTTTTGTGGGCGGGGAAAAGCCGCCGCCGCCGGCCACTTGAACCAATTGCCAACCCGAATCGGCTATGAAGCCCCATGGCCGAACCTGCAGAACGCATCCTTTCGCCCGCCCGTCAGCCCGGGGAGGGGGCCGACCGAGCCTTGCGACCGCAAGGGTTCGACGAATTCGTTGGCCAGCCGGCGGCGAAGGCGAACCTCAAAGTGTTCGTCGAGGCGGCCAGCAATCGCGGCGACGCCATGGACCACGTGCTGCTGTTCGGCCCGCCGGGCCTCGGCAAGACCACGCTTGCGCAGATCATCGCCCGTGAGCTGGGCGTCGGCTTTCGCGCAACGTCAGGCCCGGTGATTGCGCGCGCCGGCGATCTGGCGGCGCTGCTCACCAATCTCGAACCGCGCGACGTGCTATTCATCGACGAAATCCATCGCCTGGCGCCGGCGGTGGAGGAAATCCTCTATCCGGCGATGGAGGATTATCACCTCGACATTATCATCGGCGAAGGGCCATCGGCGCGCAGCGTGCGCATCGATCTTTCCCCGTTCACGTTGGTTGGCGCGACTACGCGCGCGGGTCTGCTCGGCACGCCGCTGCGCGACCGCTTCGGCATTCCGGTGCGGCTTGAGTTCTACAGCACAGAGGACTTGCTCGGCATCGTCACGCGCGCGGCGGAGAAACTCGGCGTGGCGCTGACTGGCGAAGGCGCGATCGAGATCGCCAAACGCGCCCGCGGCACGCCCCGTGTTGCCGTGCGCCTGCTGCGCCGCGTGCGCGATTTCGCCGAAGCCGAAGGCGCCGCCATCGACGCCAAACTCGCCGATCATGCGCTGAAGCGGCTTGAAGTCGATGGCGACGGCCTCGACCTGCTCGACCGCCGCTATCTGCACGCGCTAGTGGAAACCTATTCCGGCGGCCCGGTCGGCGTGGAGACGCTCGCCGCAGCGCTCGCCGAAGCCCGTGACGCGGTCGAAGACATGATCGAACCGTACCTGATGCAACAAGGCTTCGTCATGCGCACCCCGCGCGGACGCATGGCCGCGCCGAAAGCGTATGAGCGGCTGGGAAAGAAAGCGCCAGCGAGAGCGCCGGAGACGGGGGCGTTGTTTGGGGAAGGGTGATGAGTAAGAAGGCTTGGCCTGCGTCGTTGAGCGCGGATGAGCGATTTGAGCGCGCTGCACACATCGTTTCTCGTGCCATCGATCACCTACAAGAGATCATCGGTGTTACCGAAACCAATCGCATTATCATTTACAGTCCAGCGATCGCGCGGCAGATTCCGCGCTCCTATGCCGCGAACGCCTTCAATTTGCTTCAGTGGGTAATGCTGAATTACGAGATTCTCAGGCTTTGCGCTTTGTGGGACCGCGGAGCGACAGATCGAGAGAGCATACTTGCTATGGTGGACTTGGTAGACGATCCGGCAGTATCTGCCGTGATTTCAATGAAACTGTGCAAGAGCGAGAATACTGCGGCGCCGAACGAATACGTCAGAAGGCAGCTGGCACGTTTGGCGAAGGCGATACGTGTGGCAAGAAAGGTCTCCCGTGCTGGGTTTCGAGGGGCCTTGGTTGCATTTCGCGATGAGAGATTAGCCCACTCGTTGACTCCGCCGACGAGCCCTGCCGGCGCGACGCCCGCTCCAAAGTACGGCTATGAGCGGCGCCTATTGCGCGCATCCGTTGCAGTCGTCGATGCTTTCAATGGGGCGCTAAGGAATTCGAGCTTTGCGTTCGACATGTCGTTCGAGAGCTCGAAGCGCAACGCTGAAGCCTTTTGGTTTAGCGCGAAGTTCGCCGTCGATGACTAACTGTGTGTCCCGGACTGAATGCTGCGCATTCATCCGGGAATGGGTGGTGAAAGTAGCGCTCCAATGCTTCCAACACACCCATCCCCGGATTGGCGCTTGCGCCAATTCCGGGGCCCAAGATCGCGAGCGGTTCGTGTTTATGGGTCCCGGGCTCGCCGCTGCGCGGCGCCCCGGGAATGGGTGGTGAGTTTGAGGATGGCGGGTTGTTCTGCTATGCCTCCCGCCCCATGACCACCCTCACTATCCCGCTCGATCCCGCCACCGAGGCAGCGCTTGACGAAATCGCCGCCGCCACCGCTCGGCCCAAGGCCGATATCGCCGCCGAGGCGTTGGCGGATTATTTCCGCCACGCCGCCCTGCCGCCGCTGACGATCAGCGATGAAGATTTGCGCGCCTCTATCGAGGAACAGCGCCGTGAAATCGCATCGGGAACAGCCGTGCTTTACCCCCACGATGAGGTGATGGCCGGCGCGCGCGCGATGCTCAACAAGGCGCTTGAAGCCAAATCGTGAGAAAGCTGGTCTGGACCAGCGCCGCCCGCTCCAACCTTGACGGCATACTCAATTATTTCGCGCACACCGATCCGCGCGTGGGTTTGTTGCTGGTGGATCGCATCGAGGCAGCCGCCGAAAGCTTGACGCTAGATCGCGCTCAGCGAAATCGCCGCCTTCGAAGCGACCATTGTTCAGCAGCGTGTTTCGACGGATCTCATCCAGCGTTTTGTGGACACTGTGCTTGCCTGGCTCAAGCGCACGTTCACAGCGGCTGCGGTGCAGGAAGTGGTGCAACGGCTGATCCAGGCTCTTCTCGAGCTCCACGCCTAAACACCCATCCCCGGATTGCGCGCAGCGCAAGTCCGGGGCCCAAGATCACAAACGGTTCGCGTTCATGGGTCCCGGGCTCGCGGCTGCGCCGCGCCCCGGGAATGGGTGGTTTTGAGGTTGGGGGATAAGGTTTGCAAAGGCGCCGTCATTCCGGGGCGGACGTAGTTCGAACCTGGGCCCCAGGATCACGAACGCTCGTGTTTATGGGTCCCGGGCACGCCGCTCCGCGGCGTCCCGGGAATGGGTGGTAAGGGAATTCGCTTACGCCGATATTGTTGCGGCGGAGGCGCTTGTGTTCTAAACCTCAACGATGCGTGTCGATGAAACACGCCTCACTGCGACGTACATGCTCGCCAGCCGCAAGCACGGCACGCTTTATCTTGGCTCGGCGCTTGATCTCATTGCGCGCGTGAGCGAGCACAAGGCAGGAATGGGTTCAACGTTCACGACCAAATACGGCGTCACCCGATTGGTTTGGCATCAGCCCTTCATGCTGGTCGCCGAGGCGCGCGACCGCGAATACGCGATGAAAAAGTGGCGGCGCGACTGGAAGACAAACCTGATTGAACGCGACAACCCACATTGGGACGATCTCTTCTCGGTATTGACCGGTGCGCAGCTGGTTGGATCAACCAAGCCCTGACCCTCCCACCCATCCCCGGATTGCGCGAAGCGCAAGTCCGGGGCCCAAGATCACCATCGTCTGCGTTTATGGGTCCCGGGCACGTCGCTGCGCGGCGTCCCGGGAATGGGTGCTGAGTTTTCACGAAGCTGGAATTCATCCGCACAGCGCAGAATTTGACCGCATCGCGCTGGCCCGAGCAGGATTAATCGCACCCCTCG